>CAVIGE010000014.1:0-40636 GCA_963642325.1 Prevotella sp. CAG:279
CTGATCGGAAGCGATGTTCTTCCGGATGACCAGAAGCTGACACTGGAGATCGCCAGAGTCATCCGTCTGGGCTTCCTGCAGCAGAATGCTTTTCATCAGGAGGATACCAGCGTTCCTATGGAAAAACAGTTCCTGATGATGGAGACCATCCTATACCTCTATGAGAAATGCCGTGCCCTTGTAAACCGCGGCATGCCGGTTTCTGTACTGAAAGAGGATAATATCTTCGAACGGATCATCGCCATCAAATACGAAGTTCCGAACAAAGAGCTGGATCGTTTTGATGAGTATCACAAAGATATCGACCGCTTCTACGACAATGTACTGGAAAGAAACGGCTAAAGGAGGGATCAGTTTATGGCAATCGAATATCTTGGCCTGAGTGAAATAAACGGCCCTCTTGTTGTCCTTGAGGGTGTAAAAAACGCATCCTACGAGGAAATCGTAGAGTTCCACATGGAGGACGGCACACAGAAGATCGGCCGTATCGTGGAAATTTACGAGGACAAGGCTGTTATCCAGGTTTTTGAGGGAACAGATAATATGTCCCTCGGCAATACACACACGCGTCTTACCGGACACCCGATGGAGATCGGACTTTCCCCGGAGATCCTGGGGCGTACCTTTAACGGTATCGGCCAGCCCATTGACGGCCTTGGCGAGATCACACCGGAGGTCAGCCTGAACATCAACGGTCTTCCGCTGAACCCGGTAACACGTGAATATCCGCGAAACTATATCAACACCGGTATCTCTGCCATCGACGGGCTGACCACCCTGATCCGCGGCCAGAAGCTGCCGATCTTTTCCGGAAACGGCCTTCCCCATGACAAGCTGGCTGCACAGATCGTTCAGCAGGCTTCCCTGGGAGCTGACTCCGATGAAGAATTCGCCATCGTTTTTGCAGCAATGGGCGTTAAATATGACGTAGCCGAATTTTTCCGCAGGACCTTCGAGGAAAGCGGTGCCTCCGACCACGTTGTCATGTTTTTGAATCTTGCAAACGACCCAGTTGTTGAGCGTCTTCTTACACCGAAGATCGCACTGACTGCCGCTGAATATCTCGCTTTTGAAAAAGGTATGCACATCCTGGTTATCCTCACAGATATCACTTCTTTCTGCGAGGCTATGCGAGAGGTTTCTTCCTCAAAGGGCGAGATCCCTTCCCGAAAGGGTTATCCCGGATATCTGTACAGTGAACTTGCCACTCTTTATGAGCGTGCAGGGATCGTCCGCGGCGGCACTGGCTCTGTAACCCAGATCCCGATCCTGACCATGCCAAACGATGATATCACACATCCGATCCCTGACCTTACCGGATACATTACCGAAGGCCAGATCGTACTGGACCGCCAGCTCCACGGCCAGGCAGTTTATCCGCCGATCAATGTCCTTCCATCCCTGTCCCGTCTGATGAAGGACGGTATCGGTGAAGGCTTCACCCGTGCCGATCATCAGGATGTTGCCAACCAGCTCTTCTCCTGCTACGCAAAGGTAGGCGATGCGAGAGCCCTGGCTTCCGTTATCGGTGAGGATGAGCTGTCTCCGCTGGATAAACGGTACCTTGTATTTGGAAAAGCTTTCGAAGCTGAGTTTGTAGGACAGTCTGAGACCGAGAACCGAAGCATTGTCGAGACTCTGGATAAGGGCTGGGACCTTCTGGGACTTCTTCCAAGAGAAGAGCTCGACCGTATCGATACCAGGGTTCTGGATCAGTATTACAGGGAAACCGTCCGTTAGTGAGGTGATTTTATGGATCCGAATACCTTTCCCACCAAGGGAAATCTCATACTTGCAAAAAATTCTCTGGCTCTTTCCAGACAGGGCTATGAGCTTATGGACAAAAAGCGTAATATCCTGATCCGTGAAATGATGGAGCTAATTGACCAGGCAAAGGATGTCCAGACACAGATCGACGAAACCTTCCGCACTGCCTATGCTGCCCTGCAGAAGGCTAATATGGAGATCGGCATTGCCTTTGTAGACCAGATTTCCCATACCGTTCCTGTAGAAGATTCCATCCGGATCAAAACCAGAAGCGTTATGGGTACTGAGATTCCTCTTGTGGAATATGACAAGCAGCGCAGCAATACGCCGACCTACGCCTACTACAGCACCAAGCTGTCCCTGGACGAGGCCAAGGCAGCCTTCGAACGTGTGAAGGAGCTGTCCATTCAGCTCTCCATGATCGAAAATGCCGCCATCCGTCTTGCCACCAATATCAAAAAGACACAGAAGCGTGCCAATGCCCTTAAGAATATCACGATTCCAAGATATGAGACTCTCACCAGGGATATCACCAATGCCCTGGAGGAAAAAGAGAGGGAAGAGTTTACACGCCTGAAGGTGATCAAACGAATGAAACAGAATGGATAAGGAAGTTATCCACATTTATCCACAATCTGAAAATGCTTTAAAAAAAGGGCAGTGTCCGTTGTATCCGGTCACTGTCCTTTTTTCACGCACGTTTACGTACATCTCGTTTTTATCCGTGTGAATATAGTGGTTTTGCGAAAATTTTTCGTGTATTTTCTGATTATTCGTTTCCATTTCCCTTAATTACGATATTTTTGTGAGAATATTTTATGTTATTTAGAATTTTTTCATGTCAAGAGTTTTACAGTTTTTTTTCATTCGTTTTGCAGTTTTATCATTTTTACACAAAACATATGTTTAATTTTTTTTATGTAAATCAGGTCTTCCACATTGTTATCCTTGTGGATAATGTGGATAATTTTGTGCATAACTTGATTATTAGCCTATTTGCGGATTTTTTTCATGTGGAAAACTTTTTGGATAACTTTTCACTTATCCACCATGGTTCGACATGTTTTGTGCATATTGCCAGAAATACTTTTTGTTTACTCCACAAAGGTTCCAACCGCGGCCGGTGTACGGTAATTGTAATCGGATACTTTAATTCCTGTGGCTGAGGTACTGGCATGGACGATCTTTCCATCTCCGATATAAAGAGCTACGTGGTCAATCCCTCCGTCACCATAAAAAACCAGATCTCCAGCCTCAATATCCGAAACATCCTTCTTCTGGGACGCTGCGCACTGGGCTGCTGCCACACGTGGAAGCTCATAGCCGAACTGTGCAAAAACAGACATCACAAATCCGGAACAGTCCGCACCGTTTGTCAGGCTTGTGCCGCCGTAAACATAAGGATTTCCTACAAACTGCAGTGCAAAATCCACGATCTCCTGACGTTTGGCTACACGGGCTTCTTCAGCCTCACGCGCTGCCTCTTCTGCTG
Source organism: Prevotella sp. CAG:279 (assembly GCA_963642325.1). Taxonomy (GTDB): domain Bacteria; phylum Bacillota; class Clostridia; order Lachnospirales; family Lachnospiraceae; genus Blautia_A. Next base: position 3,260 of record CAVIGE010000014.1, read on the forward strand.
CCTTGCGTTCCTCTTCGGCTTTACGGGCAGCCTCCGCTGCTGCTTCTGCTTCCAGTCTCTTCTGTGCGATCTCCTCCGCTTCGGCTTTCGCTTCCTGGTATTCCGTCACATCAGAAGCTGTCTTATCCGCCAGTGCGCTTGCAAGAGCAGAAATCGAAGCTGTCCCATCTGAGAAATCTTCCTCCATGGAAAGCTCCTCAACCTCGCCATCACTCACAGCTTCTGTATCTGCAAAAGCTGTACACGGAACCGCTCCGGCAATGATCACACTCATAGCAACAGCAGCAATTTTTTTATAAAACATAAAAACTCCTCTCAAAAACTTATCTATCATCGATTTTATTTGTTACAATTTTGTTACATTTATTGCACAAGTGTGTATACTACCATACAGAACCCCATATGTCAAACCTTTTCACGGAAGCTTCACAGACTCCGGTACGCGGTAACCAAAAAAGAGCATCTCCACAGCCACAAACAGCTGTCAGAAATGCCCTCTGCACCATAAAACCATATATTTAACCGAATCCGTTGATACATCAGATATAGCTCATAAATCCCTTGCCAATGACCTCACTGCTCTTCGTCACCATCAGAAATGCCCGGGGGTCTACCTCATCAATAAAACGCTGCAGAAGCACCGCCTGCTTTACATCAACTACCGTCAGAATGATTTTTTTGTCCTTATGTGTGTAAACGCCTTCCCCATGATAGATCGTTGCGCTCCTGTTCAGATCCTTCATGATGAAATCACAGATTTCCTCCGGTTTGCTGGAAATGATGGTAAAATATTTATTCAGCTTCATCCGCTCAATAGACTTGTCAATGAGAAGTGTCTTAGCCATAAGCCCCAGCACAGAACAAAGGCCTGTGGTAATATCAAATACCATAAAGGAAACAACAACGATCAGGCAGTCCACCAGAAACAGTGCGGCAGAAATATTCATGGTTGAATACTTCCGGATGATCATCGCCACGATATCTGTGCCGCCGCCTGACGCATTTTCAAAAAACAGCATGGCTGCTGCCAGTGCCGGAAGGATGATCGCAAAGCAAAGCTCCAGCATGATATTCCCTGTGAGTGCTTTTTCCATCGGGAAAATCTTCTCAAACACGTTCAGAAGCAGGGACGAAAATACGGTAACATAAGCCGTCTTGATCCCGAAATCCCGTCCCAGGATCATGAATCCGATCACCAGCAGAATAAGATTGATCACAAGGTTGATCTGCGCAGATGTCATCGGAATAAAATGCGCAAATACGACTGCCATACCCGAAACTCCTCCGAAAGAAAAGTTATTCGGAAATTTGAATACATAGATTCCCACATCCATCAGAATAACGGCAAATGTGATGACTATATATTCCATCACCCTCCTGGGTATTAAATTTTTCATGTAAAAAACTTCCTCCTGATTCCCTCAAAAATTTTTTTGCCGCCCGTAGAAAACGGCCCATTCATCCACTTTTTTATCATAACGCAAATTATAAAAAATGGAAATGAAAAATTTCTATCATCATATAGAATCAGGTAATATGTTGTTACATGTCAAAAAATCTCTCCAGGAACTCTGCCACACCATCGTGGTCATTATCTGCTGTCACCTCATTGGCTGCATCCTTTACATACTGCCTGGAATTCCCCATGGCAACGCCGATACCGGCACCTTCCAGCATTTCCAGATCATTCTCATTATCACCGAAAGCGATCACATGCATCCGGTCAATGCCAAGCTTTGTGCGGAGCATGGCAAGGCCAACACCTTTATCTACGCCTGCGGCATTAAACTCCGAATTGCCGCTGATGGAGGTGGTTACAGCCACGTCCTCCAGATCCTTCCATTTTTCGCGGAGGGCTCTGCTGTCCTCGCGGTCCGCAAAATAGATGTTAATTTTCTCTGCCTGGTCAAGAAGCTCTGTCTGCCTGTAAAAATCCTTCACATACTCATGCCGGTTAAGAAAATACTCCACAAATGTTTTTTCCAGAAGATTTTTATCTGCTGCGGATGCTACATAATCTCTGGCATCTGCATCGGAATATGCAACTCCATTGGCATAAGCTTCCGCGATCCAGTCCTTTACACCGCTGTCCTCCACATCCTTCAGGATCTTTGCTGCCATTCCTTTTGGCAGGGTCTTTCGCCAGATCATCTCATTTTTATCGTAATCCCAGACAACACAGCCGTTTTCCACGATTCCCCATTTCACACCCCGGAGCACGGAAAACTCCTGCGGGATCAGCTTCCTTGTCCTTCCTGTTGCAGGCACCACATAATGCCCCTCATCGATCAGCCGCTGCAGAACGTTTCTTGTTCTCTCAGAAATCTTATTCTCGCTGTTCAGAAGCGTTCCGTCCATATCTACTGCAATGATGTATTTCTCCATATATCCTCCTGTACAGGAATCTACCGGATTCTCATCATAAATGCCTCATATGGCCTTAAATCCTCCATGATTCCTGCTCTGTCTTTATAGTTTGCGATCTTGATGTCCGTTTTATCGGACACATACTCTGCAAGTCTTTCTGTGCTTACTGTATCCTCAGAAAGGTTTGCCACTACGATCCACTGCTCTTTTTCAGAAGTTCTTAAGTATGCAAAAATCTTCTCATCTTCCGGAAGAAGAAGCTGATAGTCACCTTCTGTCAGAAGCTCTTCCTCATGGCGCAGGCGGATCAGATCCTTATAATAATAAAACACAGAATCATTTTTTTCCAGAGCTTTTTTTACATTGATCTCCTCGTAGCGGTCGGAAAGACGGAACCACGGTTTTCCGGTTGTAAATCCCGCGTTCTCGCTGTCATCCCACTGCATGGGAACCCTGGCATTGTCACGGCTCTTGTTCCATACAGCCTTTCGGAAATCATCCTCAGAGATGGTTTTGTTCTTAACAACAAGCTCCTGGTATGCGTTGCGTACCTCGATATCCTCATATTCCTCCAGAGGGAAATGTACGTTTGTCATACCGATCTCTTCACCCTGGTATACGTAAGGAGTTCCCTGCATACCATGAAGAACTGTCGCGTAAGCCTTGGCACATTCCTCCCGGTAAGTGGTATCATTTCCCCATCTGGAAATAATACGTGGCTGGTCATGGTTTTCAAAGTACAGGGCGTTCCATCCCTTATTATAAAGCTTGTTCTGCCACTCGGTCATAACACGTTTCAGCTTGCGAAGGTCAAACGGCTTCAGTGCCCACTTCCTGTTCACGGAACCAGGAATACGGTCAATGTTCATATGCTCGAAGGTAAAGATCATGTTCAGCTCTTTGCGTCCGGGATCTGTAAACAGCCTTGCAACCTCCGGCGTGGAGCCTGGTGCCTCGCCCACAGTCATGCAGTCATATTTAGAAAGTACCTTCTGGTTCATCTCCTGGATGAACTCGTGAAGTCTCGGTCCGTTGCTGTGATATTTTCCTGTGTAATACTTACGGTCATCAATCTTCGGATAATCCGGGAAGGACTGATCCTTGGATATGGAAGCGATCACATCCATACGCCATCCGTCTGCCCCTTTATCCATCCAGAATTTCATGAGATCATAGATCTCCTGGCGGACCTTTTCATTCTCCCAGTTGAGATCCGGCTGTTTCTTACTGTAAAGATGCAGATAATACTGGCCGCGCTCCCCGTCATATTCCCAGGCACCTCCGCAGAAGCTGGAACCCCAGTTGTTTGGCTCGCTGCCATCCGCCTTCGGATCCTTCCAGATGTAATAATCACTGTATTTGTTGTCTTTGGATTTCCGGCTTTCCACAAACCATGCATGTTCATCGGAAGTATGATTTACCACAAGATCCAGAACGATCTTAATACCATTCTCATGAGCCTTCTTTATCAGCTCCTCCATGTCCTCGTTGCTTCCGAAGCCTGCATAGATTTTGCGGTAATCTCTGACATCATAACCATTGTCATCCTGCGGGGAGTCAAATACAGGGCTGAGCCAGATCACATCGATCCCGAGGTTCTGAAGGTAGGGGAGCTTTTCAATAATACCCCGGAGATCTCCAAAGCCGTCTCCATTGGAGTCCCTGAAGCTTCTTGGATAGATCTGATATACAACGGAATTCTTCCACCAATCTTTCATTTTTCTGTCTCTCCTTTATGTATTCAAATATAACTGTCTGCTGATCTTTATCGCTTATCCTTAGGTCCTATGCAATTCCCAGAAGAGAGAGAAGGATACTCAGGATGATGACACCAATGATCAGAACTGTGATGCTGATATTTTTCTTTTTCAGCAGGTAATAACAAAGAAGCGTCAGTCCAAGTGGAACGATACCGATAAAGATCTGGTCCAGCATATTCTGGAGATTCAGGACAGATTCACCCTTCATGGTAAGCTCATAGGTGGAACTGAAGGTTACCATGCTGGCAGTCATGCCGCCAACCATGATCAGGCCTACAATGCTGGCCGCCTTTGTCAGGATATTCATAAGACCGCTTGCGTAAACCTTCTGGATGTATTCGGAACCAAGTTTGTATCCCAGGAATGTTCCGTAATATTTCACCAGAATAGACGGAATATTAAAAAGAAGCAGAAATACGATCGGTGCCAGAATGTTTCCGGAGGCTCCAAGTCCTACCGCGATTCCGGCTGCGATCACACGGAGAACTCCCCAGAAAATGGAATCACCGATTCCGGCCAGAGGTCCCATCAGGGAGGATTTCACCGCGTTGATGGAGCCAGCGTCAAAATCCTCCTGCTCACTGTTTTTCTTCTCCATGGAAGCTACAAGACCCATGATGAAGGTAGAACAGGTGATGGTTGTATTAAAGTAGGACATACTTCTTGTGAGGGCAGCTTTTTTGCCTTCCTCATCATTTTTGTAAAACTTGTTGATAAACGGCATCAGGGAGTAGCAGAAACCGGAAGCTCCCTGTTTTGCCGGGCTGACTGCCGCATACAGAGTGAAGGAACGCCAGAACGCTTTTCTCAGCATTTTTCTTTCATCTGCAGGAATGGATTTCGTTAAATTACTCATGAGAAAAATTCCTCCTCTTCTTCGTCAAGATATTCGTCAGAACCGCCGGCCGGTGAAACAGCAGCTCCCTGTGCTGCAATCTGGTTCAGCCTGTAATCGTTCATGCCAACGGAAATCGCAATGATCACACCGATCACGGCAAGAGCGATCAGCGGAAGATTTAAGTATGCTGCCAGGACAAATCCCAGAAAATAGAACATGCAGATCTTGTTATCCCAGAGCATTTTCATCAGCATTGCCATACCTACTGCCGGAAGAAGTCCGCCGCAGACGGTCAGGCCGTTCATAACAACATCCGGGATTGCTTCCAGAAGTGCGCTGACTGCATCAGAGCCGAATAGGATTCCGAAGAATGCGAACAGGGAATACAATGCCCAGTTTACGGCCCAGAGTCCGTAGTGGAGGGCGATGATCTGTTTCTCCCTGCCCTCTGCTGCCAGACGGTCGAAGGTTTTTGCAAACATACCTACAATGAAAATATAGAGAACGGTCTTGATCTGAAGACCAAGGATACCGATCGGAAGTGCCAGTGTCAGGGCAACCTCAGAACCTTTGCCAAGCATGATGGCAAAAGCAGTTCCCACGGCTGTGGCAATTCCAGGTTCTGCCGCGGAAGCACCGCCGATATTTACAACTCCCATGAATACGGCTTCCAGAGAAGCTCCGATAATTACTCCTGTGTGAAGATCTCCAAGGAACAGACCTACCAGCGGTCCGATGACGATCGGACGGTTCAGCATGGTGAAGCCGATCAGCTCTGCACCGCCGACACAGATGAATACGGCAAGTGCTACAAGAAATGCGTTTAACATTTTTTCTTTCCTCCTTTTTATGTGCTGTATATTACTTTAATTTGTCCAGTACATCCTTCACAAGCTTCTGCTCATCATTCGGTACCTGCTGCATACAGGTCTTCGGATCGAGGGCAACCAAATCTTTCAGTGCCTGCTGCTCGGAATCGGTCAGCATGATGGTCGGTGTCAGGACAAGCTTCTCAGAAACATCAATTCCGTCAAAACGTCCGGTGTTTCCCACATTGAGGAAGCCGATCTCGCCAACACTCTGTCTCACTTTCAGGGCATCCTTTACCGTTCTTGTGAGAACCAGGATACGCATTTTGGATGCTTTCGGGTTATTTAAAATACGGATGGCTTCATCCACCGGTTTGATCAGGGATTTGATTCCTCCCGGTACTGCCATTTTCAGGGCCATCTTCTGAGTATTGTCGTTGGCTGCCTCATCGTTGGCTACCACGATTCCCTGTACTGCCAGCTGCTTGGTCCAGGTCATGGCAACCTGCCCGTGGATCAGACGGTCATCTACACGGAGAGCGGTGATCTTCGCTGTGGAATTGTCATAGGACTGCAAAGCCAGATCTTTCTTCGGTGCGGATTTCGCGGTTGTCTGTCCGTTGCCTTTTGCTGCCTGTGCATTATTTTCTGCAGGGTGATCTTCCGATGTGGATTTTTTCCCAACGCCCAGATCTACCACCTGAAGCTCTTCTCTGGCGTCATCGATGAATTCCTGGATTTCTTCCGCTGTCACATCCTCATCTGCCATCATTACCTGCATCAGAACCGGAAGGTTGGTTCCTGTGATCAGTGTTACATTTTCCTTCTGGCTGTATCCCAGAAGCTTCTGGTTGACACTTCCGCCCATCAGATCTGTGAAAACGAAAATCCTATCGTTTTCATGCAGTGCGAAATATTCCTCAAATTTTTTCTCCACATTGTCTTCCGGTGTTACATAGGCGTCGATGGTTGTGATCTCGGCCATTTTTCCAACGATAAGCTCTGCTGTATAACGGATACCGGAGGCCATTTTCCCATGTGTGGCGATCAGAATCTGCTTCATCTGGTATTCACTCCTTCTTTATTTTTCCTTTGGTTATGTACATAACCTTTCATATCCTCACTATATCATCAAAGATTAGTCCTGTAAATAGGTTATGTACATAACCTATCATTGTGACAAGTTTCAAATTATGATTTTGTGCAGGTTTTATATAAAAAATTTGAATCAGGCGGATATTCGTAAGTGAAGCAAGGGACTTACCCGATTCACTTAAAAAGCCGAAAATACTTTAACTGCCGGATATTGACAGTTAAAATATTTTCGGCTTTTGACTAATTCTGCACCTGTACCGATTTCCGCGGTATCAGCGTAACCGGAAGCCTGATCTCATTCTCCCGCTCTTTCTTCTCACCATTGATCCGTTCCATCAGGATTTCCACAGCGAGAGAAGCCTTCTGCTCCACATTCTGACTGACGGTTGTGAGCCGTGGCACGGAAAATTCCGCATAGCTGATATTATCATAGCCTGCGATTCCGATCTCCTCCGGGATTTTTATTCCTCTGCTGCTGAAAAAGCTGATCGCCTCCAGCGCATAGAGGTCTGACAGAAAAAACAGGGCTGTCTTCGGCTTCTTCCTCTGGATGAGCCATGCGTAGCTTTCTTTCCGCCTTTCGTAATTCATTCCAAGGGCAGTAAACTGCACCTTCTGTTTTTTCCCTGCAAATTTCTTCGCAGCTTTCTGTGCTCCCTGATAGCGGAGATGGTCAACACCATTGTCACGGCCTGCACAGACCTGGATATTCTCATAGCCGCATTCCAGGAGATATTTTGTCATAAGGTAACCACCACTCTCGTCATCCAGGCCGATGTTCAGTACATGGCTCTCCTGGCCTGCGTCAAGCTCACCGTAGGCATCAATGGAAACAATGGGCTTATTGATCAGCTGATAGATCTTTTCGCAGTTACTCTTGCTGAAGGAAATGGCAATGACACCATCCACATCCCAGCCCATGACCATCTGGAAGATCTTGTCGGTATCCTTTGCAGAATACAGGATCAGATAATAGCCAAGATCCTGTACATATTTCTCGATAAAGCCGATGATCTTTCCATAAAAAGGATCTCCGATGACCGAATCCTTAAAATCCTTATGATAATTGATCACAACTGCGATCAGCTGGGATTTTTCTTTATTGAGAACTCTCAGTCCCATTTTCTGGACATATCCCATTTCATGAATGAGATTCTCGATTTTCTGAATGTTCGCAGGAGAGACTTTCTTTGTTTTTCCATGTATAACATTGGAAACCGTTGTTGTACTTACTCCTGCCCTCTGTGCAATTTCCTTAATCGTTGCCATTTTCTGCCCTCCAGAGATATTTCTGTGCAGAAGCCACTGCATTGGCTCCGTCTGAAACAGCAGTTACCACCTGTCTGAGTGCCTTGGTACGGATATCCCCCGCCGCAAAAACGCCTGGTACGCTGGTGATCCCGTCTTCTCCGGCACGGATATATCCACTCTCATCCAGCTTCAGCTTATCTTTCACAAGTGCCGTGTTGGGAACGATTCCCACTGCAATAAAAACGCCGTCTGTATCCAGTTTCCGCTCTTCTTCGGTTTTTACATTACGGATCTTAAGGCCTGTTACTTCTTCCTGCCCCAGGATTTCCAGCGGAATGCTGTCCCACACCAGTTCTATATTATCGCAGGTAAAAACCTTCTCCTGAATAGCCTTATCCGCCCGGAGTGCATCACGGCGGTGGATCAGATATACCTTTTTACAAATGCCGGAAAGAAATACCGCATCCTCTGCTGCCACGTTTCCTCCGCCTATTACCACTGCAGTCCGATCCTTATAAAAAGCTCCGTCACAGGTTGCACAGTAGGATACTCCAAGCCCTGAAAGGTCATCCTCTCCCGGAATGTCAAGCTTCCGGTGCTCGGACCCGAATGCAAGAATGACCGTTCTGGCCTGATACTCGTTCTTTTTTGTGCGGATCATCTTGATGTCCCCTGAAATATTTTCCAGGGAAAGGATCCTTTCGCGCTTCGGTTCCAGTCCCAGCTTCCGGGCATGCTCCCCGAAGGCTTCACCCAGATCCATGCCCGAAATTCCCGGCATTCCCGGATAATTATCTACCTCATAGGTGGCTGTGATCTGACCGCCTGGTACAAAATTTTTATCGATCCATATTGTATTTAATCTGGCACGGGATGCATAAATTGCCGCTGTGATCCCGGCAGGACCCCCGCCCAGGATTGCAAGATCATAGATATCGCTCATATTTTTTCTCCATTTATAATGTATACAAATTCCCTTTATTTCCGTTCACATAATATCATAGATTCCGCATTTTTCCAATATGATAGTACAAAGCCAAACGCAGGAAGGACTCTTTATGCCTTTTAATATCATGAAGAAAAAATCTTCTTTTTTTATTGCCTGCGGCCTTGTTTTTACTCTTATCACAGGCATTGCTGCCGGATATTTTTCCGCTCATGGCATTACCGAAAACGGAAAATTCGAAGCTTTTACCAGGGAAGTTTTTCAAAATGAGGTTTCCGGCAGTGCCCTTACTCTGCACTATACCCTGGCCCATCCGGAAGAACAGGGTATCCGACGGAAAGAAGCCTCTCTTGGCACAGTTTCCACGGATATGGAAAACATCTATAAAACCTGTCAGCAATACGAAGATAAGCTGAAAGCCTTCCGCTACAGCCAGCTTTCCACTGAAAATCAGATGACTCTGGATTCCATGCTCCTCTATTACCATACTGAAAAATCTCTCGGCGATAATTATCTTCTCCAGGAGCCTCTTGGCCCCAGCCTTGGAATCCAGGCACAGCTCCCGGTTCTTCTGGCCGAGTATGCTTTTTATGAGGACCGGGACATTTCTGATTATCTGAATCTTCTGACTACCATCCGTCCATACTTTCAGAGCATTCTGAAATTTGAGCAGCAGAAATCCAGAGCAGGCTTCTTTATGAGCGATACCACTCTGGACCGGATTCTTGAGCAGTGCAACGCTTTCATCCAGGAGCCGGATGAAAATTATATGCTGGATATTTTCCGGGAGAAGGTTTCCGATTATGGAAGTCTTTCTGACTCAGACCAAAAAGCTCTGATCCTTACGCATCAAAGCCTTATGGAAACAGAAGTGATCCCCGCCTATCAGGAACTTATGGCCGGCCTTGAGGCTTTGCGGGGCACTGGAAAAAATTCTCGTGGACTTGCGTACTTTAAAGGCGGCAGAGCCTATTATATTTATCTTCTGCAGAGCCAGACCGGCACTTATGTTCCTGTGAAGCAGATCGAAAGGCGGCTTTCCAGACAGCTTTCCAGTGAGATTGGTACTGCCGGGACCATGCTGCGCCAGAATCCTGAACTTCTGACAACACTTACCAGTGGAATTGCTTTTACAGAAATGAAGCCGGCACAGATGCTGGACGCTTTGCAGCAAAAAATCCTCTCTGATTTTCCTGCGCTAGAAGATGTCTCTTTTGAACTTAAGACTGTTCATGACTCCATGAAGGATTATCTGAGTCCGGCTTTTTATCTTACTCCACCTGTGGATACCGGAACGCCCAATGTGATCTACATAAACCCGGCAGCCAATTATCAGGGGCTGGAGCTTTTTACCACACTGGCCCACGAGGGATTTCCGGGACATCTTTACCAGACTGTGACATTTGAACGCCAGAATCCCTCCGGCATCCGCAATCTTCTCTGTACCTCCGGCTTTGCAGAAGGATGGGCTACTTATGCAGAGCCTTTTGCCTATAAATATGCAGCTGATCATATCCTGGATTCTTCTGCTTCCGATCTCGCACAGCTTGCATGGCTCAACCGCAGTATTAATCTGTGTATGTACTCTCTTCTGGATATTGAAATCCATTATAACGGATGGACCCAGGCTGAAGCCGCCAGCTTCCTGAAATCTTTCGGCATCGAAGACAGTACCGTTGTCTCAGAGATCTATCAGTATATCCTGGAAACCCCCGGGAATTATCTGAAATACTACTGGGGTTACTTAAGTATCCTGGATCTGCGGACCTCCGAGCAGAACCGCCTGGGCCAGGATTTTGATCTGAAAAAATTTCACAGCCAGGTACTCAAGATCGGAGGCGTGCCCTTCCCGGTGCTGGAAAAGTATATTGATGTGGAATTTTAACTCTTTATTCCAGCCCCGCAAAAAACAGCTCATAAAAATCATCCTCGCCCTCAAGCATCGGAGAATTCTCCCCACCGCCATTGGTGCTCCGCTTCATCGCCGCATAAAATTCCTCACCGGCTGCGATCAGATCCATCTCATAAACCGGAACGCCAAGTTCCCGGCACTTCTTGCAGAAAGCAGCCAGCGGCTCTTTCTCCTTACGGGTAGCAAGCAATACCTCCCGAAGTGCCGGGTCCCTGCGGGCCTTCTCTTTCAGATTATCAAGCATTTCTACAACTTCCATCCGTCCTTTTCTCCCTTCATGCAATCTATAGCAGTTCCATAATTACTACATCAGGCTCAACTTCCCAGAATTTCCTACAAACCATATTCTTTATATAATTCCCTGCACTCCTTTCTGAACTTTCTCTTCTTTTCTGAAAAATAGTATTGTTGGCCATTAACACTCCTACTACTGGTATATATGAATTATACCACACAAAGAAAACATAAAAACCCCATAAAACGGATTTTCACAGACTATACAGTAACAAAAAATGGAAACTCAGCCTTTCCTCCCAGGCGCGGGCGTACGTTCATCTCCCCCTCTTCCCACCCCAATAAAAATCTGCTATAATACAACCACACAACCCCAAAGAAAAAAATCCAAAGAAAGACAAGGTAGATCATAAATGAAATTTCCACTGAACTTCACCAATCCATTTAAAAAGGATGATCTTCCGGAAGCTCTTCAGAATTTCCGGGAGATGCGCAAAAACAGCAGGTCTGTCAGGCGCAACCCCAAGGACAACATCCCACTGAACTTTCAGGAGCGCAGCAATGCCCGCACAAGCCTTCTGGCATCCATCATCGTCCTGGCTGTTCTTGTAGTCTCATTTAACCAGCTGGACTACCGCATGATCCGCAAACCGGCCATAGATGCCCAGAAAAAAGCCACTGTGTCAAAAGAAAAAGCTCAGCAGGAAGCCGAGGACAATGCGGCAGAAACCACCACCGCCTCCGTCATCGCGGTCGGTGACAACCTCTACCACCAGAGCCTTATTGATGCAGGCGCATCCGACAGCGGTGACTGGAATTATGACAAGATCTACACACACATCACAGATGCCATCAAAGACGCTGACATCAAGATGATCGATCAGGAAACCGTCTTCACCACCGACCACGACAGCGTAAGCTCCTATCCTTCCTTCGCAACCCCGACCGAGGTAGGAGATGCCATTGTAAAAGCCGGATTCAACGTAGTAGAATCCGCCAACAACCACATTGATGATTTTGGCGAAGGTTTTCTTACGGATACTCTTAATTTCTGGAAAACCAGCTACCCGGATGTCACACTCCTCGGAATCCACGATTCCCAGGAGGATGCAGACACTGTCAAAATCCGTGAAGTAAACGGCATCAAGATCGCATTTCTCGATTACACCTACGGCACAAATGTGGGCGGCATTGAAGGAAAGGATTACATGATCGATATGATCCGCAAGGAGAAGATCACCACCATGATCCAGAAAGCCAAACAGCAGGCAGACTGCATCATCTTCGTTGCACACTGGGGCACTGAAGACGAAACCATGCCAAACGAATACGAAAAGCAATGGGCAGCCTACCTCATGGAACAGGGCGTAAATGTTATCATCGGAGGACATCCTCACGTACTTCAGCCATATGGCCGTCTCAGTGACGACCAGGGCAACGAAGCCGTTGTTTTCTATTCTCTTGGAAACTTTGTATCCACACAGCAGAAGCTGGAGGAGCTTCTCGGAGGAATGGCAAAATTCACCATCCAGAAAACCGTGCAAAATGGCAAAACCTCCATCCGGATCCTCTCACCGACTGTGGAACCCCTGGTAATGCACTACAACAGCGATTCCGGCGAATTCGGCCCTTACATGCTCTCTGACTACACCGAAGAACTGGCTTCCCAAAATGGTATCCAGAAATACGTCGGATCCGGTGAATTCACCCTGGACAACCTGAAAAAGAAATTCAGTCAGATCATGTCCATGAATGTCACACCATCCACAGAAACCAATCTTCTGGATGTAACCATTAATACAGACCTGAATATGGTCGATTCATCCGGAAATATCGTAGAGGATACCGCCTCCATCACCGCCGAGCAGTATTATGCAGACAAAGGTATTAATATTACCTCCGGAACTTCCAGCTCTGACGGCAGCACAGACGATTCCTCCGACGACAGCTCGGATGATTCATCGGATGATGCTTCCTATGACGACAGCTACGATGATTCATCGGATGATGCTTCCTATGACGACAACTCAGATGATTCATCCGACGATGGCTCCTATGATGACAGCTCTTATGATGATTCATCGGATGATGGCTCCTATGACGACAGCTACGATGACAGCGAAGAATAATATTAATGATTTACCAGGCTTTTCAGTCCCTGGATCACCAGCATACTCACTGCTGCCAGACCATAAACCGTCACAAGTTCACCAATGTTAAGTGTCTGTACTGCGAAAAATCCGCGCAGCACAGGAATTGTAACAACCGCACTCAGCAGCAGGAAGCCAGCCAGAAATGCTCCCTGCATATAGCGGTTATCAAAAAATTTTCCTGTGAAGACCACTCTTTTATCAGTTTTACAGCTATACCCATGCGCAAGTCTTGATAAGCATAACACGGCAAATGCCATCGTACTTGCCAGCACCTCATTTCCATTTCTGTAGCCGATGAGAAACGCAGCCAGAACCACGGCACCGATCACGATGCCTTCCACCGCAATCCGCAGCAGAACCTTTTTTGTAAGGATGGATTCGTTCATTGGCCGCGGCTTCTCATCCATCACATCATGCCTGTAAGGCTCCAGCCCCAGTGCAATAGCCGGCAGGCTGTCTGTGAGAAGATTGATAAACAGAAGATGCACCGGTGCAAAAGGAACCGGCAAACCGGCCAGCGAAGCGGCAAGCACCACCAGAATTGCAGCAAAATTTCCGGAAAGAAGAAACTGTATCGCTTTTTTGATATTTTCATAAATATTCCGGCCACTCTCCACAGCCTTGATAATGGTAGCAAAATTATCATCTGTCAGAACCATGGATGCGGCATCCTTGGCAACCTCTGTTCCCGTGATCCCCATGGCAACGCCCACATCTGCCTGCTTCAGTGCAGGTGCATCATTAACTCCATCACCGGTCATAGCCACAATGTTTCCTCTTTCCTGCCATGCACGGACGATCCTTATCTTATGCTCCGGTGTCACACGTGCATAGACCCTGATATTTTCCACAAAATCCTTTAACTCCTCATCACCAAGCCTGTCAAGCTCTGCCCCTTCACAGGCCTGTGACACATCATCCAGTATCCCGACCCTTTTCGCGATAGCCGCAGCCGTCACCTTATGGTCTCCGGTGATCATCACCGGACAAATTCCGGCACGTTTGCAGTCAGAAACTGCCTCTGCACTTTCCTGGCGGGGCGGATCCATCATTGCTATAAGCCCCAGGAAAACAAGCTCTTTTTCATCATCCGTGGATATATTTTTCTCCCGGGCAAAATTTCTGTAGCCTATTCCAAGAACCCGAAGCCCCTCTCTGGAATACTGTTCATTGACCCTTAAGATGTTTTCCACATCACCGGCTGTGACAGGAACTGTTTTTCCACCTTTCTGAATGTAATCCACACGCTTTAGCATCACATCCACTGCACCCTTCGTGATCATCGTATATCCTGTATCCAGCCTGTGAAACGTTGACATCAGCTTCCTGTCACTGTCAAAAGGAACCTCGCTGAGTCTTGGATAAGCATTCCGGATCTTCTGTGCAGGAACCCCCACATGATCGCCAAGGTTGATCATTGCTGTTTCTGTAGGATCACCGATCTCCTGTCCCTCAATATTCGTAGAATCGTTGCACAGGATACTCAGGTAAAGCATCTGTTTATGAAGCGGATCCTCCGGATCTACCCTGTCTGCCAAAATATCCTGCCCGTCTGCGTAATAATGCTCGATCGTCATCTTATTCTGGGTAAGCGTCCCTGTTTTGTCAGAACAGATCACAGATACACTTCCAAGGCTTTCCACCGACTGAAGCTTACGGATGATCGCACCTTCGCCCGCCATCTTCCTGGTTCCAAAAGCCAGCACGATCGTCACAATAGAGCTTAATGCTTCCGGAATCGCAGCCACAGCCAGTGCCACTGCAAACAGAAACGCATCTGCCACGTTTCCCCCTTTCAGCACCTGCAGGGCAAAAAGTGCTGCACACAATACAAGGATTGCTGCCGAAAGCTTTTTGCCAAAGCTGTCGAGGCTGACCTGAAGCGGTGTTTTTTTCTCCGAAGCATTCTTCAAAAGGCTGGCGATCTTTCCTACCTCTGTCTGCATCCCAATGTCCGTCACTATAAAAATACCACGGCCATATGTGACATAGCTTCCTGAAAACACCATATTCCTGCGGTCTCCCAGGGGCAGCTCACCTTCCAGCGCATCACTTACCTTATCCACACCGAGGCTTTCTCCTGTAAGCGCACTTTCGTCTGTTTTCAGACTCGCACTTTCCAGTACACGGCCATCTGCCGGAATATAATCGCCTGCTTCCAGATGAACAATGTCACCTACCGTAAGTTCACGGCCCGGAATCCGCATTACAATACCATTACGCACTGCTTTCGCTTCCGGTGCTGACAGCTGTTTCAGACTGTCCAGGGAATTTTCCGCCCTGATCGTCTGCACGGTCCCCAGGATCGCATTCATTGTGATCACGATCAGAATTACCGCTGCGCTTTCCTTCTCACCGAGAAACAGGGAAACCACGGCTGAAATAATGAGGATCAGAACCAGGAAATCCCTGTACTGTTCCAGAAATATCTGAAAAGTACTTTTTTTCTTCCCCTCTGTAAGCTGGTTGGGTCCAAATTTCTCCTGCCGTTTCTTCACTTCCTCATCTGTCAGAAAGTCCATCGTTCCGTTTAGCTCTTTTCGCACATTGTCTGCTGTCTCATTGTAATAGGCTTTCATAGGCACCGTTCCTTTCTCATTCTGCTTTTATTGATAGTATGGGCAAAATCGTAATAAAAAAAGAGACTTTTACTGCACAAAAAACATGCAATAAAAGTCTCGCTGTTTCATCACGATACGGACAGGCAGGAACCTGTCGAGATTGACGACATCATGAACACTGACGTGCCAGCTACTCCCCTCTATATGACTCCACTATACTATCCGGAAAAATATTTGTCAACCATTTATCAGTATGTAAATACACCAACTCCATACGGTGCCAGCGGATATGCGAAGGAAAATTCACGGTTGTCGCAGTTCTGCCTCTCAGCCTTGAATGTCCTGCCCTTTGGAAGGAGACCCTCCTCATTAAGGACCAGCCTGTACTGTTTCTTCTTCGGTACCCCGACACGGTAATCCGGGCGGGCCACTGGCGTGAAGTTGCATACAACCAGGATATTATTGCGTCCCGTTGGCGATTTACGCACAAAGCTGAAAATACTTCGATCCCCGTCATTGGCATTGATCCACTCAAATGCCAATGGATCATTATCTGCCCCGTAAAGTGCCGGGTACTTCTTATACAGATGAAGAAGATCGCTTACATACTGCTGAAGCTTCTGGTGATTCTCCTCGCCGAGGAGATACCAGTCAAGCTCTCTCGCCTCGCTCCACTCCCGCAGCTGTCCAAAATCCTGTCCCATGAAAAGAAGCTTCTTGCCCGGATGTCCAAACATGAAGGTATAACCGGCTTTCAGATTCTTAAATTTATCGTCCAGCTCGCCTGGCATCTTCTCAAGCATGGAGCATTTCAGATGTACAACCTCATCATGGGAAAGAACAAGAACATACTTCTCACTGTAGGCATATGTCATGGAAAAAGTCATCTTGTTATGGTTAAATTTACGGAAATAAGGATCCAGCTTCATATATTCCAGGAAATCATTCATCCAGCCCATATTCCATTTCAGGGAAAAACCAAGGCCGTCATCCTCAGCCCTTCCTGTCACCATTGGCCATGCCGTAGACTCCTCCGCGATCATTACGCTTCCATGGTTTCTTCCAAGGACAACCGTATTCAGATGCTTAAAGAATTCAATCGCTTCGAGATTCTTGTTTCCGCCGAATTTATTGGCGATCCACTCACCGTCCTTCTTGCCATAATCAAGGTAGAGCATGGAAGCAACCGCATCTACACGAAGACCATCAACATGACATTCCTCTACCCAGTAAAGGGCATTGGCGATCAGGAAATTCTTAACCTCCGGGCGGCCGTAATTATAAATCTTGGTTCCCCAGTCCGGATGCTCTCCCTGTCTCGGATCTTCATGCTCATATACTGCCGTGCCATCAAAATTAGCAAGTCCGTGAGCATCCTTCGGAAAGTGTGCAGGCACCCAGTCAAGGATAACTCCAATCTTCTGGCGGTGCAGGTAATCAACAAGATATTTAAAATCCTGTGGCGTACCGAAACGGGATGTCGGTGCATAATAGCCAGTTACCTGATATCCCCAGGAGCCATCGAACGGATGTTCTGCAATTCCCATAAGCTCAACATGTGTATACCCCATCTTCTTCACATATTCAGCAAGCTTCTCTGCCAGCTCCCTGTAGGAATAAAAGCCATCTGCATTCTGCTCCGTCTGTGGATGCTTCATCCAGGAACCAGGGTGTACCTCGTAGATGGACATGGCACTTGTATCCGGGTCAAAGCTCTCACGGTTCTTCATCCAGGCAGCATCCTTCCATTTATAGCTGGTGATGTCTGTGATACGTGATGCTGTCCCGGGACGCATCTCTGCTTCATTGGCATATGGATCTGCCTTATAAAGCTCCTCACCGTGAGCTCCTGTAATATAAAATTTATACAGCTGTCCGATCCTGGCTCCAGGTACAAAGGTCTCATAAACACCAATGGGACCGGCCTTCTTCATCGGGTTCTTCTCTGTATCCCAGCCGTTAAATTCACCTACGACAGAAACTGCCTGCGCATTCGGTGCCCATACTGCAAAATATACTCCTTTTTTCCGGTTCTGCGTATCCGGATGTGCCCCCAGCTTCCTGTAAATATCGTAATGCGTACCCTGACCAAACAGATACTGGTCAAGCTCCGTAAATTGTAATTTCTCTCCCATTTTAAGGTACCTCCCTTTATAGTTCTGCCACCATCCATTCCCCAATTATCAGTGGAGTTTCTTTATGTTATAATTATACCAACCCCCTTATTTTCAGTCAAGAAAAAACACCTCTCGGGACATTGGTGTGTGAACAGTAACAGCCAAAAAACAAAAGAGACCCGAATGACACATCTTTTGTCATTCCGATCTCTTTGGTTCGTTTCACATATTTTTTTATTTAATATTCTTCGCTTTCGTCATCATAGCTTCCGTCTCCGGAACCGTCTGAATAGTCACTGCCATCGCTGCTTCCATCTTCAGAGCTTCCATCTTCAGAGCCATCCGAGTAATCGCTGCCATCAGAACTGCCATCGGTCTCTCCGTCACTGCTTCCATCGGAGCTGTCAGAAGTACCGTCGCTTACATCAGAGCTGTCTGTTGATCCACTTCCGTCAGAAGAGTCACTGCTGTCAGAGGAATCACTGGAATTTCCGGCATATCCCGGAACCCGTCCTGCCTGAAGTGAGCTGTCCCAGAAATCCGTATAAGAAGCATTCTGAAGTGTGACATCCTTCGCTGCTGCCAGCTCACTGACTGTCACAAGCTTATATCCCTCATTGACCAGCTCCGGGATCAGCTTCTCTGTGGCACATTTCACAGATGCCTCATGGATATCATGCATCAGGATAATGGAACCATCCCCCAGACCACTGTCATTCATAATCTGATTATAATCCGCATCTGCATCCAAAAGCTTCCAGTCAAGAGAGTCTGTAGACCACATGAAAAACGGCTTCCCTACCGCTGACATCTCTTCCTTCGTAACGGAGCCATATGGTGCACGGCATACAGTTGCCGCCTGTCCACAGGCCTTTACCAGCGCATCATCCGTCTTCTGGAATTCCTGTAAAACAGAATCCAGATCCATATTCGGAAGAGTCTGCTCCGGGTGGTCCCAGGTATGGTTTCCAATCTCACAGCCAAGCTTGAGCATCCTCTGTATGGTAGATTCATGCCCTTCCACATTCTGTCCTACCATAAAGAAAGTAACATGGGCACTGTATTTCTCAACTGTATCAAGAAGAGTTTCCGTATATTCGCCCGGCCCATCGTCGAATGTCAGCGCGATCATCTTACGCTTCTGGGAAGGATCGTAGGAGCCATCCTCATTAAAATAATAATCCTTCGCTCCCTTCTCAACCCATCCGGTCTGTATATATCCGTTCTCGTCAAAGCTGTATGTAGTTCCGTCAATCTCAGCAAAACCACTGATATAATATGTACCGTCCGGATTCTGATACCATTTACCGTTGGAATCCTCATGCCAGCCCGGTGTCATAACAGAAATCCTGTCTCCCGCTGATGTACCCTTTACCGGCATTACTGTCGCATCTGTGCTGCTGTCGGTTGATGAATCCGATGAATCTGCCGCATCTGCCGATGCACTGCCATCCTCAGTACTTTTGTCAGACGAAGCTTTCGATGTATTCGCCTGCACATTCACAGTCTCTGCATCCCTGCCACTTCCGCCGCCTGCACGATTTGCGATCGGAAGGATTACGCCTCTGACGACAAAAATAAGCAGAAGAACTGCCGCAATCACACACGTCACACGTTTCATCATCCTGCGTCGTCTCAACTGCTGCTGTTTTCTGCGCATTCGTTCACGTAAAACTCTTTTGTCCATTTCTCAAATCTCCGTTTATATATCTATATAGCCTTCATAACTGTCAGTTGCCTCACAGTTATTGCTCTCTGGCTTTAATCATACCTCATTTATTCCTTAAATACAATGAAAATTCCCAAAAGAATCTCTTAATTTTCCCCTGCATCTCTTCCGCGCAAAAAGCGGTTCCCGAACAGACCTCCGGGAACCGCACATCAGATTCTGCTGTTATTTTGCTGAATCCGCTGCTGCTGATTCCAGCTCCTCATCTACCTCGCCTTCTGTACTGCTGCCGTCTGCTGACGGATCATCTCCGTTCTCACCCTGTGTATCACCGGCTGCAACCTTTTCCTCGACTGTAGCATTATCCAGGATAAAATCCTCCACTCTCAGAAGTCCGATCGCCTCATCTACAGCTGCCTGGCCATATTTATCCACCAGTGCTGCCAGATCCTTGACATCGTATGCCTTTATCAGTTCATCCTGGATAGAAAGGGATTTTTCATCCTCAAGTGTCATATTCTCAGTATCCATGATTCCCTGCACGATCAGATTCTGCTTCACCTTGTACTCTGCATACTGGCTGCTCTGCTCTTCAAAATCATCCATGGAAATTCCCTGGGCCTTCACGAAGTCCTCCAGTGTCATATCGCCCTGCTTCGCATAATTCTCATAAAGTGTCTTAAATTCTGTCTTGGCTGTATCAAGATCATCCTGTGGGTATTCCTTCACCTCAGAGGCCTGGAGCACTGTGTTCCATGCTGTCTCACGGAGCGTATTCTTGGCACTTGTCTGTGCTTCGCTCTCCAGAGTCTTGCGGATTTCTTTTTTATAATCTTCTGCAGTCTTGCAGTCTGTATTCTTGGCGGCCCATTCGTCCGTAAGCTCAGGTGCTCTCTTAAAGCTCTGCAGCGTTACCTTAAATGTAACCTCCTGTCCTGCAAGCTCCTCAGAGGAATATTCTTCCGGAAAAGTAAGGTCAAGATCCTTCGTTTCCCCCTTCTTCATGCCGATGATACCATCCTCAAAGCCGTCAATAAATGTGCCGGATCCGATCGTCAGCTCATAATTATTGGCTGTACCACCATCGAAAGCCACACCATCCTTGGTTCCTACGTAATTGATGGTAACAATATCCCCGTCCTGAACACTGCCGTCTGTGACTTCCTCAGCCTTGTTCTGAAGCTCCTGCTCCACTCTTCCCTCAACTGCGTCATCTGTCACAGCTTCCACCGTATTGTCAAGTGATAGGCCTTTATACTGGCCAATGGTAACATACTTGCTCACATCATCTACGGAAACAAGCCTTGAGTCTCCGGAGTCTGCACCCTCACTGTCCTTAT
Organism: Prevotella sp. CAG:279; assembly: GCA_963642325.1. Taxonomy (GTDB): domain Bacteria; phylum Bacillota; class Clostridia; order Lachnospirales; family Lachnospiraceae; genus Blautia_A. The sequence goes on from CAVIGE010000014.1 coordinate 24,312, forward strand.
CCTCTGCATCTGCACTGTCAGAATCTGCAGAAGCTGAATCCTCTTTATCTGTGCTGTCCTGTGCTTCTGCTGTAGATTTTGTTTCCCCCTTTTTGTCCGCTGTTGTGCCGCAGGCTGTAAATGCCAGTGCTGTACACAATGCCAGGACAACGAGATATGCTCTTTTCTTCATATCTTACTCCCTTCATCAAAATCATTAAAAATCACGTATAACAAAATTATAATATCTTTTTCCCATGTATCCGTAAGATCCGTTTACATCTCCGGAACCGGTGTCGGTCTGGATGAATCCCATACGTCCGCAACATCAAAAAGGTCGCTTAACAGATCCGGATTATAGTACATTCTGTAGCCATCCAGGTTTCTTCTTCCCTGTCTGAAATATTCACTTGTGATCTGTACAAAATACTGGCTGGAATCCACGTTGCAGAAATAGCGGTAACCACGGCTTTTATAATACTCATACTTGGCATTGTCAGAGGTGTATCCCTCCCAGTCACCGATATCTGCACCAAAGGCAAAAATGATCATATCTGTTTTTCCAAGGATCGGTGCCACGTATTTTTCCCACTTTTTGTTATCGGTCTTCAGCTCTGCTGCTGTGGAGCTGGTCGCATTTCTGTGACCCCAGGTGTGGCTTGCGAACTCCCATCCGTCTTTTTTTATGGCCTTTGCCACTTTTTTGGCTGCTTTTACCTCTGCATCATAATCAAAGTCCGGATTGGCCTTGAGAAAAGCCTTCTGGTCATCCTGAAGGTTCTTCTTGGTCTTATATGCCACATCTGTACGGTATCCAAGAACACCATCATATCCGGTCATTGCCAGGATTCCCTTTCTTCCATGGTAGGAAAAATCCGGATGCTCTTTGATAAAGGAATCCAGAATTGGCAAAACATCATAATCCCCGGTAACTACCGTTCCGTCCGCCTTCTTATATTCACATTTGATATCTCCGTTTTCATCGATCACAAGCTTTGACGCAAATCCATCATCATCCATGTAATGATAGTAGCTGACATCATCCTCTGAGAGGACAAACGGGATCTTACCCTCCGGAAGCATGATCTTACCCTTGCTCATCGTTCCGTCATCATTCACAACTGCCATATCATGCGGACTTACCAGAACATATCCCTTATCATACATGATCTGGAGTATCTTCTTAAATTCACTGACCGTTGTCATCATCTGATTATATCCGGCTTCATCGGAATCCCCGTCAAAAGCCCTGGACGTATCCACGATCAGTGAATGAAAAAATACATGCGTAATCTTCTCCAGCGGATATTCCACGCAGGCATCTCTTTTCTTCATATAGGCGGCTGCCGCTTCCTGCATCTTGTCACTGGTTGCAAATTTCCAGTTGTTTTTCAGGGTTGAGATCGCACCCGTGTAATCGTACTGCTGCGCCAGTTTTTTGGCTTTTTTAAGAAGTGCTTTCTCATCCGAGGATGTGCTTGTATCGGAAGAGCTGTCGGCCGTCTCTGTATCATCCGACTGCGCATTCTCTGCTTCATCGGACTGTGTATCTTCGTCTTTCTGTGACTCTGCCGCCATGCTGTCCAGCTGCGTGGTGACAGGTGCGTTTCCGCCCACAAAAAGCGATGCTGCAAGTACTGTTGTCAGTACACCTGCAATTTTTTTCTTCATAATAATAAGTGACCCCTTTCTTTGATATCCCCGTCAGCTCATAGGCGGCACCGGCGTAGGTCTTGCCGGGTCAAAAACATCCTTTGCATTGAAAAGATCCTCCAGCAGCTCCGGATTGTAGTACATTCTGTAGCCATCCAGGTTTCTTCTGCCCTGCCTGAAGTATCTGTCACGGATCTGCACATAATACTGGCTGGAATCTACATTACAGTAATAGTTATATCCCTCTCCCTTCAGATATTCAAATTTATCGCCGGAATAATCCTGTGCCTCGGTAATATCGGTTCCAAAAGCAAAAATAATGATATCTGTTCCCCCGATCAGCGGATCTACATTCTTCTTGAATTTCTCTGTATCTGCCTGAAGCTTCTCCAGGGAGATCTGTCCTACATTCTGGTGGCCCCAGGTATGGCTTGCAAATTCCCAGCCTTCCGCTTTCATGGCATCTGCCACCTTCTTTGCGCCCTCGCGTTCCTTTTCCAGGCTGAAATCCGGATGCTTGTTAAGCCACTCCACCTTGTCTTCATCCAGATCAGCCGGACGGGTCTGATAGCTCTCATCCGTTCTGTATCCCAAAATCCCATTATATCCGGTAAGTGCTATGATTCCCTTGGCTCCTCTGTAAGAGAAGTCCGGGTGCTTTTCCACAAAGCGGTCGATCAGCGGTACCATATCGTAATCCCCCACGGATACGCTGCCGTCGTCTTCCACATATTCGTTGCGGATCTTCCCCTCATCATCCACAACCAGCTTGCTGGCAAAACCATCGCCGTCCATGTAATGATAATAACATACATCATCCTGGGAAAGGACAAACGGGATTTTACCTGGCGGAAGAAGGATCTCTCCCTTCGTCATATTTCCATTATCATCTGCCTTCGCCATATCCCTGATGCTTACCATGACATAACCCTTATCATACATGGTCTGGGTGATCTTGTTAAATTCATCTATGGTCGTCATAACCTGATTGTAATCTGCTTCTTTGTAATCTCCGTCAAAGGCCTTGGACGTATCTTTGATCAGGATATGATAAAAAACATGGGTCACTTTATCAAGCGGCCACGCTGTACAGGTTGCTTTTGTTTCTTCGTATTTCTTTACTGCTTCCTGCATCTTCTCACTGGAGGAGTAGGCTGGATCTTTTTTCAGAAGTGAAATCGCTTTATCATAATTATACTGCTGTGCAAGGATATCTGCCTGTGCAAGGACATCCTTCGCCGCTGCCTGGCTTCCTTGGGTATCTGCTGTTTTGGAAGTGGAAGCACTTCCATCGGATGATGCCGACGCTTTTTTGGAATCTGACTTCGACGAAGCATTGTTTTTCGCATCAGCGGATATCTCATCCTGCCGGGATACAGAAGCCTTTTTTTCCTTACAGCTGTTGATTCCGACAGAAACGCCCCCTGTCACTATTACAAGTGCTGCTCCAATGGCGATCAGGCGTTTTCGCCGCTCTCTCTGCAAACGTTTTCGTCTGCGTGCGATCATGCGTTTACGCCATTCCTCATACTCTGGTGTCCCCATCTCCGGTCGTGTTCTTCTGAGGGTTTCCTTCTCCATTTCGTTTTCCTCCATATCTGGTCTGTCCAGATTGCTCATCCGTGTCTCAGCCCTGGCCGTATCCCATAAGCTTTGCACCATACATTGTGAATCACATCACGATCATTATAACTTGTAACCACTTAAATTTCCACCATTCCCGGTGTCTTTTTAACTTTTTAATTGCCTTTTTGATGAAACAATGCTAAAATGATTTTTACGTAATGTAACCGATTGCGAAACAAATATACATACAGGGGGATTCTCAAATGAGTACAGTTACCATTGTTCTTCTGGTCATCCTCGTTATTCTGATCGCAGCATTAGCCGCTCTCTATTTCTTCGGAAAAAAGGCTCAGAAAAAACAGGACGAACAGCAGGCTCAGATCCAGGCTAACAAGCAGACAGTTACCATGCTGGTCATTGATAAAAAACGGATGCCTTTGAAGGATTCCGGACTTCCACAGATGGTCATCGATCAGACACCCAAGCTTATGCGCCGTTCCAAGCTTCCGATCGTCAAGGCTAAGGTTGGTCCGAAGATCAGTATCCTCATCGCAGATGAGAGGGTTTTCGACCTGATCCCGGTCAAGAAGGAGATCAAAGCAGAGGTCAGTGGTCTTTACATCGTTGGCGTTAAAGGAATCCGCGGTTCACTCGAAACTCCGCAGAAGAAGAAAAAAGGCTTCCTCGCAAGATTCCGTAAATAATTTCAAAGATACCAAAACCGCTGTGTGACAGGAACACTCCTGCTGCACAGCGGTTTTTTCATATTCTTAGGTGGATGATCCTTATAAAACAAAATCTCCGCAGTCTCTCGGCTGTACCTGGATAGCCAGATAACAGTCTGCCACATGCTCTTCGTTCATATCCAGCGCATAATCTGCCTTCATCCGAAGGTCCTCCTCACTCTCAGTCAGCTCCAGGCTGGTGGCTGCGATCCCCATCTGAAGTGTTCCGTAAGGGGTTGTATAATAAGTCATATTCTTCTTTCCCTGTTCAAATACCATATGTACATTGACCAGGCCCTTCTTGCTGACTTCCAGACCCTTATCTGACATTTTTATGTAGTTGATGGTCGGCTCTGAGCTCTCATCCAGAAGCTCCTCATACCTGAGATAATGGGAACCATTGCGGAAATAATACTGTCCCGGTACAATGATCTCGATCGGCTCCTGATCTCCCTGTGCATCCATCATCTGAAGTCCTCTTACATGAATCAAAACTTCTTTCTGCATTATGTTCTCTCCTGTTATACTGCATCTTCAATATTTCTCGATATCGATCTTCTGCGTCTTCTCTACATTATACGGCAGGATCGAATTGGCAAAATCCTTAAATTTCTCAGCAAGGTCACTTACATAGAAGCGATATGGAAATTCCTCCTCCACCGTCTCATCGCTTGCAAGATCCATATCTGCCAGAAGCTTGCGAAGCTCCAGTGCAGTCTCATAGGCCGGGTTGACCAGACGTACCTCCTCTCCCATGATCTTTCGAATTGTTGATCTGAGAAGCGGATAATGCGTACACCCGAGGATCAGTGTATCGATCCTCTGATCCTGCAGCTCCTTCAGATATCTTCTGGCCACCTCCTCTGTAACCGGATCGTGAAGCCATCCCTCCTCGACAAGAGGCACAAACAGCGGACACGCCCTGCCCAGCACTGTGATCTCCGGGTCCAGCTCCTTCAGATAGGCTGCATGGATACCACTCCCCACCGTACCGACCGTACCGATGACACCTACCCGTTTGTTCTTAGTCTCCATGGCTGCGATTTTTGCCCCGGATTCGATCACGCCTATAATAGGGATATCCAGCTCATCCCTGACCGCGTCCAGCGCAAAAGCACTGGCTGTATTACAGGCCACTACGATCGCCTTCACCTTCTGCTCCTGCAAAAAATGGATGATCTGGCGGGAATAACGGATTACCGTCTCCCGTGATTTATTTCCATAGGGAACTCTCGCTGTATCACCAAAATATACAATTTTTTCGGAGGGGAGATTGCGCATGATCTCCCTGGCTACCGTCAGCCCTCCGATTCCGGAATCGAACACACCTACCGGCGCATTTCTGTCTATATTCATTGATCTGTTCTCCTGAAATGATTAATCGTTAGAATATTGTATCACCAATCCAGTGCTTTCGCAAGCCAGAAGGACACCTTCACAGGCTTAGTTTCCTCCTCCTCTTCACCCTCTTCGAAACAAAATTCCGGGTAGATCGTCCCCCACCAGGCGTACACCCGGGATCCGTAAAGCTCTTTCCCTGCATAATCTGTACAGCAGGCTGTGATCACAGCCGCCATGGCAAAAGCCCACAGTATTTTCCGTAATCTGTCACTCACTTTTAATCTCTCCCTGCATCTTTTTTCCTTAACATATCTCAATTATTTCCAGGATTTCCAAAGCTTATTCACGGTTTCCATAATCTACCTCAAGAAGCTCTCCCTCCACCCATACAGAAGGCAGCCACGGCAGTGTTCCATCTTTATAAAACTGATGATACACTTCCCTTAATGTGACTCCTTTTTTCTGCTGCCCGGAAGTCCGGTTTTCCTGGATTCCCTGGAGATATTCCCCTACAGAGCTTTGCTGCGCTCCCTGCCACGAAAAAACCTCCGGCAGCATCTGTGTGCAAAACACGTAAACGTCCTCTCCAACATGCTCCTCCTGCTTCAGATAGCGGATAAAGGCTGCGCTGTTCTCACCTGTAAGCATGCTTTCATCCAGTATCACAACCTGCAGGTGGCCAAGATCCAGATACTTTTCCTGGGAACGATTGTAAATTTTCCGGATTTCACGGAAATCCTCCCCTGCGACCGTCAGCACTGACACCGGATCTTCATCCGGTTTCTCCTGGCCGGTGGCAGCATTCATATCCGGCATTGCATATTTCAGCACGAATCCATTCTCCAGACCTCCCACTCCCAGCGCAAGCGGATAGAGCCTTTTTTCCGGCTCTACTGCAGCACAGCCTGTTCCGGCAAGGCACACTGCCAGAAGCATCGCCGCTGCCGCCACTCTTTTTCTCCTGGAGCCACGGTTTCCCATACTGAGAAAAAGCTGTATCACAAGAAGCCCCGGTACAAAAACATATTTAAGATAGCTTCCATAATAATCCCCTATTCTATAACCCTCCCTATTATATATGGAAAGAATCCATCCAGCCGCAGGAATCCAGCAGCTTCCTGTACCCAGCTTCGTCCGGCCCGCGATCTGGTTTCCATAATGAAAGAGGCTTCCCATGGAAAAAAACAGCCCGAACAACAGACAGCCCATCCAGATCACATCGAATCTGGCCAGCACATTTCCCGGAAGATCCGCGCCATCCAGAAGCGGCAGGATGGGATATGCCTCCATAAGAAGCCGCCCCCGTCCGAACACTGCCGGAAGAAGAAGCTGCATTCCAAGTACAATTCCGCACACGGCGAGCAGGCCAAGGATCAGCGGCTTCCTGGCACTTCCCTGCTTTTCCACCTGATAAAGCGCAAAGGGCAGAAGCCCCACTCCGGAAAAAGCACTCAAAAGCCACCAGGTACTTTTTATCCATTCCCTGCCGGAAAATCCGCTGCCTTCCCCATTCCAGATTTCCAGAAAATATTCTGCTTTTCCCTGGCCTGCGCTTAAGATCATCAGCAGAACAATTCCCGCCAGAAAAATCCCACCGGATACCTCTGCGATCCGTCCCCGCCTCTGCATTCCCTTTTTTGTACCGATGCTGCTGGCTGCCACTGCAAAAAGCGAGAGCCATTTCCCGGAAATGCCGCTGATCAGGCTCGACGGGATCACCTGTTCTATGAGATCCGCAAGAAAGGCTGCACTTAGAACCACATATACCAGAAAGAAAAGTCCAATAATCCGTACTGTAATATTTCCGGTATTCCTGGCCAGTTCACTGTATACAGGTCCCAGCCGGATCAGCCAGATCACATAAAATAAAAGAATCACAAAAGCTGTCACGGTTCCTGCTGCTGCACTTTTTCCCAGCATGGAGCCGCCCCGGAACAGGCACAGCAAAAACGGTGCCGGAAATACCAGTATGATCTGTCTGAAAAGCTGCCTGTGGGAAATCCTGTTGTTCTCCGCAAATCTCATACGCCTTGTCCTTTCTTCCGCCATGGCCTTGTCCTGAGCCTTCGTTTCTGTTCACTGCGCGCATAAAGCGGCCGGAATTTCCGTTTCCGGAAGGGGAGCCTGAGAATCCTTCCGCCGGTTTCTGACTCTTTGTTTTTTCCCACAAAAGGAACCAGATACGGAACCCCAAAGCTCAAAAGCCCTGCCAGATGTGCAGCTGTAAGATACAGCCCCAGCACGATCCCGAATATTCCCAGATATCCTCCCAGAAACAGAAACACATATTTCAAAAGCCGGAAGGCCGAGGCAAATTCCTCATTCGGGATCGCCAGTGACCCCAGTGCAGTCAGTGCCACGATGATAACCACCACCGGGCTTACCAGATTCGCTTCCACTGCTGCCTGCCCGATGATCAGCCCTCCGACAATCCCGATGGCATTTCCAAGTGCCCCGGGGATCCGTACCCCTGCCTCCCGGATCAGCTCGAATGACAGCTCCAGAAACACCAGCTCTGCCACGCTGGAAAAGGGCACGCCTTCCCGCGCCTGTGCAAAAGAGAGGATCAGATTGGCCGGGAGCACCTGTGTGTGAAAACGGATCACAGCCAGGTAAAGTCCCGGAAGAAGGGTTGCCACAGCCATAGCCAGATACCGAAGCACCCGCAAAAAAGAAGTCATCTCAAAACGGTTGTACCAGTCCTCACTGCTCTCCATGAAGCTGTTAAAAGCTCCCGGAACTACCAGTGCCACGGGTGAATTGTCACAGAGCAGAACTGCTTTTCCATTGAGAAGCTCCTGTGCTGCGCGGTCAGGCCGCTCTGTTGTCTGAAACTGCGGAAAAGGCGAATACCAGGCTTCTTCGGTCAGCTGCTCCAGCATACCGCTGTCCAGTATCCCGTCCACGGTAAAGGCTTCCAGCCGCTCCCGGATGGATTCCAGAAGCTCCTCATGTACCAGATCTTCTACATATAACAGCTGGACTACCGTATGGGAACGCACGCCAACATCCTGCCCTTCCACCTTCAGCCTGGTATCCCGGAGCCGTTTCCGGATGAGGGCTGCATTTGTTTTTACGCTGTCGCAAAAGCCCTCCTTGGATCCTCTGAGAACTTTTTCTGTCTCTGCCTGGGATACATCAAGGCCAGGATAGCCCCTGCTGGAAATTTTCATGGCCCTGTCATAGCCATCCATAAAGAAAACCGCATTTCCCGCAAGTATGGCAGAAAAGACCTCCTCCATGGTGACAAGCTCCTCTGCATCTGCAATCCCAAGACTGTTTTTCCGGATAAATTCCCGGATCTTTTCCGCCGGTATTTCCTGAAAATGATTCACCATTTTTCCAATAGCCGAATCATCCAGCATCATATTGGATACCGCAACTTCGATGTAAACCATGAGACAGTTTACCTTATGGCTTTCCCCAAGGATCATGGGGCGGATCAGGATATCGTCACAGTTTTCGCAGCGTTTCCGGATGCAGGCTTCGTTCTCGTGAAGCAGTGATGAAACCTTTTTCATTTCCATCCTTTTCCCTCCCTTCCGGGCAGGCTCCTCTCCCCCTAAAGCTGGTGCAGCCAAAATTTCCAGCCAAAAAAGAGAGATGCCACCCTGACATCTCTCTTAATATCTCCATATATCTTATTTTTTATGCTTTCTTCTGCTCTTCCTTCGCTGCGTTCTCTGCGCGGATGGTACGGATGATCGCCTTCCTCTGGTTCTCCAGATGGTTAAAGGAAATCTCCTGTGCTTTCTCCACATTTCCATCGCGGATAGCCCTCACAAGCTCTTCATGCTCACTGACAAGAAGATTCCTGGTCTGCTCCTCCTTCAGATATTCCACACGGTAGCGGTACATCTGCTCTCTTAAGTTATTCAGCACCTGGTTCAGGCGTTTGTTATCCGATGCCTGGTAAATGCTCTCATGAAAAGCCACATCTGCCTCAGCGAGCCGCACCAGGTTTCCCTCTGCCTTTGTCTTTTCAAATTCCTTGGCTGCCACCCAGAGCCTTCCAAGCTCCTCCTCCGTGATCAGCTTGCATGCCTTCTCTATGGCAACATTCTCAAGTGCAATACGCACCTCCAGAACATCGTTGAGATCCTTCTCTGTAATACTTGCAACCTGGGCACCTCTTCGTGGGATCATCACCACCAGCCCTTCCTGTTCCAGCTTACGCATAGCCTCACGGACCGGGGTTCTGCTCACTCCCAGCCGTTCCGCAAGACTGATCTCCAGAAGTCTTTCCCCTGGCTTCAGCTCGCCCTTCAGGATTGCCTGCCGCAGAGTGTTAAAAACAACATCACGAAGCGGCAGATATTCATTCATATCCACAGAAAAATCACTTGTCATCTGTAACTCCTCCATCTCTGTTGTAAATATCTGTAGCAAATACGGTTTTCGCAAGGCCGCTCTTTCTGAGACTCTTTGCTGCTGCTGCCATCTTATCTCTGTTGTCAAAAATCCCGAATACGGTCGGGCCGCTTCCGCTCATCACTGCTTTCAGTGCGCCGTTCTCTTCCATCAGATTTTTAATATCTCCGATCACAGGATACTGACGGATGATCCCCGGCTCAAAAACATTCTCCATCTTCGATGCCATCGCATAGAGATCTCTGTTCTTGATATCTCCGATCATTCCATCGATATCCGGATGCTTTCCGATCGCGGAAAGATTCAGATTCTCATATGCTGTCCTGGTTGAAACGTTGATTCCCGGCTTGCCTACAAGAACACAGCACTTCGGAACCTTCGGAAGACGGGTCAGCTTCTCCCCGATCCCCTCTGCCAGGGCTGTTCCACGCATGATACAATACGGAACATCCGCCCCTACCTTCACTGCACGTTCCATCAGCTGCTCTTCGGTAAGTCCCAGGCGGAACATCCGGTTCACTCCCACAAATGCAGCCGCCGCATCGGAGCTTCCGCCTGCCATTCCGGCTGCCACCGGGATAAATTTACGCAGTCTGATGGAAATTCCATCTTCGACACCGAACTCATCCATCAGCATCTCTGCTGCCTTATATACAAGATTTCTCTGGTCTGTCGGAATGAACGGAAGATTCGTTGTCAGTACGATTCCCGGTCTTTTTGTCCTTCGTATGTCAAGGATATCATACATACGGATCGTCTGCATGATCATGCGCACCTCATGATAGCCATCCTCTCTCTTTCCCAGAACATCAAGTCCGAGATTGATCTTTGCCATTGCCTTTAACCGCATAAGTCCCTCCATTTGTACTTTGTATACAGTATTTATACTTATATTTTAAATGATTTTAACAATCTTTTCAACAGCAAAATATTCCTGCTTTTTCTCTTTCTGTTGTATTTTTATCATTTAATCTGGCCTTCCACCTTTTTTACAACAAGGATCGGCGTTCCCGGGGAAGGCTCCTGGCTTTCATTCAGTCCGTTCAGCTTTCGGATCTCCTCAACCGAGGTATGATATTTTCTTGCGATATCCCACAGCTCATCACCGGGTTTTACCATATAGATGAGGATTCCTGGCATTGCCTGGATTTTTTTCATGTCGAGAGGTTTTTCTTCCACCTTATCTATGATAAAAAACTCTTCCCTGCTGACAGCCAGGAGATTCAGGCCAACCGATGCACGGATCTCGATCTCATTTCCGTCTGCCATAGCCAGGGAAAGCTGCTCCAGTTCGGCCTTTAACTGATATGTGCTGTCCTCCTGTATCCCACGCGCTTCCACCACATAGGAAAACGGCAGCATTGCCTCCATGGAATAAAAGGGCATGCTGTCATTGCCGATGATATACAAAATCTTCAGCATCACAACGCCCTGCGCCTCCACGCCATTCTCCACGATCCTGGTCTTATCCAGCTTCACCTTTCCCTGGCTGTGACAAAGCTGGAGGATTTTCCCCTGGTTTTCCCTGACCTGGACGCGCTCGCTGAGTCTGCACCTGGAAAAATTCCGTACAAGAAGCCGGTCCAGAATTTCTCTCTTTCCTTCCAAAATACACTCACGGACTGGCGTATAGACATCCGTTACCAGATCGTATTCCTCCTCCCGGAAGAATTTCATATCCAGCTCCAGCACCACATCCGACACAAAAATCCGCTCCTCGCCATCCGCATCCGGCTTCGCCTCCAGGCTCTGGTGCATCACGGAAACTGTGATATCCGGGATCAGCTCTTCGGTACAGCCGACACACTCCACCTCCCCGGAAAAAGGCACGGAATACTCCAGCCACTGCACCGGTGCCTCTGTATCCTCCGACTCATACAGCACAAAAACGGACAGCTCACCTCTGGCCTTCACCATGTTTTCCTCCGGTTTTTGTTCCAGGCCGCGTACATCATAGGTGTACCAGATCACTCCTGAAATATCCGGCCGGTTAGATGCAATGGTATATTCATCCCGGATACGCAGGGTGTCTTTTTTATGTACGCCAAGTGCCAGAACGCGGATCTGTTTTTTCCGGGCAGATACCTCAGCCGTATCCAGTGCAACGGGAATCCTGACCGAATTCGTTTCGTCCACAGCTGCGCAAAAAGTCACCAGTGCTTTGATGTTCAGCTTCCTGGAATGGATCAGCCGGATCGTAAGATCCTCTATCTCCCACTTTAAACACATTTTATCTCCATTTGTAATATCCTTCAGGTTCAGAGTCTCCTCAAACGGAAGTTTTGCAGTAAGACTGCTGACAATTCCGCTTTCCTCCCCCACATAAAGGACATCCACCTCCAGCATTCCGGTGAGTACACCTTTTCCGTCTGTGAGATGTACATCCTCCATGATAATGCGGCCCTTATGCTGGATCAGCCTTCCCACATCCGGCTTTGCATCCGGCACATTAAAATCCTCGTCAAAGGTGATCTGGCTTTTCGCCCTGCTTTTTTCTTTCAGCACCTGTATGCTTTCTTTTTTTAATTCCACCGCCTATTCCCCCTTCTTCGAACTGCTGGCTGTCCCTGCTTTTCCCTCCCGGAAAATTACCGGTTTTTTCTGGGGTTCTGTTTTTATCACAATGCATGGATAGGACGGAACTCCGGCCTCAGTGAGATCCTTCGGGCCAATGAGTCTTGTAACAAAAAAAAGCCCGTTTGATGAGGCTCCAAGCTCTTCCACCTGAATGCTGTAGCCTCCGCTCATCTGACACCCGTAGCCTTTTGCCAGATACAGAGCATCTCCGGTTGCATAGCTCAGCTGAAATTCCTTTTCCTTTTTTTCATCCATGATCTCATCCAGCTCTGCCGGGATATCCTGGCGTTCTACCACTGTATAAGCAACCGGTTTTCGTTCCTCTTCCTCGATCCGTACAAGTCCGCAGCCGGACAGTACAGCCGCCATTGCCACAGCTGCAGGCAGAAAAACTGCTCTTTTCATAGTGCATTTCTCCGTTTTTCTGCATTACTCAGTATTTATTCTATGTAATCAGGGAAAGATTTATTGCAACTATCTGAAATTCTTCGTATAATTATAGCAGTTCCAGGAATTAATGCATCAAAAGAAAGTTGGTCAGAACATGCTGCAGTAATTTATGGAAATGCTATAAGTACAGCGGTCAGGAAATGCCCGCAGACATAGAAAGGACGTAAGATATGATTCGATTTATACTTGTCTGTATCACAGTGATCGGCTATCTGGTGCTGACGATCCCGGTTCTTCTTATAGAATGGATCATCGGGAAATTCGCTCCCATGAAGAAGGATATCAGCTCCCTGCGCATGGTGCAGGCCATCTTTAAATTTATCCTGTGGCTCACCGGGGCCAGGGTAACAGTGATCGGTGAGGAGAATGTTCCGAAAGACCAGGCTGTTCTTTATGTTGCCAACCACCGGAGTTATTTTGATATCCTGCTCACATACAGCCGCTGCCCGCGACGTACCGGCTATGTGGCCAAGAAAGAGATGGAGCGTTATCCGCTGCTTTCCAACTGGATGCGCAATCTTTACTGCCTCTTCCTTGACAGGAAGGATATCAAACAGGGTCTTAAGACTATCCTCCAGGCTGCGGACTATGTGAAATCCGGAATTTCCGTCTGCATCTTCCCGGAGGGAACCAGGAACAAAAATGCAGAGGAAACCGAGATGCTGCCCTTCCACGATGGAAGCTTTAAAATCGCAACCAGGGCAAAAAGCCCGGTCATTCCCATCGCGATCAGCAATTCCGCCAATATCTGGGAGGCTAATTTCCCAAAAATGACTCCCACCCATGTTGTGATCGAATATGGCAAACCCATCATCCCATCTGAGCTTGACCGTGATACACAGCGTCATCTGGGTGCTTACACGCAGAATATCATTAAGGAAATGCTTCTGAAAAATAAAGAGCTTGTGTAATCAGATCAGCCCCCTGTCGTACAGACAGAGGGCTGCTTTAGTTACACAAGCTTATTTTATTCCCAGGATTTTCTCCGCATTTTCGATCCGTTCCTGTGTTGGCGGATTAATGCCCTTCAGAGGATAGTCAATGTGAAGGTTTTCCCATTTGAAGATTCCCAGTGTATGATATGGAAGAATCTCCACTCTCTCGACGGTTTTAAGTGTACCGATGAAATCGGCCAGGCGGTGAAGGTAATCATCACGGTCATTGCGCTCCGGTACCAGTACGTGGCGGATCCACATAGCAATGCCCATATCTGAAAGTTTTTTTGCCATGGCAAGGATATTTTTGTTGGTACATCCTGTGAGGAGCTTATGCTGTTCCTCGTCAATGTGTTTGATATCCAACATGACAAGATCTGTATATTTCATCAGCTCTTCCCATTTGTCATGCCATGGGCCTTCTTCTGTGTAAGGATTGCCGCTGGTATCAAGAGTTGTATGGATTCCCTGTTTTTTGGCTTTCTTAAAAAGCTCGGTGAGGAAATCAATCTGTAACAGTGGCTCGCCTCCACTCACAGTAATACCGCCCTTACTTCCCCAGTAAGAGCGGTATCGACAGGCTTTTTCAAGCAGCTCATCTGCTGTGTACTCCGTTCCTGTTTTCATTTGCCAGGTGTCCGGATTGTGGCAGAACTGGCAGCGCATGGCACAGCCGCTCAAAAAGATCACATACCGGACTCCTGGTCCGTCAACAGAGCCGAAGCTCTCCAGTGAGTGGACGAAGCCAGTGATTTTTTTCTGGTCGCCCATATTTTTTATTACATCCTTTCGTGGCAGGTTCTTGCGATAACGTCAAGCTGCTGCTCTCTTGTAAGGTCGATGAACTTAACAGCGTATCCGGAAACACGGATCGTGAAGTTTGCATACTCCTCTTTTTCCGGATGCTCCATAGCATCAATAAGTTTCTCTTTACCGAATACGTTTACGTTGAGGTGATGTGCACCACGGTCAAAGTATCCGTCAAGTACATTTACAAGGTTCTCTGTACGCTCTTCCTCAGAATGTCCAAGGGCATCCGGGTTGATCGTCTGAGTATTGGAGATTCCGTCAAGGGCATCCTCATAGTCAAGCTTTGCAACAGAGTTCAGGGAAGCAAGAAGTCCGTTCTGCTCTGCGCCGTAAGACGGGTTAGCTCCCGGTGCCAGAGGCTCGCCGGCTTTTCTTCCGTCCGGAAGAGATCCTGTAGCTTTACCATATACAACGTTGGATGTGATGGTAAGGATGGATGTGGTTGGCTTGGAATCACGATAAGTATGGATGTGTTTCAGCTTCTCAAGGAAGGTGGAAAGCAGTGTTGTTGCGATCTCATCTGCTCTGTCATCATCGTTACCATAACGTGGGAAGTCACCCTCAACCTGGAAGTCTGTTGTGATTCCGTCCTCATCACGGATAGCTTTAACCTTTGCATATTTGATAGCGGAAAGGGAGTCTACTACATGTGAGAATCCGGCGATACCAGTTGCGAAGGAACGGTCAACCTTTGTATCGATGAGAGCCATCTCAGCTGCCTCATAGTAGTATTTATCATGCATGTAATGGATCATGTTCAGTGTTCCAACATACAGATGTGCAAGCCAGTCCATCATCTGGTCATATTTAGCGATTACCTCATCATAGTCAAGGTACTCGGAAGTGATCGGCTGGTATGCCGGTCCTACCTGCTGTTTGGACTTCTCATCAACACCACCGTTGATCGCATAAAGAAGGCATTTAGCAAGGTTTGCACGGGCACCGAAGAACTGCATCTCCTTACCTGTCTCTGTAGCAGATACACAGCAGCAGATGCTGTAGTCATCGCCCCATACCGGACGCATAACATCATCGTTCTCATACTGGATAGAGCTTGTTGTAACGGAGATGTCAGCTGCATATTTCTTGAAGTTCTCTGGCAGTCTTGAAGAGTAGAGAACTGTAAGGTTCGGCTCCGGAGCCGGTCCCATATCCTCAAGTGTATGAAGGAAACGATAGTCGTTCTTTGTAACCATGGAACGTCCATCCTGTCCCATACCTGCTACTTCCAGAGTTGCCCATACCGGGTCACCGGAGAAGAGCTGGTTGTAAGACGGAATACGTGCAAATTTAACCATACGGAATTTCATTACGATATGGTCAACGAGCTCCTGTGCCTCTTTCTCTGTAAGAGTTCCGTTCTCAAGGTCTCTCTCAATATAGATATCAAGGAATGTGGAGATACGTCCAACACTCATTGCAGCTCCGTTCTGGGTCTTGATCGCTGCAAGATATCCGAAATACAGCCACTGGAATGCTTCTTTTGCGTTCTTAGCCGGCTGGGAAATATCAAAGCCATAGATCTGAGCCATTTCTTTCATCTTCTTCAGAGCGCGGATCTGGTCTGCGATCTCCTCACGAAGCTGGAAGTCATAACGTCTCATACCCTGACGGTCACATGCTGCGAAATCTTTCTCCTTACCTGCGATCAGGTGGTCGATTCCGTAAAGAGCTACTCGTCTGTAGTCACCAACGATACGTCCGCGTCCGTAGGTATCCGGAAGTCCTGTAAGGATCTTACTGTGACGGGCTTTCTTCATCTCTGGTGTGTAGATGTCGAATACACCCTGGTTATGTGTCTTAAACTCATAGTTATTGAAGATATCTTTAATCTTATCGCTTACGTGATATCCGTAAGTCTCGCATGCCTGCTCTGCCATCTTGATTCCGCCGTATGGCATGAAAGCACGTTTCAGAG
>CAVIGE010000015.1:0-2515 GCA_963642325.1 Prevotella sp. CAG:279
CAGGTAGTTTCCTGGTATGACAACGAGAACTCCTACACAAGCCAGATGGTTCGTACAATCAAGCACTTCGGAAGCCTTCTGAACGCTTAATTTCAGCGAACAGGTGTAGAAGAATAGACTCAGAAAGGGTCCGGTCTGAAGAGGACCGGGCCCTTTTTTTCCAGAAGACCAAACAAAAAAATGTCTGAGGAAATGACTGTTGACAGAGTGGACAACAATACCGCTCGCCCTTATTGATCTGCTTCCGGCAGAAATAAATGTTAAGGAGATATAGAAATGCTGAACAAAAAAAGTGTTGATGATATCAATGTAAAAGGACAGAAAGTACTTGTAAGATGCGACTTTAACGTTCCGCTTCAGGATGGAAAGATCACAGATGAGAACCGTCTTGTAGCTGCTCTTCCTACCATCAAGAAACTGATCGCTGACGGTGGAAAGGTTATCCTCTGCTCCCATCTTGGTAAACCGAAGGGAGAGCCGAAGCCTGAGCTTTCTCTTGCACCTGTAGCAGTTCGTCTTTCTGAGCTTCTTGGCCAGGAAGTGAAATTCGCAGCAGATCCGGAGGTAGTAGGACCGAACGCAAAAGCTGCTGTAGCAGAGATGAAAGATGGTGATGTAGTTCTTCTTGAGAACACACGTTACCGTGCAGAAGAGACAAAGAACGAGGATAAGTTCAGCGAAGACCTTGCTTCCCTTTGCGATGTATTTGTAAATGATGCATTCGGAACAGCTCACAGAGCTCACTGCTCCAATGTAGGTGTTACGAAATATGTGAAGACAGCAGTTGTAGGATATCTGATGGAGAAAGAGATCGCATTCCTCGGAAATGCGGTAAACAATCCGAAGAGACCGTTCGTTGCAATCCTTGGCGGAGCTAAGGTTTCCAGTAAGATTTCTGTTATCAACAACCTTCTTGACAAGGTAGACACACTGATCATCGGTGGTGGTATGTCCTACACATTCTCCAAGGCTATGGGCGGCCATATCGGAAACTCTCTCTGTGAGGATGATTATCTTCAGTATGCACTTGACATGATGAAGAAAGCAGAGGAGAAAGGTGTAAAGCTTCTTCTTCCTGTAGATAACAGAATCGGTGATGACTTCTCCAATGACTGCAATATCCAGGTCGTTAAACGTGGTGAGATTCCGGACGGATGGGAAGGAATGGACATCGGACCAGAGACAGAGAAGATTTTTGCAGATGCTGTAAAGGATGCGAAGACAGTTGTATGGAACGGACCGATGGGATGCTTTGAGATGCCGAATTTTGCACATGGTACAGAGGAAGTTGCCAAAGCTCTTGCTGAGACTGATGCAACAACGATCATCGGCGGTGGTGATTCCGCAGCAGCTGTAAATATTCTTGGATATGGTGACAAGATGACACACATCTCTACAGGTGGCGGTGCATCTCTTGAGTTCCTTGAGGGTAAAGAACTCCCGGGTGTAGCAGCAGCTAACGACAAAGACTGATAAAAAATAAAGTGTTTATTTAACACAAAAAGGAGATAAAACAATGGCAAGAAAGAAAATCATTGCTGGAAACTGGAAAATGAACATGACACCAAGCGAGGCTGTAAAGCTCGTTGAGACTTTAAAACCGCTTGTTGTCAACGATGAGGTTGACGTAGTATTTTGTGTACCGGCAATCGATATCATCCCTGTTGTTGAGGCAGCTAAGGGAACAAACATCCAGGTTGGTGCTGAGAACATGTACTTCGAGGAGAAGGGTGCTTACACAGGTGAGATCGCTCCGGCTATGCTTGTAGATGCAGGCGTTAAGTATGTTGTACTTGGTCACTCTGAGAGAAGAGAGTACTTCGGTGAGACAAATGAAGACGTTAACAAAAAAATGCTCAAAGCTTTCGAGCATGGCATCACACCGATCATGTGCTGCGGTGAGACACTTACCCAGAGAGAGCAGGGTGTGACTATGGACTTCATCCGCCAGCAGGTTAAGGTTGGATTCCAGGGTGTCACAGCTGACCAGGCTAAGACAGCAGTTATCGCTTACGAGCCGATCTGGGCTATCGGAACAGGTAAGACAGCTACAACAGAGCAGGCTCAGGAGGTTTGCGCTGATATCCGTAAATGTATCGCTGAGATCTATGATGACGCTACAGCAGCAGAGATCCGTATCCAGTACGGCGGATCTGTAAATGCTGCAACAGCACCTGACTTGTTTGCCCAGGCAGATATCGACGGAGGTCTTGTAGGCGGTGCTTCCCTGAAACCAGATTTCGGAAAGATCGTAAACTACAAATAAGCTTGAATAGGATCAACTTAAAAGAAGGGGCTTCGGCCCCTTTTTTTATATCATAAGAAATTACGTAAAAAACTCTCTCTGAAGCTTTAACAGCACAGCTCATACTATTGGCTGTTAATTTCAGAGAGAGTTTTTCCTGTTGTCAGGAGAAGTGCTTTTTTCTCCGGGTGTATCTGTATTTTCCCCGGGATCCGGAATGTGTTCCACAATATCTTCAATATTACAGTGGAGGATGGAACACAGCCTGTC
>CAVIGE010000015.1:2635-40455 GCA_963642325.1 Prevotella sp. CAG:279
CCTGTCATATTTTATCATATGTGTATCCTGTCCGATTCATCCTTGAATTAAACTTATTATGAATGTAAAATTGGAATTACAACAGTGTCCTTATAGAGACACTGTAGAAAGGAGGAATAATGAGAAAATTTTTGAAAGGGCTGTTTTCCGTGATGATCACGCTCTATTTTTCGGCAAACATGTTTTACTGTTTTGTGGCAGGAGCACCGTCTGAGGGGAGCGGAAAGAGTCTCTATTTTGTGTCAGCGGCGGGGCTGTCTCTTTTGATGCCGGGCTTTGGCTGCGGCTGCATTCATTACATACGGCATCTGCATAAAGAACTTGATAAACAGGAACGTAAGTGAGATTCCGTTTCGCAAGCTTGACAAAAAACGTTTTCTGCCATAACATATGAGATAACTCTGATAAAAATTGGAAAAAACTGAAAGGGGATATCAGAAAATGAGCGAAAAAGTCGTAAATGCGGCCCTTCTTGGTCTGGGAACAGTAGGAACAGGCGTATATAAAGTTATCAAAAACCAGGAACAGGAAATGACAGCGAAGCTTGGCTATCAGGTAAAGATCACAAAGATCCTGGTGCGTAACCTTGAGAAAGCATCAAAAAAATTAGAAGACCCATCCGTTCTTACAACAAACTGGGATGATATTGCAGGAGATCCTTCTATTGATATAGTGATCGAACTGATCGGCGGCATTGAGCCTGCACGCACATATATCCTTTCTGCACTGAAAGCAGGAAAGAATGTGGTAACAGCCAACAAAGACCTTATTGCAGTCCATGGAAAAGAGATTATGGAGACTGCAGGGGAAATGCAGAAAGACTTTTTGTTCGAGGCAGCAGTAGCTGGTGGAATCCCGATCATCAGCCCGCTGAAGAACAGCCTTGAGGCCAACCATGTGACAGAAGTTATGGGAATCGTAAACGGAACGACCAACTTCATCCTCACAAAGATGTCCCAGGAGGGTATGGAATTTTCAGATGCACTGGCTCTTGCAACAGAGCTTGGCTATGCGGAGGCAGATCCTACTGCTGATATCGAAGGCATTGATGCAGGAAGGAAGGTTGCGATCCTTGCTTCCGTTGCTTTTAATTCCAGAGTCACCCTTGATAATGTTCATATAGAAGGAATCACCAGGATCACAGCCAAGGATATCCGTTATGCCAAGGAGATGGGCTGCGAGATCAAGCTTCTGGGCGTTGCGCGCTGCCAGGAGGACGGGGTTGAGGCTTATGTATGCCCGATGCTGATCCCGGCAGAGCATCCGCTTGCATCGGTAAATGATTCCTACAATGCTGTTTTTGTACACGGTGATGCAGTTGGTGATACAATGTTTTACGGCCGTGGGGCAGGCGAGCTTCCTACAGCAAGTGCCGTTGTCGGTGATGTATTTGAGGTAGTGCGGAATATGAAGGCGGACTGCAGCGGAAGGGTAGGCTGCACCTGCTATAAGACGCTTCCGGTAAAAGAGATGGCAGATACCCACAACCGTTATTTCCTCCGCCTTCAGGTAGAGGACCGCTGTGGTGTGCTTGCTGAGATTCTGGAGCATTTTGCAAAATATCAGGCAAGCGTTGCACAGATCATGCAGAAGGAGAGCAAGAGACCGGATACGGCGGAGGTTGTAGTGATCACCAAGCTTGTGAGCGAGGGTGCTTTCTTCAAGGTTAAGGAAGAACTGGAGAACAGCCCGTCTGTAAGGAAGATTTCTTCCATGATCCGTGTGTACGAGAAATAAAAAAGCATTGCAAAATTTCTGGATTTTGGTACTATATAGGATAGAAAACAAAAGGTTACCGGGCACGGAGTGAACAGTAACAATAAAAGAACTCTGTCTGGCACAGGAGGCCGGGGAATCCCGGTGTTCTGTGCGCGGCAGATTTTTGATCAAAGATAAGAAGGGGAAAATTATGAGCAAAAAACCAACCGTATTAATGATCCTTGATGGATATGGACTGAATGACAGACATGACGGAAATGCTGTATACGAAGCCAAGACGCCGGTTATGGACGGACTGATGAAAGATTATCCGTTTGTAAAGGGAAATGCAAGCGGACTCGCTGTAGGCCTTCCGGACGGACAAATGGGTAACTCCGAGGTAGGTCACATGAATATGGGTGCGGGCCGCATCGTATACCAGGAGCTTACAAGAATCACAAAAGAGATCCAGGATGGTGACTTCTTTAAGAATGAGGCACTTCTCGCAGCGATGAAGAATGCCAAAGAGAACGATTCCGCGATCCATTTCATGGGACTTCTTTCTGACGGAGGTGTACACAGCCATAATACACATCTTTACGGACTTCTTGAGATGGCTAAGAGAGAAGGACTTAAGAAGGTTTACGTACATTGCTTCCTGGACGGCCGTGACACACCGCCGGCATCCGGTAAGGAATTCGTAGAGCAGCTGGAGGTTAAGATGAAGGAGATCGGCGTTGGTGAGATCGGTGTGATCTCCGGACGTTACTACGCAATGGATCGTGATAACCGCTGGGATCGTGTAGAGCTTGCATACAAGGCTCTTACACAGGGCGAAGGCGTGAAGGGAACAGACGCTGCAGCAGCAGTTCAGGCTTCTTACGATGACGACAAGACAGATGAGTTCGTACTTCCGACTGTTATCGAGAAAGACGGCAAACCGGTTGCAACCATTTCTGATAAGGATTCCGTTGTATTCTTCAACTTCCGTCCAGACCGTGCAAGAGAGATCACAAGAGCTTTCTGTGATGATGATTTCAAGGGCTTTGAGAGAGCTAAGAGACTGGATACCACATTCGTATGCTTCACAGAGTATGATGACACCATCCAGAACAAGCTGGTAGCATTCCACAAGGTTCTTCTTCATAATACATTCGGTGAGTATCTTGCAGCCCATGATATGACACAGGCACGTATCGCCGAGACAGAGAAGTATGCACACGTTACATTCTTCTTTAACGGTGGTGTTGAGGAGCCGAACAAGGGCGAGGACAGGATCCTTGTAAAATCTCCGAAGGTTCCGACTTATGATATGCAGCCGGAGATGAGCGCACCGGAAGTTTGCGAGAAGCTTGTAGATGCGATCAAATCTGATAAATATGATGTGATCATCATCAACTTCGCGAACCCGGATATGGTTGGCCATACAGGTGTGGAAGAGGCTGCGATCAAAGCTGTTGAGACAGTTGACGAGTGTGTTGGCAAGGCTGTAGCTGCGATCAAAGAGGTTGACGGACAGCTCTTTATCTGTGCTGACCACGGTAACGCAGAGCAGCTTGTAAACTATGAGACAGGTGAGCCATGGACTGCCCATACAACGAACCCGGTGCCGTTTATCCTTGTAAATGCAGATCCGAAATATACACTTCGAGAGAACGGATGCCTTGCAGATATTGTTCCGACTCTGATCCGGCTTATGGGCATGGAGCAGCCGAAGGAAATGACAGGAGAATCTCTTCTTGTTGAGAAATAAATAACAGACTGACAGGCTCCTCGGGTATATAGCCCGGGGGGCTTTTTTACGCTGCGTGATTTTAAACACAAACATAACAAAAATTTTTTGAAAACCATCTTGTAAAATGATACCATTTCAACTATAATCGCCCTGATACATAAATATTGGTAAGTGTTGGGTATTTTTTTACAGAGGGAGAGACATTAAATGAAGACAGACATGACACAGGGAAAGCCGATGAAGGTGTTGCTGGAATTTACCATTCCGGTATTTATTGGCAATGTGTTCCAGCAGTTTTACAATATGGTAGATGCTGTGGTAGTGGGTAAATTCGTAGGAACAAAGGCCCTGGCTGCGGTTGGTTCCACAGGAACCATTATTTTTCTGATCATCGGATTTCTGCTTGGACTGACAGCCGGCTTCACTGTGCTGACAGCACAGAAATACGGTGCGGGAAAGATGGATGAAATGCGTCAGACAGTAGGAAATGCGCTGATTTTGACAGCTGTGATCTCGGCAGTGATGACCGTTATCAGCATGACAGGAATGCATGCGCTTCTGAAATTCATGCACACGCCGGATGATATTTTCAGGGATGCATATGCTTATGTTATGATCATCTGCGGCGGGATTTTTGCCCAGGCCTTATATAATATTCTGGCCAGTATCCTCCGTGCACTGGGAAACAGCAGGGTGCCGCTGTATTTCCTGATTTTGTCGGCAATGCTGAACATAGTGCTGGATCTTGTATTTATCATTGTGTTTAAGATGGGAGCACCTGGAGCAGCATGGGCTACCATCATTTCACAGGGGGTATCCGGAATTCTCTGTCTTGTATACATCTGGAAATATGTGCCGGAGCTCAGGATGAAAAAAGAAGACTGGTATTTCCGCAGAAGTCTTGCGGCAAAACAGATCGGTGTCGGGATTCCGATGGGACTTCAGTACTCTATCACAGCGATCGGAACCATGATGGTACAGTCAGCCTTGAATATGCTTGGCTCTTATGCTGTTGCCGCATTTACGGCAGGAAGCAAGATCGAGCAGATTTTTACCCAGGCATTTGTAGCACAGGGAACAGCGAGTGCAACCTATAATGCACAGAATATCGGAGCCGGTAAGCTGGAGCGTGTGCGGCAGGGCTTTCGTGCTTCTCATGTGATCGGCTGCGTGTACAGCGTGGTGGTCGGGGCATTTCTGTTTTTTGTGGGAAAATATTTCGCATATCTGTTTATTTCGGATAACATTAAGGAAGTCCTTCCCATGGTCGCAACCTATGTGAAGTGTGTTGCGCTGTTTTTTATTCCGCTTTATTTTGTCAATGTTCTGCGAAACGGAATACAGGGAATGGGATATGGCCTTCTTCCGATGATGGCAGGTGTTGCAGAGCTTGCAGGAAGAGGAATCGCAGCGACTGTTGCAGCAGGAAAAAGCAGCTACATCGGAACCTGCCTGGCCAGTCCGGTAGCCTGGATTTTTGCCACCGTACTTCTCTGGGTGATGTATTTTTATGTAATGAAGGACATGTCCGGAAAATTGTCGGATGTAAATAAGTTGTAAAAAAACAATGAAATAAGATGCAAATTTCAGAAAGTATGGTATAATGAAAAAGCATTACCCGGAAAATATTGAGAAAAAAGTGTCCGCTTTAAGTGACACATGAACATAGAGGTGGAGTATAAATATGAATGACGAGGAGAGGAAGGATATCGAAGACCGGATCAACGATGCCATGGCACAGATCGTCAGCGATACAGCAGGGCAGACTTCTGCCGGGAACGGCGGGAGTGGCAGACGGAGATCAGCAGGGGCTTCGAAGTCAGCCAGGCCGCGGAAGATATCATACGTGCCTATCGATGAATCTGAATTTGCGCCTATCGTTCTCCCGGAAAAGAAGAAGCATAAAGGACTTAAGGTGACAGGACTGCTCGTTGCCATGGTTCTTGTGGCAGCCGGCTGTGCTTATGCCGGGGTGTCTTATTATTACACGAATCACTTTTTTGAAGGGACAACGATCAACGGAATCGACAGCTCGAATAAGACTGCGTATGAGGTTGAACAGGAGATTGCCGCCAGGATGGAGGGCTATTCCATTGAGATAAAAGCAAGAGATCAGGAAGCACAGACCATTGAAGGGGCAGATATTGATTACCACTATGTGTCAAGTGGCGAGATTTTGAAGCTTCTGAAGACACAGAAGCCTTATATGTGGGTGAAGGGCTTTTTTGAGAAAACCACGTATACAGCCCAGGAGCAGACATCCTTTAATAAGACTAAGCTGGAAACACAGGTGAAAGCACTGAACTGTGCGCAGAAGGAGAACCAGGTAGCACCTGAGAATGCGTATGTAAGCTTTAACAATTCGGAGTTCACGATCGTCCCGGAGACAGAGGGAAGCGAGCTTAAGGTGAAGGAAGCTTATCAGATGATCAGCGAGGCAGTCAGCAGTGATGAGACTACGGTAGACCTTACAAGTAACCCGGATGCATATGTTACAGCAGATATCACCAGTGACAGTGCAGATTTAAAGGCTACAGTAGATGCTTATAACAACTTTGCGAAAGCGAGCATTACCTATACGTTTGGTGATGAAACGGTAACACTTGACGGAACGACCATCAAGGAATGGCTTCAGTTTGATGAGAAAGGCCAGCTGATCCAGGACGATGCATCGTTTAAACAGCACATTGTAGATTATGTTGCGCAGCTTGCGGCAGCACATGACACCGTTGGAACTGAGAGACAGTTCCAGACAACAAGCGGAAGAACCGTGTCTGTGTCAGGCTCTGCATATGGCTGGAAGATCGACCAGGACAGTGAGGTTGCACAGCTTACCCAGGAGATCCAGTCCGGTACACAGACAACAAGAGAGCCGGTATACTCCATGCGTGCCAATGCTTACGGAGTCAATGATTTTGGCAATACTTATATAGAAGTAGATCTTACAGAACAGTATATGTGGTATTACCAGGATGGAAGTGTGATCTTCGAGTCCGATATAGTATCAGGACTTGCAAGTGATCCGGAGAGGAAAACGCCCCCTGGAATCTTCACGCTGTATTATAAGAAGAGTCCGGATGTACTCCGTGGCAGCAAGAAGGAAGACGGAACCTATTCCTACGAGCAGCCGGTAACATACTGGATGCCATTTAACGGAGGAATCGGTTTCCACGATGCAGACTGGCAGCCTTATTTTGGAGGAGACAGATATCTCACCGGCGGTTCCCATGGGTGTATCAACCTTCCGCCGGACAAGGCGGCAGAGCTTTATAATATTATCCAGTATAATGTGCCGATCATCTGTTTCTATTGATCGGATCAGTATCAGGCAGGAACCAGCCGGCACTCCGGTGCGTGGTTCCTGTTCTTTATCAGGAGGAAGAATTTATGTTTGATCAGTCATTCAGTTTAATACTGACAGCTGCGGCACTGGTGATCGGTGTCATGCTTCTTACCGGCCATGGTTCCGTTTTTATGAAAGGCGGGAACACCCAGGCCAGAGCGAAGAAATACGATGAGAAAAAAATGGAAAAATATTCCGGGATCTGCCTGCTGCTGATCGGAGTGGCAACAGGAGTCGATGCGTTCACCACAAGTGCAACAGCAAAGATCGTCTATGTGGTTGTGCTGTTTGTGATACTTGCAGCTTTTCTTTTTGCACTCAGAACAAAATGCCTGAAAAAATGAATATAAGGATCCTATAACAAAACTCCCCGTGAACCGGAAATCCACGGGGAGTTTTGTTATATCATAGCTTATCTTAATTTTGTGTGGCTGGTGTGGATATTGCTTTTTATACTCATCTGCAGATCTTAAGCAGATCCGCAGGTCTGGCAATCCGGTAGTCAGGGCTTTCGACCTCCCCGAAACCATATTCTGCGAAGATGAAAGGAACTCCTGCTTTACGGCAGGCGTTGAAATCGCCAAGCGTGTCACCGACATATACAGGCTCCTTCAGCTTAAAATCATCGCGGATCTTCATGATATTTTCAGCCTTGGCCATGCCGGTATCACCAGGGCAGAGATGACCCTTGAAGTAGTGGCCGAAGCCGGTTGTTTTCAGGAATACTTCAATATATCCGGCCTGACAGTTGCTGACGATAAAAAGAGGAAAATGCTTCGAAAGCTCCTTGAGTGTTTCCTCAAGCCCGGGATACAGTGGTGCGCATTTGCGAAGCAGGGCCTCATGCTCAGCCTGGCAGCAGCCTTCGATGATACGAAGCTGTTCTTCTTCTGGAAGCTCCGGAAAAAGAGCTTTGGCAATATCCGGGAGCAGCTGTCCGAAAAGTCCCATCAGGCGCGTGGAGCTTACGTCTGTGTCCATGTGTTCCGTATTTTTAAGATAATCCCCCCAGGCCTCAGCCACGATCCCGGTGGAATTCCAGAGTGTACCGTCAACGTCAAAAATGATGCTGTCCATCAAAAAAACCTCCCGATAAATTTATGAATAAAAATGCAAATGTGACGTATTGTATCAAAGGCAATACAAAACAATTTTATCTGAGAAAAGATGAAAAAGCAACTGGCTTTTTGGGAAATTTATGTTATAGTAGAAAAAGGGTTACTGTTCGCAGTAACGAAAAAGGCAGCTGTTCATTCAATGGGCAGCAGCAACTGGAAAAAAACAGAAAGGAAGATACATGCCTGAAAATATTGAGCAAGCTCTTCTGAAATGGTACGATAAAAATAAGAGAGATCTTCCATGGCGTGATAAGAACAATGCCTATTATACCTGGGTATCCGAGATCATGCTCCAGCAGACAAGGGTAGAGGCTGTGAAACCATATTTCCTGCGTTTTATCAGGGAACTGCCGGAGGTGGCAAGCCTTGCGGCAGCACCGGAGGAGCACATTATAAAGCTCTGGGAGGGACTTGGCTATTACAGCAGAGTCCGCAACATGCAAAAAGCGGCAATCCAGGTGATGGAAGAATATAATGGAAGGATACCGGAGGATTTTGAGACACTTCTTTCGTTAAAAGGAATCGGAAGATATACGGCAGGGGCTATTTCCTCCATTGCGTACGGACATAAGGTTCCGGCAGTAGACGGTAATGTCCTGCGGGTATATGCAAGGCTTACGGAGAGCCGGGAAGACATCATGAAGCAGTCAGTCCGGAAATCCGTGGAAGAGCAGCTGAAAGAGCTTATGTCAGAGAAGAGACCGGGAGATTTTAACCAGGCCATGATGGAGATCGGGGCAGTAGTCTGTGTGCCGAACGGAAAGGCGAAATGTGAGGAATGTCCTCTCAGCAGCTTCTGTCTGGCAAGAAAGCACGGAACAGTAGAGGAGCTTCCTGTGAAGGCCCCTAAAAAAGCCAGAAAGGTGGAAGACCGCACAGTTCTTGTAATACAGGATGGTGCGGCAACGGCAATCCGGAGGAGACCGTCCAAAGGGCTTCTGGCAGGACTTTACGAGTTCCCGAATGTGGCAGGGCATCTGACACAGAAAGAAGCTCTCGCACAGATAAAGAGCATTGGTCTGGAGCCGCTCAGGATCGAGACTCTGCCGGAGGCAAGGCATATTTTTTCCCATATAGAATGGAGAATGTGTGCATACCGTGTCGCAGTGGCATCCCTTGAGGAGGCAAGACATCAGGATTTTCTTTTTGTAGATAAGAAGGAATCCGACAGAAAATATGCAATCCCATCTGCGTTTAGCGCGTACACGAAATACATGAAGGAGGAACATTCATGAAACTTTTGAGCGTAGCAATCCCTTGCTATAATTCAGAGGCATATATGTCAAAATGCATCAATTCCCTGCTGATCGGAGGCGAGGAAGTGGAGATCATCATAGTAGATGACGGTTCCAGTGACCGTACTGCTGAGATCGCAGACGATTATGCAGCGAAATATCCGACGATCGTTAAGGCAGTCCATCAGGAGAATGGCGGACATGGACAGGCGGTAAATACCGGAATCCGTAATGCCACCGGTCTTTATTTCAAGGTTGTAGACAGTGATGACTGGGTAAATCAGGATGCTTATTATGAGATCCTGAAGACTCTTTATGAGCTGACACGTGGAGCTGAGACGATAGACCTTCTGATCAGCAATTTCGTATATGAGAAACAGGGAGCAGCCCGAAAGAAGGTTATGCAGTACAGACACTGCTTTCCGGTGAATCAGATTTTTGGATGGGATGAGGTACGCCATATGAAAAAAGGTCAGTACCTTCTGATGCACTCCATGATCTACAGGACGAAGCTTCTCCATGACTGTGGAATGGAGCTTCCGAAGCATACCTTTTATGTGGATAATCTGTTTGCTTTTGAGCCACTTCCATATGTAAAGAACCTCTATTATCTGGATGTGAATTTTTACCGGTATTTTATCGGAAGAGATGACCAGTCTGTCAATGAGAAGGTTATGATCCGGAGGATCGATCAGCAGATCCGTGTGAATAAGCTGATGGTAGATGCATATCTGAAAGCCAATGTGAGCAACCGCAGGCTTCGTATGTACATGTTCAGCTACCTGGACGTTATCACAACGGTTTCCTCTATCATGCTGGTGAGGGCAGGCACAGAGGAATGCCTGGAGAAGAAGCAGGAGCTTCAGTCCTATATTAAAGACCAGAATATGGGACTCTACCGGAAGCTGCGAAGAAGTCTTTTCGGAAGAGTATCCAACCTTCCGGGAAGAGGCGGAAGAAAGATGTTCGTTGCGGCATATAAGATCTGCCAGAAGTTCTATGGATTTAACTGAAAATAAAACATAAAAAGTCCCCGGGGCTGGAAATCACAGATAATGGAAATCCAGTTCCGGGGATATTTTGTCAGGGACAATCATAAATTCTGTTCCAGATTCTGTTTTCTGTTGTTTTTTGACATCTGGGACATGGCATGCGGATGCTCATATTCTTCTATTCTCTGAGGATAGAAGAGAAGGTGTCCGAACAGAGCCAGTGTTGTTCCAAGACATACATCGATCACAGAATGCTGCTTGATGAACATGGTGGAAAGAATAATAAGAATGGACAATACCAGAGAACTTCTCTGGAGCCATTTTTTATCCTTTAAGGCCTGGCAGTGATGAATGGCAAAATAAACAGCCAGTGAGTTGAATACGTGGATGCTTGGCAGGATGTTCGTCGGGGTATCACTTTGATAAATGCCTGCTACAAGCCGGGTAAACAGGTTGTTGCGGGGAAATATGCCAGGACGGAGCTGCTGGACATTCGGGTAAACATAGGAGACAATGAGAAAAACAGTCATTCCCATCATCAGATTAAAGATCAGCTGGTAATATTCCCTTTTATTTCTGTTGAAGAACAGAAAATATGCAACTGTGAGGATCACATATGGAAACCACAGAAGATATGGGATGATAAATATCTCGCAGAACGGGATCAAATCGTCAAAAACAGTATGTACAACATGATAGGCCCGAACAGAACGGTGCTCCAGATAATTGAACAGGATAAGATAAACAATAAAATAACTGATTATCACAAGACCGTGTCTGTAATTCTTTATCTTACTCAACATTACGCTTCCTTTCTTGGAGTATGACGGATTTACAGTCCGTTAATCGGATGATTAAGCTAAGTATCCACCTGCTACTATAACACAGGCATTATGATTTTTAAAGGTTTCTTTTCCATAGTCACAGAAAAATCACGCTGGATTCCGCCGGATTCTCCGTCTTTATGCACAGGAAGCGGATGTCTGGCTGTAATATGTACATCGTGGCATTTAAAAATATGAACTCCCCGGAGCTTTGTATGCCCTCCCCACAGTGCGCTGGGCAGACAGAACAACAGCTTAAATCTGGAGATGCCTGCGACAACGATCACATCCAGAAGCCCGTCATCGGGTCTTGCATCCGGGCAGAACTTAAATCCGCCTCCTTCATATTTCTGGTTCATTGCAGTTGCAAACCAGGTCCCGGGGAAGGTCTGCTCACCTTCTGTGTCCGTCTGTACTGTGACAGAGGAAGGGGTGAGAAACAGAAACTGTTTCAGTGCTATCATAAGATAGGTAAGCTTCCCGAGATGAAGACGGTTGAGGAATTTTTTGCCAGAGGTGATAAGAACCTCCTGACATACCGCCGCATCGTAACCCATTCCCGCGCTGATGCCGAATCGGTAGGTGCGTGACCCGAGCCGGAGCTTCGGGACATCCATATGAACAATACGTTCTTTCTTGAGAATTGTACGAAGTGCCTCCTCGGGATTTTTGGGAAGTCCCATGCTGCGGCAGAAATCGTTGCCGGAACCTGTGGGAATGAAGCCGAAGATCACACTGCCCAGATCTTCGATCCCTGTGAGTACCTCATAAATAGTTCCGTCACCGCCAACTGTGATCAGAGTTACCGGATCATCTGGCGTTCCGGATGCGCTGATCCTCCTGGCAAATTCTGTGGCATGACCTACATATTCTGTGAGAAAATACTGATATGAAATCCCCTGACTTTCCATAATGCTGCGGAGACGGTTCCAGATCTCACGTCCCTGGCCTGATCTCGAATTGGGATTCACAATAAAAGAATACATACAAAAACCTCCAAACTACTGTCAGCATTATCATAACATTGCCAGGAAGCTTTTACAAATTAAAAATTTTTAAAGAATTCTATATTTTACATAAATTTAACGGTTTTCCACTCATGGATTTTACCAGGGGAAATTATACTGTGGAACAGTGAAAGAAAAAAAGCTTCGGAGGAAAACTATGATATATTTAGTAGAGGATGATGAGAGCATCCGTGAACTTGTTGTATATACACTGAACAGCCAGGGACTTGAGGCACAGGGTTTTGAACGCCCTTCGCTTTTCTGGAAAGCCATGGAAAAGGAGCTGCCGTCACTGGTGCTTCTGGATATCATGCTTCCTGAGGAGGACGGCCTTTCCATTTTGAAAAAGATCCGGATACGTCCTGATGTCCGAAAGCTTCCGGTGATCATGCTCACTGCAAAAGGCAGTGAATTTGATACCGTAGTGGGACTGGACAGCGGAGCAGACGATTATATCCCGAAGCCGTTCCGGATGATGGAGCTGATCTCAAGGGTACGTGCACTGCTTCGGAGAGCTGAGGATAACGGGGCAGAGGAGTACCGCATGGACAATCTCTATGTATGCCCGGGAAGACATGAGGTGAGCGTTGACAGAGAACCTGTAAACCTTACCTTAAAGGAATATGAGATGCTTTGCCTCCTTCTGAAAAACAGCGGCACCGTACTGTCAAGGACACAGCTTCTGAACCAGATCTGGGGATATGAGTTTGACGGGGAGAGCAGAACCGTGGATGTACATATCCGTACACTCAGACAGAAGCTTGGAAAAGCCGGGGATCTTGTGGAAACGGTCCGCGGAGTCGGCTACAAGATCAGCGGAAAAACAGCATAAAAGAAAAACGAAAAGAGCATTTCGATGGAAAAAGGCCCCGGCACTTTTCTGGACGAAGTGCTTTTTTCATGCTATAATAGGTGAACCCTAAAGCGAAAGGTGAATCAAAAAGAATGAAATCATTAGTTATCGCAGAGAAGCCATCTGTTGCCAGAGATATCGCCAGGGTCCTTCACTGTAACCAGAAGGGGAACGGAATCCTGGAGGGAAAAGCTTATGTTGTGACATGGGCACTGGGACATCTGGTAACACTGGCTGACCCGGAGGAATATGATAAGAAATATACCAAATGGGAGCTTTCCACCCTTCCCATGATGCCGGAGAAGATGAAGCTGGTGGTGATCCGTCAGACATCCAGGCAGTACAACGCGGTGAAAACCCAGCTTTACCGGAAGGATATCGGGGAGATCATCATTGCCACAGATGCAGGACGTGAGGGAGAGCTGGTTGCCAGATGGATCCTTGCAAAAGCAGACTGCCATAAGCCAATCAAGCGTCTGTGGATCTCGTCTGTAACCGATAAGGCGATCCGTGACGGCTTTGCGCACCTTAAGAATGGTCATGATTATGATAATCTCTACCGTGCAGCACAGGCTAGGGCAGAGGCCGACTGGCTCGTTGGAATGAACGGAACCAGGGCACTGACGTGTAAATATAATGCGCAGCTTTCCTGCGGACGGGTGCAGACTCCGACACTTGCCATGATCGCAGGCCGGGAGAAGGAAATCCGGGAATTTAAGCCGGAAGATTACTACGGCATTACCCTGCAGGCCGGAAATGTGCGCTGGACCTGGCGTGACGGAAAGAGCGGAAGTCTCAGAACCTTTAAGAAAGAACGTGCCCAAGAGATCCAGGCGAAGGCAGGAAAAAGCAGCCTTACCGTGACAAAGGTTTCCAGAAAGCCGAAGAAGACCCATGCGCCGGGACTTTATGACCTGACAACCCTTCAGAGAGAAGCCAATCAGAAATATGGCTTTTCCGCAAAAGAGACCCTGAATATCATGCAGCGGCTCTACGAGAACCACAAGGTCCTTACTTATCCGAGAACGGATTCGAGATATATTGGAAAGGATGTAGTTCCTACTATCCGGGAACGCCTTCAGGCATGCGGAACAGGTCCCTACCGGAAGCTTGCCGGTGCTCTGGTCAATAAACCCATCCAGGCCAATGCAGGCTTCGTGGACGATAAGAAGGTCAGCGACCACCATGCGATCATTCCTACGGAACAGTTTGTACAGCTGGACCATATGACGAATGAGGAACGGAAGATTTACGATATGGTGGTCCGCCGTTTCTTAAGCATACTGTATCCGCCGGCTGTATATGAGCAGGTAAGCATGGAAGGAACAGCAGCAGGAGAGACCTTCGCTGCAAGCGGACGCATTGTGAAGAGTGCCGGATGGAGAGAAGTCTATGAAGGCACCTGGCAGGACGATGAGGATGATGACGGGGTGGATAAGCTGAAAGACCAGAAGCTTCCGGAGCTTACGGAAGGCCAGATTCTTACAGTGGAAGCTGCTTCTCTTACAAATGGCAAAACAAAGCCGCCTGCAAGATTTACAGAGGCCACCCTTCTTGGAGCTATGGAGAATCCGGTCCATTTTATGGAGAGCCACGACAAAAAGGCGGCAAAAACCCTGGGCGAGACCGGCGGACTCGGAACGGTAGCCACAAGGGCTGACATCATCGAGAAGCTTTTTAACAGCTTTATGATGGAAAAAAGAGGAAATGAGATCTACATTACCTCCAAGGCAAAACAGCTTCTGGAGCTGGTTCCGGAGGAACTGAAAAAGCCGGAGCTTACCGCTGACTGGGAGATGAAGCTCTCGGATATCGCAAACGGAAAGCTGCGTCAGGATAAATTCCTTGCAGGGATCCGTGAGTACGCCTGTGAGATCGTAGATGAGATCAAAACAGGACAGGGGACCTTCCGCCATGACAATATGACAAACAAGAAATGCCCGGACTGTGGCAAACATCTTCTGGCAGTGAATGGAAAGAATGCCAGGATGCTGGTGTGCGAGGACAGGGAATGCGGTTACAGGGAGACGGTTTCCAGAACCACCAATGCGCGTTGTCCGAAATGCCACAAGCGTATGGAGATGCTCCTGAAGGGAAAAGAAGAAACCTTTGTGTGCCAGTGCGGATATAAGGAGAAGCTTTCCTCCTTCCAGGCCAGAAGGACCAGGGAAGGTGCAGGTGTTAACAAAAGGGATGTGCAGCGTTATCTTAAGAATCAGCAGAAAGAGGCTAATGAGCCGGTGAACAACGCATTTGCGCAGGCACTGTCCGGGATCAGGCTGGACTAGTCCGGAAAGAGAGGATTTGAATATGGGATTACAGGATGACAGAATGACGGGAAATATCCAGGATATAGCAAGACTTATCACAAGGCTTCTTCTTAAGGGAGATATTCCACAGTACACACTTCCGGCAGCAGAAGCGGATTATACAGAAGCAGACCATCTTTTTTCGAAGATCATGGGACTTGCAGATGAGGGAGATATCAACGGGGCGGAAAACGAGCTCCTTATGAATATGGAGGACGATGATCCTGAATACCTGGAGCTTGCCCTTACTTTTTATCTTTACCTCAATGATATGGACGGCGATTATCTGGATGACCACGGCTACTCTAGGGAGGAAATCCTGGACGGCCTGAAGAGCCTGGCCGAGGACTGGGGAGTAACCGGCCTGGAGGCTCTTGTTTAATGCGGCGGGAGGTTACGCTGGAGGAGATTTCCGACGGCCGTTTATACGAAGCAAATGATATGGTGAAGGCGGACTGCCAGGACTGTAAGGGATGCTGTGACTGCTGTACGGGAATGGGGGATTCCGTTGTGCTGGATCCTCTGGACGTATGGCGTTTGGTTAATGGGCTTTCTGTCAGCGTGGATGAGCTTCTTGCGGGAAAAATCGAGCTGGGAGTAACGGATGGGAATATCCTTCCCCACCTTAAGATGGCAGGGGCAGACGAACGATGCACCTTTCTGGATGCCGATGGGCGTTGTTCGATCCACAGCATCCGTCCGGGCTTCTGCCGTTTATTCCCTCTGGGAAGATATTATGAGAACGGTGGATTTAAGTACATCCTTCAGATCCATGAATGTAAAAAGACCAGCCGCAGTAAGATCAAGGTGAAAAAGTGGGTAGATACGCCGGATTTAAAAAAATATGAGAAATTTGTCTGTGACTGGCATTATTTTCTTTTGGAGGTGCAGGAGGTTCTTTATCAGAGTGATGATACGGAGCTGATCCGGAACCTGAATATGTATGTGGTGAACCAGTTTTACAGAAAGCCTTATGACGGAAGCAGGGATTTTTATGAGCAGTTTTATGAGAGGCTCGCGGCAGGAAAGGAATTGCTGAGCCTGGGATTATAAATATTTCAGGGAACAGGTGCAGCAGCTTTCCGGCTGGAAAACAGAAAGGATTTTTTGACGTATGAATTTGAACCAGCTTACATATTTTGTGACACTTGCCCAGATCGAGAATTATACAAGAGCGGCCAAACGGCTGGATATCACGCAGCCAAGCCTGAGCCATGCCATTTCCAACCTGGAAAAAGAACTCCAGGTACCACTTTTTGAGAGACATGGAAGAAATGTCATCATGACAAAATACGGAGAAATGTTCCTGAAATATGTGCAGGATTCCCTTCATATCCTGAATCTTGGAGTGGAGCGGATACAGGAGGCAGCCAGAATCCCGGGGGGAAGTATCTCTGTTGGATACATCCATACGCAGGGACGACGTTTTATCCCGGCACTTGTACGGGGATTTCTCAATGAGCAGAAAGATAAAAAAATTGATTTCCATTTCCAGAATGCAGCTACGGGAAATCTGATCCGGGGGCTTAAGGAGGAGAAATTTGATGTGATCTTCTGCTCCAGGGCAGAGGGGGAAAAAGATATCAGCTTTGTTCCCGTGGCAGAAGAAAAGCTGGTAGCTGTAGTACCGGAGGATCATGAGCTGGCTAACAAAAATACAGTGACGATCCAGGAGCTTGGAAAGTATCCGCAGGTGACATTTACACCAACCAGTGGCCTGTATTTTGTTGTGAGGGAGCTTTTTGAAAAAGAAAAGCTTTCGCCGGAAACTGCTTTTGAGGTTGAGGAGGACGGTGCGCTGGCCGGTATGGTGGCAGAGGGCTTCGGAGTGGGAATTGTGCCGGATGTTCCGGTGATCCATACACTTCCTGTCAGGATACTCAATATCGAAAATCTTCATTACCGGAGATATATTTATATGGGAATGCTGAAAAACCGGTATCCGAGCGCGCTGGTAGAGCAGTTCCGGGACTATATATACAAGAATTACAGGATCTATGAAGTGATGCAGTAAAAGATATATAGAAGAAAACTATGAAATATATGCGTAAATTCAATAGAAAAATCAGTTGAGATAAAAACGGGCTGTTGGTATAATAAGAACAGACACTTGGTTTAAAGTGGTAAAGTGATGACGGGAATCCGTAATAAAATGAATGAAGCAAAGGAGACATTATGAACCAGTTAGAAGTATTGAGAGAGAGCCTGGGACAGTGCGATGAGATCATCCTCGATGCACTTCTTATGAGAAACCGGATCGTAGAGGACATTATGGTATACAAGGAAGCCCATGAGCTTCCGGTACTGCAGCCGGAGCAGGAGGCGAAGCAGAAGGGCTGGCTGGAAGCCAGAATGGAAGGCAGACGCCATAAGAAAGAAGTAAATGATGTTTTTGCAAGCATCACACAGAACAGTAAGAGGATCCAGTCCAGAAATCTCTTTAATTACAATATCTTCCTGATCGGATTCATGGGAGCAGGTAAATCAACGATTTCTGATTACCTGAGGAACGCACTGGCCATGGATGTTGTGGAGATGGATCAGTGTATCGTGGAGAGACAGGGAATGAGCATTTCCGATATCTTTGAGACTTACGGAGAAGAGTACTTCCGTGAGCTTGAGACGAACCTTCTCATCGAGATGCAGTCCCAGTCCAATGTTGTAATATCCTGCGGCGGCGGTGTTCCGATGCGTGAGCGAAACGTTGCCGAGATGAAGAAGAATGGCCGTGTCGTACTCCTTACTGCAAAACCGGAGACGATCCTTGAACGTGTGAAGGATAATCATGACCGTCCGCTTCTTGAGAACAACAAGACCGTTCCGTTCATCGCAGATCTTATGGAGAAGCGCCGTGCGAAATACGAGGCAGCAGCAGATATCGTGATCCAGACAGACGGAAAGAGCGAGCTTGAGATCTGCGAGGAGCTGATCCACAGCCTTCGTGAGGCAGATACGAAATAAATCCGGGATTTCATGAATGATACATAACAGATAAAAAAGAACAGATGTCCGGTAAACCGTACAGTAGTGGGACGGAGCCGGGGCAGCTGTTCTTTTTTCTTTTAATTGGTCTTATAAAAAATTTCCTTCGAGGTTTCTTCGGTCACAAACTTCTTAAAGGCTTCCACAACCGGCGGGTGATACACATCCTTGAGCATGGCCATATAGAAATTCCTCTGCCAGCTTGGTGAAACAAGAGGCAGGATCTTAAGATCCAGTGAATGAAGGATCGGGATATCCGGGGCAATGCAGATGCCGAAATTGTTGGCAACAAACCCGGCGGCAACCTGATCCTCATCAATCTCAAAGGCTACATCCGGATACTGTCCGATACTCTTGAAAAGCCGGTCAACGATCTGCCGGAGGCCACTCCGTTTCTTAAAAATAATCTGCTTGTAGGGAAGAGTCTCTTCCAGGTGGATCTCGGATTTCACGGCAAGTGGATGGTCTGTGGGTACGATAACGACCAGATCCTGCTTGGCAACCGGGATAAATTCGATCAGTGGTTCATCATCAAACTTGGAGCAGAAGCCAATGTCATATTTCTTTTCCTTCAGTCCGGTCAGGATATCGCCTGTGAGAACCTTGTCACAGAACAGATTGAAACCGATCTGTTTCCCTTCGTTTGCAGTGAGAAAGCTGCGGATGATCTTCGGCACAAAATCAACGCCAAGGGTCCGGAGAAAGGCAACATCGATCTGTCCCTCGCCTTTTCCGGCAAGCTGGAGACCGTTGACTGAGGAGTCCAGCCGGTTCAGGGTCTCTTCCACATCAACCAGGAAGGTTTTTCCGTATTTGGTAAGGGAAACATTCCGTCCGTTTTTTTCGAATAATTTCACTCCAAGCTCTTCCTCCAGGGAAGAGATCGCATGACTTAAACTCGGCTGTGTGATCGCCAGAACATCAGCAGCCTTTGTGTAATGCTCCAGATGTGCCAGAGTCACAAAATAGCGTAGATGATACAGGTTCATTTTTGAAGCTCCTTTCGTATGGTAGTGCCGCCTGCATAACTGACAGAAGGCAGTACGGCGTTACACGCTCCATATAGTATAACATGATATATTGATAAAATCTATGAATTATCCTGGTACAATCAATTTGTTTTGTATTTAACAAAGTTATATAATGCTCATAGAAAAAAGATACAAAATAATTTGAAAAAAGCAAAAAAAATTATTTATATTTTCAGGAGGACTTATCATGTCAAAAGAATTTCCAATTACAATCAGTTCCTGGACACTTGGAGATCAGTGCAAATTTGAGGACCGTGTAAAGGCAGCGAAGGAAGCTGGCTATGAGGGAATCGGCCTTAGGGCGGAAACCTACGTAGATGCCCTGAATGAGGGACTTTTCGACGCGGATATCCTGGCAATCCTGGATAAATATGATATGAAGGTAACAGAGGTTGAGTACATCGTACAGTGGGCAGAGGAGCACCGTTCCTACGAGCAGAAATACAAAGAGCAGCTTTGCTTCCATATGTGTGAATTATTTAACGTAAAACAGATCAACTGCGGACTTATGGAGAACTATTCCGTAGAGTACACAGCTCAGAAGCTTCGTGAACTCTGCCACAGAGCAGGCAAATATATCATTGGTGTTGAGCCGATGCCGTACAGCGGAATCCCGGATGTGAAAAAAGGATGGGCAGTTGTAAAAGAAGCTGACTGCGAGAATGCAAAACTGATCCTTGACACATGGCACTGGGTAAGAGCAAACCAGCCGATCGAGCTTTCCGTACTTGAGGGAATCCCGGCAGACAAGATCGTATCCATCCAGATCAACGATGTATGGGAAAGACCATATGCGACAACGATCTTAAGAGATGAGTCCATGCATGACCGTCTTGCTCCTGGAACAGGAATCGGAACAACCGTACCGTTCGTAAAAATGATCAAAGAAAAAGGTATCAGACCAAACGCGATCGGCGTAGAGGTTATCAGCGATGCAAACCTTGAAAAGGGCATCGAGTATGCTGCAAAACATACATATGAGAATACAAAGAAGGTACTGGAAGAGGCTTGGCCGGAAGTACTTTAATTAACATAAGAAAACAATATTTCAGACGGACACCCTGTTTCCGATATCATATCGGTTACAGGGCGTTACCGTGAAAAACAATAAATTTTTTAAAAAAGGAAAGGAGAACGCATATGAAGTTCAATGCGATGTTTCAGCCGATCGAGATCGGTCCTATGACAGTAAAAAACCGTTTTGTTGTTCCACCAATGGGAAATAACTTTGCGAACACAGACGGAACTATGAGCGAGCAGTCCGCTGCATATTACAAAGAGAGAGCAAAGGGTGGCTTTGGTCTTATCACGATCGAGGCTACTGTAGTTCACAAAGGCGCAAAAGGCGGCCCGCGTAAACCATGTCTCTATGATGACACTACGATCGAGAGCTTCCGCAAGGTTATCGACGGATGTCATGCAGAGGGTGCAAAGGTTTCCATCCAGCTTCAGAATGCAGGACCTGAGGGAAATGCAAAGAATGCAGGTGCACCGATCACAGCAGCAACAAGCATCCCGTCCGTATGTGGACGCGATATTCCGAAGCAGCTTACAACCGAGGAAGTTTACGAGCTGATCAAAGGATACGGCGAGGCAGCAAGAAGAGCTATGGAAGCAGGGGCAGATGCTGTTGAGATCCATATGGCACATGGTTACCTGGTAAGTACCTTCCTTTCTCCAAGAACAAACAAGAGAGTTGATGAGTTCGGCGGATGCTTTGAGAACCGTATGCGTTTCTCCCGTCTGATCATCGAGGAGGTTAAGAAAACAACACAGGGAAAAGTTGCAATTCTCGCAAGAATCAACTGTGCAGATGAGGTTCCGGGCGGACTTGATATCCATGACAGTGCAGCCATCGCGGCATATCTGGAAGGCTGCGGACTGGACGGACTTCATGTTTCCCGTGCCGTTCATATCAAAGATGAGTACATGTGGGCACCGACTGTTGTTCACGGCGGATTTTCCGCATCAGAGGTTGAGGAGATCAAACGTGCGGTAAACATTCCGGTGATCACAGTAGGACGTTATACAGAGCCGCAGTTTGCAGAGCTTATGGTAAAAGAAGGAAGAGCAGATCTTGTTGCATTTGGCCGTCAGAGTCTTGCAGATCCGGCTATGCCGAAGAAAGCACTCGAGGAGCGTCTGGAGGATATGACTCCATGTATCGCCTGTCTTCAGGGATGCGTTGCAAACATGTATGCAGGAAACCCGATCTGCTGCCTGACAAACCCATTCCTCGGCCATGAGGCAGAGCCGCTTGAGAAAGCAGAGAATCCGAAGAAGATTATGGTGATCGGTGGTGGTGTTGCAGGACTTAGTGCTGCATTTATCGCAAAAGAGAGAGGCCATGAAGTAACACTTTACGAGGCAGGGGATGTTCTCGGCGGAAACATGAGACTGGCTGCATACCCGCCAGGAAAAGGTGATATCACAAATATGATCCGCAGCTACATCCATCGTTGCCAGAAGGACGGCGTGAAGATCGTGATGAACTGTGAGGTAACTCCGGAGCTTATCAAAGAAGAGAAACCGGACAGCGTGATCATTGCAACTGGTTCCAAGACACTGATCCTTCCGATCGAGGGAATCGACAACCCGGCTATCATCCACGGTTCAGACCTTCTGGACGGCAAGAGAGGAGCAGGCAAAAAGGTTCTCGTTGTCGGCGGCGGAATGGTAGGCTGTGAGACAGCTGCATTCTTGGGAGAGCAGGAGCATGATGTAACAGTCATCGAGTTCCGCGATACGGTAGGTGCAGATGTGATCCATGAGCACAGAGTATATCTGATGAAGGATTTTGAGGAATACGGAATCAAGGAGATCACCGGAGCAAAGGTATGCAAATTCTATGAGGACGGTGTAGAGTACGAGACAGCTGACGGAGTACGTCATGAGACAAGAGGCTATGATTCTGTAATCCTTTCCATGGGATTCCGCAACTACAATCCACTGGAAGAGAAGATCAAAGATCTTGTACCGGAGACACATGTGATCGGAGACGCGATCCGTGCAAGACGTGCACTGGATGCTACAAAAGAGGCTTATGCCGTAGCTTCCAGGATCTAGTACAGTATTTCAGCAGACACCGGAGGATATGCCGGTGTCTGCTTGATAAAAAACAGGAGGTAGAAAGAGATGGAACAGAGAATTAAAGGAACAACAGGTTTACTCGCACTGATCGGAAGCCCGGTAGGACATTCAGGCTCCCCGGCTATGTACAACTTCAGCTTCCAGTACCATAACCTGGACTATGCTTACATGGCATTTGATATCAAAGAAGATCAGGTTCCGGCAGCACTTGATGCGATGCGTCTGTTTAAGATGAGAGGCTGCAACGTAACCATGCCTTGCAAGAACAAAGTAGCTCAGTGTGTAGATGAGCTTTCACCGGCAGCAAAGATCATTGGAGCTGTAAATACCATCGTAAATGAGGATGGAAAGCTTGTGGGACATATCACAGACGGTATCGGATTTGTCCGCAACTTAAAAGAGCATGGCGTTGACGTAAAGGGTAAAAAGATGGTAGTATTAGGAGCAGGCGGAGCAGCTACAGCTCTTACTGTACAGAGTGCTCT
Source organism: Prevotella sp. CAG:279 (assembly GCA_963642325.1). Classification (GTDB taxonomy): domain Bacteria; phylum Bacillota; class Clostridia; order Lachnospirales; family Lachnospiraceae; genus Blautia_A. The sequence goes on from CAVIGE010000015.1 coordinate 25,338, forward strand.
TGACGGAGCAGCATCCATCGCAATCTTCAATCCGAATGATCCGTTCCTTGACAGAGCAAAAGGAACAGCAGAGAAGCTTGCAAAAGAAGTACCGAACTGCAAGGTAAGCGTATACTGCCTTGACGATCAGGACAAGCTGAGAGAAGAAATTGCTAACGCAGACATCCTTGCAAACGGAACACTTGCAGGAATGAAGCCACATGATGATATTACTCTGGTTGACAAATCCATGTTCCATAAGGATCTTGTGGTTGCTGACTGTGTATACAACCCGGCAGAGACAAGAATGGTAAAAGAGGCAAAAGAGGCTGGCGTAAAACTTGCAGTAGGCGGAAAAGGAATGCTTCTGTGGCAGGGTGCCGAGTCCTATAAGCTGTATACAGGACTTGAGATGCCGACAGATGAGTACCAGAAATTCCAGGCTGAAAACGAAGGGAAATAAGATAAATGAGCCAGACAGGTAAGAAAAATTTAGTAATTACTTCTATTGCACTGTACTTTACATATTTCATCCACGGAATCGGTGCTTCCATTATGGGGCAGTACAAGCCGGAGCTTGCATCGCACTGGGGAGCAAAGGCTTTAAGTGACGGAACCATGGATGTCAGTATGGTAGTATCTGTAATCGCTGCACTGGGACTTGGACGACTGATCTCGCTTCCGTTTTCCGGTCCGCTGTCTGACAAGTTCGGACGCAGATTAAGCGGAATCATCGGCGTTATCTGCTATGCAGCATACTTTATGGGAATCGCATTCTCACCTTCCATGGGAGTAGCCTATGCTTTTGCTATCGTAGGTGGTATTGCAAACTCCTTTTTGGATACCTGCGTAAGCCCTACATGTATGGAAATTTATGTAAACAATCCTTCCGTAGCGAATCTGTTTACTAAATTCTCCATGTGTATCAGTCAGTTCCTGCTTCCGTTTATGATCGGATTTGTAGCAGCTTCAAACATGTCCTACAGAACCATTTTCATCGTAGCAGGTGCTGCAATCTTTATTGATGGAATCCTGATCCTGTTCCTGCCATTCCCTGAAAGAAATGCAGCAGGTACAGCAGTAAAGAAAGAAAAAGCAAAGATCAAGATCACTCCTGCAGCTTTTGCAGCGATCCTGATCGGATTTACAAGCTCTTCCACATTCATGCTGTGGCTGAACTGTAACCAGGAGCTTGGAAAGCTCTATAACTTAAGTGATCCGTCCAAGATCCAGTCCTTCTATGCAATAGGAACCTTTGCAGCAATTTTGTGTTCCTCAGCATTTATCAAAAGAGGACTCAAGGAGATCAACATCCTGATCATCTATCCGCTGATCTCCTTCATCATGCTGGGACTGTGCTACTTTATCCAGAACCCGACCATCTGCCTCATCGGTGGATTCGTCATTGGTTTCGCAGGCGCAGGCGGTGTACTCCAGCTGGCTGTTTCCACAACAGCAGAGTTCTTCCCGGAGAACAAGGGAACCGCAACTTCCATGGTTATGATCGCATCCAGTGTTGCGAACTATACCATCCTGACACTTGCAGGCTATATCACAAAGACTGCCGGAACAAGTGCCCCGAGAATGATCCTGCTTCTTAATATGGCAGTGACATTCGTTGGAATTCTTCTTGCCCTGTTTGTTAAGATGAACCGTGGGAAAGAAGCCTGAATAATTAAAAACTAGGAAAACATGTGAATTCAGGCAGAAGAGTCTGAATTCCGGTAATGCAAAGTCCAATTCGGAAGCAGATTCCGGGTTGGAGTTTGCTATTTTCCGAAACGTTTGTTAATTAACGAACGTTTGAAAAACAGCAAAAGAATGTTTATTTTGTAAAAAAAGACAAAGGAGAATCGTTATGGCACGCGCAGCAAGACAGACGAGACAAAACGAACTGCCCTACATTCCGTTTGGGCCATTTCAGGTTCGTTTACCGTTCATTCATTATAAGATTGAATCTGTAGAATTTATCCAGGGTCTGATCCTTGGAGTAACAGCACTGGCGGCACTTCCGTATCTTACGGATTATCTGGGACTGCCTTACGAGCTGGCATGGAGCTGCATCATTATTGAGACAATGCTTTATATGCTCCACAGTCTCCTGGGAGATCCGGTCGTACCTGGCTGGATCACACCGACACTTCCTCTTACGATCGTTTTTCTGGAAGGCTTTCCAATGGGAGAGGAACGTATACAGGCAATGATCGCACTGCAGATGCTGGTAGGAATTGTTTTTATTTTCATGGGAATTACCAAGCTGGCAGATAAATTCGTGCATGCGGTTCCGGATTCGGTCAAGGGAGGAATCCTTCTTGCAGCACCGATCACGGTTATGGCCGGACAGATCGGAGAGGGTGGAAATGTACGGAAATATCCACTGGCGATCGTAGCAGGAGTAGGGCTTCTGATCCTGATCAGCTTTTCCGATAAATACCAGGAAAAGAGAAAGACGAATAAATTACTGGATCTGGTGGCAAGATATGGAAACCTGTTTCCGTATGTGCTTGCAATGGTAGTAGGTGTGCTGGTAGGAGAGCTTGACAAGCCAGGTCTTGAGATCGGAACCTTTATCAAGATCCCACAGTTTAAGGATATCATTGAGCAGGTCAGCATTTTTGGTGTGGGTATCCCGCCGGTATCCATGTATATCAAGGCACTGCCGCTGGCACTTGTGTGCTATGTTATCGCATTTGGCGATTTTGTCACAACAGAAACCCTGGTTGCGGAAGCACGGCAGGCGAGGGATGATGAGTATATTGATTTCAATTCCAGCAGGTCAAATATTGTCAGCGGTATCAGAAACCTGATCCTGTCTGTGATCGCACCGTTCCCGCCGCTTTCCGGTCCGTTATGGGTTGGAATGACGGTGTCCGTTTCCATCCGTTACAAAGAGGGAAAGAAAGCCATGAAATCCCTCCTCGGAGGTATGGCTTCCTTCCGTATTGCCACATTTCTGAGTGTCCTGATCATCCCGGTAGTGAGCTTTTTCCGGCCGATCTTCGGCGTAGCTTCGTCCATCACGCTTCTGTTCCAGGCTTTTGTCTGTGCACGTATCGGTATGGATTACTGTAAAAGTGACCGTGATAAGATGATCGGTGGAATTATGGCAGCTGTACTTGCCACACAGGGAACTGCATGGGCATCCGCATGGGCACTGGCTGTCGGCTTCGGACTGAACATTTTCCTTTCCAACTGGGATCCGAGAAAAAAAGCCCAGGAGAATGTGATCGAAGAAAAAGCAGAATAATTTCTGCGATAAAAAAATTTTAAGCTTCATAAAAAGAGGAACTGCACAGGATGGGTCAGTGCAGTTCCTCTTTTTGGGTTTTGTTTTAATTATTATTTTTAATAGATTTGCTATTTATGGAATTATTGTGAAAAATTGTCCAAATGATCCTTTTAATGGGAAGTTACAGGATCAAAGACTTTTGTGGATAATGTCAAGAACCTGCTCAAGCTCGTTGACATTGATCTGCCCCGGTGCGGAAGCCTTGGTAGCGGCACCGAAGGTAAGGGCGGAACCAAAGGTTTCGCCTGCAAGACGGCTGACAACACCGGTTCCTGCCATGGACATGGTAATGATCGGGCGGTCGGCGAACTGCTCGGACATTTCCAGCGTGGCACCTAAAAGTGTAAGCACATCCTGTTTGTTCTGTGGCATAACTGCGATTTTAGGGATATCTGCGCCATAGTCCTGCATCATGCGAAGACGGCGCACGATCTCATCTTTTTCAGGTGTTGCATCAAAATCATGGTTGGAAGCAACGACCTTTACGCCGTAGCTGTGTGCTTCCTCGATCATGCCTTTTACGATTTCTTCGCCTGTGAAGGCTTCTACATCAATAAGCTCTACATAACCACTTTTGGCTACGGCCATGTTAAGTGCCCTGTAAGCTTCATCGGAGATTGCTTTTTCTCCGCCCTCTTTGGAGGTACGGAAGGTGAAAAGGATTGGAGTGTCCTTCAAAACGGTCCGGAGATCCCTTGCCACATCAAGAACCTTTTCAGTGTCAAAAACGTCCTCGAACCAGTCAACACGCCACTCTACAACATCAACAGGGATTCTTGCAAAGGTTCCTGCCTCAAGAAGGATATCCTCCTTGGTCTGTCCGACGATGGGAACACAGATCTTCGGTCTGCCCTCTCCAATTGTGATATTTCTTACCTGAACTGTCTTCATAATAGTCCTTTCTTACGATAGAAAACCCTTTTTAGTCATCGTATCTGATGTTAAGAATCTCTTTCATATGCTCGATCGGCATCGGCTCGCCGGTCCACAGTTCAAATGCAGCGGAACCCTGGAAGAGCATCATGCCAAGACCATTCATTGTCTTGCAGCCAACCTCTTTAGCCATGGAACGCATAGCAGTTTCAAGAGGGGAGTATGGTACGTCAACAACGATCAGCTCCGGACGGAAGTAGGATTTGTCAGGAACGACAGACTGGCCTTCCAGTGGTTTCATTCCAACGCCGGTTGCGTTTACGAAAAGATAGCTGTCAGCCATTTCTTTTTTCAGCTGGTCAAGATCTGCCAGATCGTAAAGTACTGCATGGCTGGATGTTTTGGTATTGATCTTCTCGACAGTAGATACTGCACGATCCCAGAACTCATCCTTGCGGTTGAAGATCACGATCTCGCCTACACCGTCAAGTGCAGCCTGGATCTCGATCGCAGTAGCGGCACCGCCTGCTCCTACGATAGTCATTTTCTTTCCGATAACGTCAATGTCGTTATCCTTGAGTGCTGCCATAAATCCGATACCGTCTGTGATGTGGCCTGTAAGATGACCGTTATCATTGACGATGGTGTTTACGGCACCGCACATTTCTGCTGCCGGTGAAAGCTCATCAAGGTACTGGCCTACCAGAGTTTTGTTCGGCATGGAAACGTTGGAACCTCTCATTTTCAGAGTACGGATCGCTTTTACGGCATCCTCGATCTCATCTGCACCAACCTCAAATGCAAGGTAAGCATAGTCATAGCCAAGCTTTGCGAAAGCTTCGTTCTGCATGGCCGGAGAGCTGGAGTGACGGATCGGATAAGCCATAAGACCGATCAGCTCTGTGTGTCCTGTGATTCTTTCTGACATGGTAATAACTCCTCTCGTTGTTAAAAATCTGGGTAAATCTCTTTTTTTAAAACCTCCCGCCACATCGGATCTGAAGAAGTTGCGGAATTCTTCGGACGGCTGCAGCGGGAGTAAGACGTGGAAAATCTATAGACACTCCAGAAGCGTATTTAAAACGTTCTGCCGGAGGTTATAGCGATGCTATCTATTAAAGGTATCCCTTCTGCTCGAGAATGGTAAGGATGTTACGTCCCTCCTGGGTACCGTCAATAATTCTTCTTGCTCTCTGGCTGTCGCCGATGTTCATGATCTCGACATCCTCAGAAGCAAATGCCTCTGTAAGGCTCTGGTAAAGCTGTCCCTGAGCTCTCATTCCAAGACATACGAAGCCGTACTCAAATGGAAGCTCATAAGCCTCACCGTCACCCTTGACAAGGAAGGAAGAATCCTTAACCTCAAGGAGAGCAGTTTTTGTAAGCTGGTGGATACCGTGTTTCTTCATCATGGCCTTGGTATCGTTCTTTGTAACCGGATCAAGGTCACGGCCGATCTGATCCATCATCTCAACGATGGAGATATCTGCGTTTCTGTCTGCAAAGAATTCCACAACGTCAAGACCTACAGCACCTCCGCCGACAACAACGACCTTTTTGCCCTCAAGATCCTTCGGGAAATCATTAATGTGGCTGATCATACCAAGAATAGAATAAATATTATGGTCTTCTTTGTCAATACGGTCCTTCAGTCCTGTGATCGGAGGAAGAAGCGGAGCGGAACCAGTGGAGCTTACGATGATATCCGGATGGAATTTGCGGATATTTTCCGGTGTTCCTTCTGTATTTTTGAAGATGTAAAGGTTATCAAGCTGTTCTGCACGGTGCATGAGATAGTGCGGGAAGTCAGCCAGACGGTTCTTTGCAGGGATCTTGGAGATCAAAGATGCAAGTCCGCCAAGCTCGCTGCCTTTTTCCAGAAGGAAGGTGTTGCAGCCAACCTCTGCGGCTGTACAGGCAGCTTCCAGTCCGGCAGTACCGCCACCGATAACAACTACGTTGCAGTTTTTGTTTACATGCTGCTTCTTATATACATCACCCTCAAGAACAGACGGGTTTACAGTACAGCGGATCGGACGGTTTACACCGATACGGTTTCCGGCGCAGCCAACATTACAGGAGATACATTTACGAAGGTCACACTCATGGCCTGTGGCAACCTTGTTTACCCATGAAGGATCTGCGATCAAGCCACGGCCCATGCCGATAAGATCAGCGTCACCGTCAGCGAGGATTCTCTCGGCAACCTTCGGGTCACGGATATTACCCATGGAAATACATGGTTTGTTGAATTTCTCTTTCACTGCCTTTGCCATGTAGGAACGCCATCCGTCCGGAAGGTAGTTGGCATCAATCTGATACTGGATGGAACCGTTAAGACCACAGGAAACATCGAAGATATCAATCTCTTCCTGAAGGTAATCCAGATACTCAAGAGTATCCTCCAGTGTGTTTCCGCCTTCCATAAGCTCATCTGCACTGAGACGGAGCATGATCGGGAAGAAAGGTCCGACCTGTTTTCTTACCTCATCGATGACCATGCGGCAGAAACGTGTACGGTTTTCAACAGAGCCGCCGAACTCGTCTGTACGTTTGTTTGTGAGCGGTGAAAGGAACTGGCTGATGAGATAGGAGTGTCCTGCGTGGATCTCTACTGCGTCAAAACCAGCTGTCTGTGCACGTTTTGCAGCCTCGCCATATTTTTTTACGATATGAAGGATCTCTTCTTTGGAAAGAGGACGCGGGATCTCGCCACCTTCCTTGGACGGAACATCCGATGCGGAAACCGGCTGCATGTTGATCCTGGAAGAAATAGCAGAAGCTCCTGCATGGTTGATCTGGATCGCGATCTTCGTTCCGTATCTGTGAATGTTTTCACAGAATTTGAAAAGACGCGGAAGATAATTGTCATGATCGATACGAAGCTGTGTAGTTCCGTTGGAACCCTGCGGGGAATCGATACTTGCGTTCTCCACGATAATGAGTCCTGTGCCACCTTTTGCACGCTGTTCATAATAATTGATATGAAGAAAACTCATTTCGCCGTTCTGCTCACCGTAGTTGGTACCCATTGGCATCATAACAATACGGTTCTTGATAGTCATATTTTTAACGGTTAATGGGGAAAAAATATGCGGATAATCATTCTTCATTTCGTAAAACCTCCCTGGTTATTTTAAATAGAATCGTTTGTTTGTGTTAATTATATAACAAAACAATCTATAAAACTAATTCATAATACAAGTAATATAATAAAAATAATCTATAGATTTTCTATAGATTTCCGGACGGATCATAAATGTGGTCTATGGTTTGCATTGCGCGCTTTCACGTGTTATCATAACAAATAAAAAGCTACAGGAGATAAAAAAATGGAATTCTGGGATATTTATGATGCAGATAAGAAACCGACGGGACGTACCATGAAGCGCAATGACTGGTGTTTAAAGGATGGAGAATATCATCTGACAGTCCTGGGCATTGTGGCAAGACCGGACAAAACCTTTCTCATCACCAAACGTGTGATGACAAAGGCCTGGGCACCGGGCTGGTGGGAGGTTTCCGGCGGTGCTGCCCAGGCAGGGGAAGAATCCATGGAAGCAGTGCTGCGCGAGGTAAAAGAAGAGACAGGGCTGGATGCCAGAGGAGCAGAGGGTGGCTATCTTTTTACCTACAAAAGAGAGAATCCGGGAGAGGGTGACAATTATTTTGTGGATGTATACCGTTTTATCATGGATGTGGAGGATAAGGATCTGAAGCTTCAGAAGGAGGAGACGGACGGATATATGTTTGCTACCCTGGATCAGATCAGAGAATTTGCAGCTGAAGGGAAATTCCTGCATTATGAGAGTATCAGGAAGGCATTTGAGTTCTGATTGGCGTTGCTTTTTGTGAAATTATCCCGATTTTGCGGCCACAATGAAAAAAGATATGTTGTTTTCTGTTGATTTTGAAATAAAAAACGTTGTTTTCCTGCCTTGTTTCCGAAGAATTGTCTTGACATTAAAATGGGCAGATAGTAAAATTAAACTCAGAAATACGATAAGCCGGATGCGTGAAATCCGGCTTATCGAATATTATAAATTACTGGAATTGTTATAGATTGATCGTGGAATTGAGGAAATAAATACGAAATTATTGAAAGCGAGGAATCATCAATGGCGGATGAACATAAGGATCAGATCAGAATCGTACAGGAAACCGTAGCCGGTAAGGAGATCACATTTGCCCATATCATGGGAGGCCCGGCACCTATCATATACCAGAAGCTGGGACTGAACCCACAGGTAGATTACCGGTCATCAGCGATCGGGATCATGAATATGACTCCTTCTGAATCTGCTGTTATCGCATCGGATATTGCGGTGAAGAGCGGGAATGTGTATCTTGGATTTGCAGACCGTTTTACAGGGACCATGATCATAACGGGAGAGATTTCCGATGTGCAGACAGCAATGGAAGAGATCGTGGACTATTTCCGTGATACCCTGGGGTACGTAGTGTGCAAGATCACCAAGCGGTAAGGAAGTGCGGCATGGGAGAACGGATAACGAAGGAAGAGCTGCTGGAGCGGCTTTTTCATGATGACTATGAGAATCTTAAGGGGAAAAGACTCCGGCTGACCCGGGTGAGGGTACCCGGGAAAGAGCTTTCTTTTGCGCATGTTTTTACGCCAAGTGATAAATCAGTGTATGAGAACCTTGCATTACATATCGGTGTTCATGAGGGTGAGGATCATCAGGGAGATGCGATCGGCGTGGTCAGGGTTACACCCTGGGAGGCCATTGTAGTTGCGGCGGATGCAGCAGTGAAGGCAGCCAATGTGGAGATCGGATTTATGGACCGGTTCTGCGGGACACTGATCTTGACAGGCGGTTTTACAGAGGTTATGACAGCTGTGGAAGAAGTGGTACGTTTTTTCCATGAGACATTGAAGTTCGATGTCTGTGAGATCCACAGAAGCTAGGGCAGGACGGGATAAAAATGAAAAAAATTTTTCTGATGGGTCGGAGCGAGGCCGGTAAGACTTCCCTGACACAGGCATTGAAGGGAGAAGAGCTTCATTATCATAAGACCCAGTATACCAATACAAATGAGGACACCATCGATTCACCGGGAGAATATGCGGAGTCCAAGCATTTCAGCGTGGGGCTTGCCTGCTTCTCCTTTGAAGCGGATGTGGTTGCCATCGTACAGGCGGCCAATGAGCCATTTAATCTGTTCAGCGATGGCAGCAGGAATTTTCTTCTCCGCCCACTGATCGGAATCATTACGAAGGTAGATTCGCCTCATGCAAATATTGCGATGGTAAGACAGTGGATGGAGAATATGGGCTGTGAGAGGATTTTTCTGGTAAATAATAAGACACGGGAGGGAATCAGTGAGCTGATAGAATATCTTCAGGATGATCTCCCGCGCCTCACGCTGGAACAGGCGAAATTTAAACAGAGCCTTGGACTTAATGAATGGGATCCCATGCCGGAGGGAGTAGAATATCCGGAGTCGATCCGGTAGAACAAAGCGTGTCGCCAATCCGCAGTGAACAGATCATAAAAAACAGAATATATTTGAACGGGAAATTAAGTGCAGGGCATAGATGAGTGGATGTTCTGTACTTTTTTTATATTACGGGCCGGAAAAATATCGGACAAAAAAAGAATAAATAGTTCTTGACAAACGAGATAAGTGGAATTATACTACTCACATAAAGTCATACAACGCATACGAGGTATGATGATATGGAAGATTCCGTATAAAATAAAATAGAGAATGCTTACAGGGCATGAGGGTAAGCAAGGATACAATGGGGTATTATGGCATGTTGAAAAACTGCTGTAATACCTCTTTTCATTTATGGATTCTTTTTGCCAGCTCTGATAGTGGGAGAGGAGGTTCTGAAATTAGATAGGGTGAAACAGATAATACCCGGTGGCGATAACAATAGCAGAAAGGTTTGGTGAAGCTTATGAAAAAATTAGAAATTGTCATCCGTCCGGAAAAACTTCCTGTGCTTAAAATGATTTTTAATAATTATAATGTTGGCGGAGCGATGTTTTTCAAGGTATCCGGATATGGAAAACAAAAAGGAATAGAGTATGAATACAGAGGAGTCCGCTGTTTTGACAGTATGATCAGTAAGACAAAAGCAGAAGTGATAGTATCTGACGAGACAGCCGTGAAACTTATTGATGAGATATTGAAGGCGATACCGACAGGAGAAGCCGGAGATGGAAAAATATTTGTGTCAGATATTTCAGAGGTAATAAGAATCCGCACAGGAGAAAGAAACGAAAGTGCATTATAAATGTAACTTCCGGTTTGTTGTGAGGGCTTGAACGACAGGAGGATAAACGATGGAATGTGAAGAAAGAAATGCGACATTTACGGGTTCTGTGCTCATGCTGGGACTTGTGATCATGATTCTGGTTATAGGAATCATATTTCTGGGCCTGGATGCACAGATTCCTATTTTGGTAAGCAGTACGGTATTGATGATCTATGGAAAGCTCATCATGAAGATCCAGTGGAATGAAATAAGAGATTCTATAGTAGAAAGTATTTCAACAGCTATAGAGGTTATGATCATTATTCTTCTTATCGGATGTACTGTAGGAACCTGGATTTCCAGTGGTACAGTACCTATGATTATTTACTATGGTCTTCAGATTTTCTCACCCAGGTTCTTCTGGGCATGTGTGGTAGTGATCTGTGCAGTTATGTCACTGGTAACCGGATCCTCCTGGACAACTATGGGAACGGTAGGCGTTGCTTTTATGGGAGTTGGAAGCGGTCTGGGAGTTCATCCGGCGATCACGGCAGGTGCGATCGTATGTGGTGCTTATTTCGGAGATAAGCAGTCACCATTATCCGATACTACTAATTTTGCGGCGGCAGTTGCAGGTACAGATCTGTATAAGCATGTCAAATCCATGATGTTTACAACCGGTCCGGCCTTGCTCATAACGGTGCTTATTTATCTTGTGATGGGAATTCATATTTCCGGAAGCAGTGACCTTTCTTCTGTCCAGATATTAAGAGATGGTCTGGATCAGACCTATCGGTTTAATTTTATTCTTATTATTCCTGTCATATTTATGATCGTATGTATGCTTATTAAAATTCCTGCGATCCCTACCTTGATCGGCTGTACTCTTATGGGCGCATTCTGCACGGTGCTTGTACAGGGAGCAACTGTTTCGGATGCCATGTCTTATATATATTCCGGGTTTGTGGGAAATACGGGAAATGAAACTCTGGACAGTCTTCTTACAAGAGGCGGCATGACATCTATGTATTACACGATCGCACTTATGATCATGTCTCTGACAATGGCAGGACTTTTACAGAGAACCGGAATTATGAATTGTCTGGTAGGAAGAATCAGCAGTGTGACCCAGAAACGTCAGGGACTTATCTTTGTACAGATCATTACCGGATTTGCCCTCAGCTATATTGCAGCAGACCCGTACCTTTCCATGTTGTTGTCTGCAAATGCATATGCAGACAGATATGACGAGCTTGGGCTGGATCGATGCGTGTTATCCAGGACTCTGGAAGACTCTGGAACTCTTGTCTGCCCTATGGTGCCGTGGGGTTCCAACGGTGTATACACAGCGACGGCTCTTGGCGTTGCCACAATATCCTATTTACCATATTATTTTATGGGCTTTATTACTCCACTGTTTTCAATTTTATGTGCTTTTACAGGGATTGGTATTTTTTATAAAGATGGTAAGGAAAAAGAGAGAAAACAGAGAGGAAACAGACTGGAGAATATATCAATTCTGTGAACTGAAAAATCCTGACTGCAGAAATCCGGCCTGAATCGAAGCGATTATTCGGGATGTATGAGACTGGCAGATTGACTTTTGATAGAAGCATTTTTATAATGAAGAAAAAGTAAATTTGGACAGAGGATTAAACTATGGATATGAATGAGAAGTTATCGGACAAGGTAACCATGGATATTTTGGAAATGATCACGATTCAGAAACGTTTTGGGCCGGGAGATCAGCTTCCGAATGAAAATGATCTGGCGGCAGAGCTTGGAGTAAGCCGTACAACATTGCGCGAGGCGGAGAATAATCTCGTAGCACAGAAAATCCTGGGAAAGAAACGTGGTAAGGGAACCTTTGTTATTGATAATAATAATCTCAGAGATGATATGGGACTGGATAATCTGGACTATGTCAATATACAGCTTTCTGACCTTTATGAACTGCGTATGGCACTGGAACCATCTATGGCAGGCATTGCCGCAGGAAAAGCTACAGATCAGGAAATTGCTTTTATCACAGCCTGTGCCGAGAAGATGGAGATTCCTGGTGTAGGGGATGATAAGATCATAGAATATAACAGACAGTTTCATAATGCGATCGCGAGGGCTACCCATAATGAATTTATGTTCAGGCTGTTTGATAATATCAGCTCTGCTACTGTGAGTGGATTTAATGTAGAGCATATGAAGGAAGTATTTAATGAAGATATGATCCGGACCCACAGGCTTGTGACAGAATGTATCAGACTGAGAGATTCAGAAGGAGCTGCGCAGGCAATGAGGATACATTTGAAGTATTCAGTTATAGATTTTAATATTTCTGCGGAATGTTAAGTTTTATGGAATGATATTTCTTAATACTGGAAGAGGACGCACATGTGGATATAAAAAAGTATGAAGTGTTTCTTAATACTGTGGACAGGGGAAGCTTTAACCTTGTATGTGAAGAAATGGGATATACCCAATCCGGTATTTCCAAGATGATGAACAGTATGGAGAGAGAAATTGGCTTCCCGCTGCTCACACGGAGTAATAAGGGAATCCAGCTCACCCCGGAGGGGGAGAGTGTGATTCCGCTGATCAGGAAGCTGGTTCGGGCAAATGAAGAGCTGAATCAGGAATTTCAGGCAATTGGCGGAGTGGAAACTGGAAAAGTAAGAGTAGGAAGCTTTCCGACAACCGGGTTTATATGGATGCCGGAGGTGTTACGGGTATTCCATGAGGAACATCCCGGAATTGTTGTGGAAACAGTGGAAGAAAACAGTATACGGCAGCTGGAACAGTGGCTGAACCAGAATATAAGTGATGTTTGTCTTTTCAGCAGGCAGAATTACCATACTTATGACTGGATCAGCCTGAGAAAAGATCCTTTCTGTGCTCTTTTGCCGAAGGATCATCCCCTTGCCGGATGTGAGGCTGTAAAAGTGGCGGAGCTTATGAAAGAACGCCCTATTATGTTCAAGAATAACGAAAGTCTGGATCAGGATGTGACAAGAGTTTTTCGCAAAGCAGGTATTTCATTAGATCCGGTGTTTACATCTAATTCTGATCATACAGTGATCCGGATGGTTGAGCAGAATGGAATGGTTACAGTTATGCCGGAACTGATCGCCGGATATGCTGAGGAACATTTCGATGTTGTCTGCCGTCCGATCGATGTAAAGTTTCACAGGGAACTGGGACTTGCTGTGAGATCAGCAGAGGATATGTCTCCGGCAGTCAGAAAATTTGTTCAGTGTTTTCAGAAAGTGATAAGCGGTTACAAAGTGTCAAGATAAGTATGACATTTATCCGCTATACAAATAAAGGTACGACAGTTATTATACAGTTAAAAAGAAATATGGAAACAGAAAAAGGACGACGGAGCCAGTGGTAACCGGAGTCCTTTTTCTGTACAGGGAGGAATGAAATTATGAACAGAGCAAGGCTGGATATGATGAATGAAAGAATGAAGAAAGCGAAACCTCAGCTTGATACGGAAAGAGCAAAGCTGGTAACAGAAGCATATGAAAAATATTCTGATACTACTCCTGTTCTGCGCAGGGCAAAAGCATTTGCTTATATTCTGGATAATATGCAGGCAAATATACAGCCGGGGGAGCTGATCGTGGGAAGCCAGACCAAACGTGTCCGTGGTGTTCCGGTTTTTCCGGAATTCGGAGCAAAATGGATTATTGATGAGATTGATCTGTTTCCGAAACGGACTACAGATCCCATTGTTGTGGCACAGGAAGACAGAGAAGAACTGCTCACTGTTTTGAAGAAATGGGGAGATCATACATTTGATATGCAATCCACCGCAGTTCTGGATCCTTATGTCCTGAAGGCGCAGGAATGCGGAGTCCTTTCAGTAGGGGCACGTACAACAGGAATGGGACACATTTCACCGGACTATCCGAGGATACTTCCGGAAGGACTTCGGGGTGTGATCCACAGAGCACAGGAAATGATCGACAAAACATCCGTAGATACACCTGAAGATATCCGTAAGATCGATTTCTGGAATGCAAATATTATTTCCTGTGAAGCAGTCATCCGTTTTGCCCGCAAATTTTCAGCATATGCGCTGAAACTGGCTGAAAAAGAAAAGGATGATATAAGAAAAAAAGAACTGGAGAAGATTGCGGACGTATGCTCCAATGTACCGGAAAATGAACCGCGTGATTTCTGGGAAGCAGTACAGTTTGTGTGGTTCCTTCAGCTGACGATGCAGATTGAAGATAACGGACATTCGATTGCACTTGGCCGTCTTGACCAGAATCTCTATCCTTATTACAAAAAATCTGTTCTGGAAGGAACTTTCGCAAAAGAAGATGCCATGGAACTCCTGGCAGCTCTTTATGTGAAATGCACAGAAATACTTAAGCTCAGAGACAGCTTTGATTCCCTGGCTTTTGCGGCATATCCAATGTGGCAGCAGATGGCAGTGGGCGGATTAAAAAGGGATGGCAGTGATGCCACCAATGAACTGACATGGTGTGTTCTGGAAGCATGGGAGCTTGTAAAAACAGTTCAGCCCTCAGTATCTATGCAGATTAATGATGATACTCCGAAGGACCTGCTGGATTTTGCGCTGGGTTATGTGAAGAAGGGATATGGAATACCGGCATTTTATAACGATAATCTGGTAACAAAACTTTTACAGCATAAAGGTGCGACTGTCGAGGATTCCAGGGACTGGACTATTCATGGATGTGTGGAACCATATGTGCAGGGAAAATCAGATGGAAGACCAAATG
>CAVIGE010000016.1:0-40399 GCA_963642325.1 Prevotella sp. CAG:279
CCTTTTTTCATGTTCTGGCAGATGATACGGATCACCCACACGATTCCCATGATATGATCCACATGTTTATGTGTCACAAAAATCTCATGGACATCCATCAGATCTATGTCTGCCTTCTTAAGCTGGGAAAGCACCGTATTTCCGCCGCCTCCGTCAACCAGAAAATGGCCGTACTCATCGCTGAGCACGAAACATGTATTATAGCACTCTGTTACCAATGCGTTGCCTGTTCCAAGCATGGTTAATTTCATTATTTTCTCCTCCTGTATATCACAGCCAAAAGCAGGCAGCCACCCATTATGCCGCTCTTTAGCTCTCCTGACAGCTGCCTTCTGACATGACACAAACATGTATGGAGCTGTCTCTGTTTTTTCCGTTCTTCTGTGTTTTTCGTGTCTCATGATAACATTAAGGAGAAATATTTTCAATAAAATTCCCCAAAATACTTTTATAAAGGAATTAATATAACATGCCAAAACTTCTTCTAATTAATACCATTGGTTACCACAATTATTACAATGATAATGTACTGTATCATTGTATCTAACTACCTCTACCACCTCATCACGAACTTCATTATATTCAGTGTCTTTATATGGTACCCCCAGAGGATATAATGTTTCCGGAAGTCAGATCAAACGATTAAGAGAACAGGCCGGATTCTCCCAGGAACAGCTGGCTGTTAAAGTCCAATTGGAGGGACTTAATCTCAACCAGAAGGCAATCAGCCGAATCGAAACTGGTATTCGTGTTGTTCCTGATTTTGAACTTATTTATTTTTCTAAAGTTTTTCACGTTCCGATTTGTTCCTTATTAACAGAAACTCCTTCTTGCCCAAATTTAGATTTCTGAAAAACCGCATAAAAAAATTTTTGCATCAAAATGACTGGCAATGACGGATTCCATCTTCTGTTATCACTTCCGTTCCACGATACATTTTCCTGTCTTCGCCAACAGGACAGATATTAGCGCAGACACCGCAGGGCCAGTGATGTTCATCCCGGATCTTCACATGGTATTTCGTGCAGGCTACTTATCCTTATCGTATACACCGCTTTCACTTTCCTTAAAGCAATGGAACGGACAGTTTTCAGGCATTTCTTGCAATAAATGCAGAGATCTTTTTCCGGCATGGGGTCTGCAGGGATCAGGGCATCTGTAAGAATGGAGACGATACGCAGTCTTGGGCCAAATTCCTTTATGATCAGATTATGGCTGTCACCAATAGTTCCCATTCCTGCATAATATCCTGCCATCACATGAGAAAATGCCACATTGGGATTATCCACCAGCACATCAATGTTATAATAACAGTTCCTTGGAAAATAGTTACTATGACGTTTCTATAAATTTATTTCTCCTCCAGCCATTTCCGGATAGTTTCCAGAGATACTTTTGTTATCTCAGCGATGTCACTTGGATCCATTCCTCTTGCTGCCAGAGACTGTGCGATTTCTTTTTCTGCCTGTAATTTTAATGCAAGTCCCTCCGCTCGACCTTCTGCTCGACCTTCTTTTCTGCCTTCTTCTCTGCCTTCTTCTCTGCCTTCTTCTCTGCCTTCTTCTCTTCCCTCTTTTCTGCCTTCTTCTCTTCCCTCTTTTCTGCCTTCTTCTCTTCCCTCCTCAAGTACCTCTGCTCTTGCAAATTCATATACGGATTCCTTCCATTTTCTTTCTTCCTCTTCTTTGTTATATTCAAATATACTCATTGCCACAACCTCACTCTTATTCTTTCGAAGAAATTCCACAAGAATCCCCTTCTGGATGCATTCATCTACAGCCTGTTCAACAGCTTCATCCAGTTTCATTTCTTTTGTGTATTTTCTTACTTTTGCAACATATTGGGCATATTCTCTTAACGTACGACACTCTTCCATCAGTTTACGATTATGTCCATCATTTACATTCAGCGTAAGTACTTTAAGTTCAAGATTTGGTTCTCCACTGAGATTTTCATATGCATCCGAAAGATATGTTACCCAGCTGTCTTCCTTTTTCATAGTTCCATTATAGAATACGACAAAATTCGGTGCAGGAATTTTCTGTAATACTGGTGAATACAGTGATTTATTATCTACCAGTTTCTGATACTCTGCCGCAATATAAAGCAAATCCCTTAATGGCATATTAGGATTGTATGTAGACTGATGTTCGTACAGAAACAAGTTCATATTCACAATAAATGACAGATCATTTTTCATTCCTATATAAACAGCATTCTCCAATGTAACAATCTCAAGCTTTGACGGATCATCATATGAGGTTCCATTCACAGCATTGTAAAGTGATAATAAATTTTTTCTGTCAGAAAACAGCATCCGAAATACTGTATCCTTATATTTTCTGTTTGCCTTCAGATGTTTTCTGGTATTCGGATTTTTCTCTGCTGTAACTTTACGATTCCTTCTTTTTGCCATAGGCAGCACCTCCTGTTTTGCAGGAGTGAAAGAACATTTTGTACTTTTCTTTTATCCAGAACTCCTGCTTTTAATTTTTTAGGAATTTAAAAGCATGAATTTCTGAAATGTAATTTAGACTATAAGATGGCAAAATGCCTTAAGATTAAATAGAAAAATATGCTTTGGATTTATAATATCATTCTCTTTCGTATAATTCAAGACAGTTCATGAAACTTCCTACTCTTTTCCGTTACAATAATATATATTTCTCCGCAAAATTTTTCAGCTATAACCGGAAAATTTTTTTAATGTACTTTTCATTATATCTTTGATATACCATACTTATTTGGTTAAAAAACAGGAGCCGTTACATGTCTCTCCACATGTCGGCTCCTGCTTTTCATTATCTGTTATACCTTTTATTTAATCTTCTTCAGCTCATACTCTCTTGTTCCCAGGCCGATCTTTTCTGCCTGGTCCAGGGTTGCTTTCCACTCTACATTCGGGTTGGAGTCTTTGAAGTGGTCATGATGACAATGCCATCCTGGTTCTGCCAGATGTTCTCCAAGCTGGCTGTTTTCGATCGGTGTTGCCTTGAGACAGGCATCTGCACAGGCCTGATCCAGAGCTACCGGGTCAAAGCTTGCAAACATTCCGATATCCGGAAGGATCGGCGCATCGTTCTCACCGTGACAGTCACAGTTCGGGCTGATATCCTGCACCAGTGCAACGTGGAAATGCGGACGGCCATAGCAAACAGCCTGCGCATACTCAGCCATCTTGCGGTCAAGCAGCTCATTGGCACTGTTATTCGGATTATAAACAGCATCAAAACTGCATGCTCCAATACAGCGGCCGCAGCCTTTGCATTTATCGTAATCAATGACTGCTTTTTTGTTTACATAAGTAATTGCATCACTTCCACACTCTTTCGCACAGCGTTTGCAGCCACGACAGACCTCTTCATGGATTGCAGGTTTACCGCTGGCATGTTGCTGCATTTTTCCCGCACGGCTTCCGCAGCCCATACCGATATTCTTCAGCGCACCGCCGAAGCCAGTTGCCTCATGACCTTTAAAATGGCTGAGACTGATAAAAATATCTGCATCCATGATCGCATGTCCGATCCGCGCAGTTTTGCAGTATTCTCCGTTTACTACCGGAACTTCCACTTCATCTGTTCCGCGCAGCCCATCACCAATGATGATCTGGCAGCCTGTCGTAATGCTGTTAAAACCATTGAGGTTCGCACAGTCAAGGTGCTCCAGTGCATTCTTTCTGCTTCCCGGATAAAGAGTGTTACAGTCTGTCAGGAAGGGCAGCCCACCCTGTTCTTTGCAGAGATCTGCCACAACCTTTGCATAATTCGGACGGAGAAATGCCATGTTTCCAAGCTCACCGAAATGCATCTTGATGGCTACAAATTTTCCTTCCATGTCGATGTCCCTGATTCCGGCAGCAACACAGAGTTTTTTCAGCTTATCAAGCTGGCTGGTTCCTACCGGGCAGCGAAAATCCGTAAAATAAACCGTTGATTTTTCCATTGTGATTTATCTCCTTATCTAATGTCACTTGCTGCACTTTATTCAATCATCTCTATTTCTGTCTCAAAATACTGCTCCTGAAACTGAACCTGTTCCATGATTTCCTGCGCTGTCATGGTTATATTCTCCGGTACTGCCACCCACTTATCTTCCACATCATTAAGACGATGAATGACAGCGATGATCTTACCTGTAAATTCCTTTACCGGATGTTCCACGCCCAGAACGTATACATCCTGCTCCTCGCCATCCGGGGCAATGATTCCCTCAATATACCCGTAATTTACCGGGTAAAAAAGAGCTTTGTGTTCCGGATGGTAAGTATTCATCGGCCGGTCGATCACGACATGTACGATCTGTCCCGGAGACGGTTTCTTATTCTCATAAGCTATCTGTTTCATTTATATTCCTCTTTCAAGCATATACATGAAATTAACAGTTTTTTCTGTATATAACAGATTTTCCATTATGCCAGTCAGGTATAGAGATTCTTTCTCATAAAGTTGGCAAGTATAAATTTACTCTCCAGAGAGCGGACAAACAGAGGCCCTCCCTCCATGGTCTTATTGTAAAGCGTTCCGAATAATTTGTCCATATCCACTTCCATACCCATTATATCTTCGGCCTGTATGCAACAGCGATTGATAAAACCCAAAAGTCAGGCAGATATTTTTTATCAAGACGGACAAAATTGAAATTGATGCAAAGCAATGTTATATCTTATTATTCATCACCTATTATAAAACTTTTTCGGTTATAACTGAAAAAACTATGTTTTTTATATCCGTGAGTTTCTCATGATGGATGAGTGGAATTAATTTTACTGTCCCCCAAAAACGGAAGCAGTTACATGACATATCATGTCTGCTCCCGTTTTTCATTTTTTCTTATTTCAGCTTTTCTATCTCTGTCTCAAAAATACTGCTCTTTACCAGATCTTGGACTCTACCGCCGCACGCTCAATACCAAGGCCTTTCATATACCGGTCCATAAACGCATCGAATCCCTTCACGCCTTCTGCTTCCGGTGCGAGTGTGCTGCCTTCATTTCCTTTAAATACATTCTCATCCAGGAAATCAGCAAGGTCTTCGCCTTCTTTTTTATTAATGAGATAAGATGCCAGGATTGCGATTCCCCAGGCTCCGCCTTCTCCTGCGGTTGACATAACAGATACCGGTGCATTCACTGCATCTGCAAGGATCTGCTGGCCGACACCTTTTGTCTTAAAGAGACCGCCGTGTCCCAAAAGCTTGTCAATCTTTACATGCTCCTGATTCAGAAGGATATCCAGGCCTACACGCATGGCTCCAAGGCAGGTGTAAAGATTGTTTCGCATAAAGTTTGCAAGTGTAAATTTACTCTCCGGAGAGCGGACAAACAGAGGCCGTCCCTCCTCAAAACCGGTCATATGCTCACCTGAGAAATAACAATAGGAAAGAAGTCCGCCACAGTCCGGATCTCCTTCCATGGCTTTATTGTAAAGTGTTCCGAACAGTTTGTTCATATCTACTTCCATACCCATAGCTTCTGCAAATTCCTTAAACACATTTACCCATGCATTCAGATCAGACGTACAGTTGTTGGAATGTGCCATGGCAACCGGGTCGCCGGCAGGTGTTGTCACCATGTCGATCTCTTTGTACGGTTTGGAGAGAGCTTTTTCCAGAACAATCATGGCAAACACTGAAGTTCCGGCAGAAACATTTCCGGTACGCTGGCGCACGCTGTTTGTGGCAACCATACCGGTTCCTGCGTCTCCCTCCGGCGGACACATGGGGATCCCTGCTTTCAGTTTGCCGGTAACATCAAGAAGCTTTGCACCTTCCTCTGTAAGAACGCCTGCATCCTGTCCTGCAACCAGAACCTCCGGCATGATATCGCGGAGTTTCCATGGGAATCCGTAAGGAGCAACCAGCTCATCAAACTTCTGCACCATCTCTTCATTGTAATCCTTCGTCTCACTGTCGATCGGGAACATTCCTGCCGCATCACCGATACCAAGAACTCTTTTTCCGGTGAGTTTCCAGTGTACATAGGCCTCCAGAGTTGTGATATAGTCAATATCCTTCACATGCTCCTCGCCGTTAAGAATGGCCTGGTACAGATGCGCAATGCTCCATCTCTGAGGAATATTATAGTGAAAAAGTTCTCCAAGCTTCTCAGATGCCTCGCCTGTGATATTGTTTCTCCAGGTGCGGAACGGAACCATCAGCTCGCCCGCTTTGTTAAAGGGCATATATCCGTGCATCATGGCACTGACGCCGAAAGCACCTACGCTTGTGAGCTCCACGCCATATTTTTCCTGAACATCCTTTGCCATATCCTGGTAGCTGGCCTGGAGACCTTTCCAGATCTCCTCCAGGCTGTATGTCCAGATACCGTCCACGTACTGATTTTCCCACTCGTAGCCACCGGATGCGATGGGCTGGTTCTTATCATCTACCAGAACTGCCTTGATCCTTGTGGAACCAAACTCAATACCAAGAGCCGTGCGGTTCTCAAGAATGGCTGTTTTTGCCTCATTTACTCCCATTGTAAAAAACCTCCCGTATTATTTGCTGAAATACATGCTGTTCCATCTCAGCTCATTCTGCAGATTCCGGATCGTTGTATCGCCATCAATATAAACAGCTTCAATGCCCATAGCTGCTGCCCAGTCACCCATCTGCTCTGCAGTAAGGTCATAAGTAAATGCCGTGTGATGTGCGCCACCTGCAAGGATCCAGGCTTCTGCTGCTGTAGAAAGGTCCGGCTTCGGTGTCCAGAATGCGGTACCTACCGGAAGTGCAGGCATCGGTTTCTCTGTCTTCTTGCACTCAACCTCATTGATCAGCAGGCGGAAACGTTCTCCCAGATCAACCAGGGAAGTTGCGATCGCCGGACCTGTCTTGGATGTGAATACCAGTCTTGCCGGATCTTCACGGTCACCCATGGTAAGCGGACAAACTCTCATACCTGGTTTTCCATCGGCAATAGACGGGCAAACCTCAAGCATATGCGCCTCAAGGATTCCTTCTTTGCCAGGTACCAGATTGTAGGTGTAATCCTCCATAAAGGAAGTACCTTTTGCGTCTTTTTTGCCGGTGCTCATGATCTTCATCAGGCGGACCATAGCTGCTGTTTTCCAGTCACCTTCGCCGCCGAATCCGTATCCTTTTTCCATAAGGCGCTGAATTGCAAGACCTGGAAGCTGTTTCAGGGATCCCAGATCACCGAAATGTGTTACGATAGCCTGGTAGTTTTTCTCCTCAAGGAAACGCTCAAAACCGATCTCGATTCCTGCCTGGACTGCTACGTGTTTCTTAAACTCCTCCGGGTCACGCCCATCCAGAATCATGTCATATTTATTATAATATTCTTCTACCAGAACATCAATATCTCCCTGGCTTACGTCCTGTACATACTCTGCGATCTCGTTAACCGGATAAGCATCGATCTCCCAGCCGAATTTCATCTGAGCCTCAACTTTATCGCCCTCAGTTACTGCTACATTTCTCATATTGTCGGCTACACGGCATACTCGGATGTGGCTGCTTTCCATGATGCCAACTGCGGTACGCATCCAGGATGCCAGACGCTCCTGAACTTTTTTGTCTGCCCAGTGTCCTGCGATGACTTTACGCTCGATTCCCATACGGGTTACCATATGACCAAACTCACGTCCGCCGTGTGCGGACTGGTTCTCATTCATGAAGTCCATATCAATGGTGTCATAAGGGATCTCCACATTGAACTGTGTATGAAGATGGCACAGTGGTTTACGGTATTCCTTAAGACCAAGAATCCAGGATTTTGCAGGGGAAAATGTATGCATCCATGCGATCACACCGGCGCAGGTCTCATCTGCATTTGCATCATTAAATGTTTTACGAATCAGCTCGTTTGTGATCAGGGTTGGTTTCCATACAACCTCAAATGGAAGTACACCAGATTTATTCAGCTCTTCTACGATAATTTTGGAATGCTCTGCTACCTTGCAGAGACACTCATCTCCGTAAAGATCCTGTGAACCTGTGCAAAACCAGAATTTGTAATCTCTTCCTGTTTTCATGTGAAAATTCCTCCTTGATTTGAAATTATTTTTATAGTTAAGCGTATATTCGCAATCCGCATTCGTTACGTAGCTCTACACCGAATCAACTGTGAAGCAGTTATTCGGTTAAATTATTTATTCTCTGATACTGCTGCCCCGCACGATCAGTTCCGGCCGGATCAGCCGTTCCACCGTACTTTCTTCATCCGGCACGCCACCTAACTTTTCCAGAAGAAGCTTCGCCGCCATCTCACCCAGTTTTTCCTGTGGATGGGCGATAGTTGTGATTCCCTGTCCCTGTCTCGCGTACAGGGAATTGTCATAACCGGTCACTGCAACATCCTCCGGGATCTTTTTGCCCTGGCGTTCCAGTTCTTCCATGACTTGTACGGCAATCTGGTCGTTGTAGCATACAATTCCTTCCGGAAGGCAGTCCTGACGGATCATGTTCCGGACCATAAGTGCCGGTTTTCTGCGCCGGTCCTCGGTGTGGAACCAGACTACTTTATCCGGATCATAGGCAATCCCCTGCTCCTGCAAAGCCTTCACATAACCTTTATGCCGCTCGATCCCCTGCCGGTCATCTGCCTTGAAAAATCCCGCAATATCTCGCCTGCCAGAATCCAGGAGATGTTTTGTCACAAGATAACCGCCGCCTGCATCATCCATAAGAATATGAGGTTTCTCCTGCATCTCTGTATACAATCCCTGGATAAAAATGTAGGGAATCTGATACTTGTCCAGTGTCTCATACAAGCTTACATGTCTGCACAACAACTCACTTTTGCTTGGTTCGATGATCAGCCCGTCGATTCCCTTGCTGATCAGTTCTTCCAGGAATCTTGCCTCTTTCTGGCGGCTGTTTCCTGTATTTTTCAGGATGATACTGTACCCGTTATCGGACAGTACCTCATCAATCCCCTGGATCAGCCTGGGAAAAATATAATCAGAGATATAGGTGGTCACCACTGCGATGTTTCCAGTCCCGTGGATCTGACGGAGCACATCCGCGCAGAAGGTTCCTTTTCCCTGAAAAGACTCTATGTAGCCATCTGCTGTCAGGATTCCCAGGGCTTTCCGCACCGTATGTCTGCTCAGCCCGTAGCGGGTACTGAGCTGGTTTTCGGAGGGAAGTTTCTCACCCGGACGGATCTTTCCGGAAAGGATGTCTGTTTTCATTTCTTCCATCAGCGTGTAGTACTTTGCTTTTCCGTTTTCTGCCATGGCTGCCCTCCCTTCGGTTGTAATATTCTGCATTCAAATGTCAGCTTTCATCTATAATCATTTTATAACTTGTATATACATACGAACAAGTTGTTTTTTATTCTTTTTAAGAAAGCCGAGCCCCCTTCTCAGAAAACCCGGCTTATATCTTCTTTTTATTTTTTCTTCTTTGCGGAAGCCAGAACCGACTGGATCACAATGAAGAAGCACAGCAGTGCGGAAAGTACGATTCGTACCCACCAGCTGGAAAGTGTTCCCTGTGCGGTGATCAGACTGGAAATGGTTCCTTTGATCAGAACTCCAAAGAGGGTTCCGATGGGGGTTCCAACCCCACCGGAAAGGAGGGTTCCACCGATAACTGCTGAGGAGATTGCATCCATCTCAAGGCCTTTGGCCTGCTCTACGAATCCCGCGCAGCTGTTCAAGCAGAACAGAAATCCACCAAGACCTGCCAGAAATCCATCCAGGATATAGGCACGGAAGATTGTCTTCTTTACGTCAAGTCCCATCATCAGGGCACTCTGGCGGCTTCCGCCAATAGCATAAAGCTTGCGGCCGAATTTCATATATTTCAGAAGAATCGCGATCAGGATCACAACGATGATAGCGATCACAACTGTCGGTGGTATGTATGCCGGTATGAATCTGCCTTTCTTGTTGGTTGATCCAAATGGCATGTACAGACGTGAATTTGCCCATTTCAGAAATACTTCGTTCTTGATGGAGATCATGTCTGTGCTTACGATGGCTGTCATGCCTCGTCCGAAGAACATTCCTGCAAGTGTTACGATAAATGGCTGGATGTCCAGATAAGCTACCAAGAATCCCTGTACAACACCAAAGAGAAGTCCGATAACAAGGGCTGCCAGAACTGCCACATAAGCATTGACGCCTTTATTTTCCATAAGATCTGCCATAACCATACATACAAGTGCTGTCACGGAACCAACGGAAATATCGATTCCTCCGGTGATCATTACGATGGTAAGTCCACAGGAGATCACAAGAAGTCCGGCATTGGATACAAACAGGTTCAGAAACATCTGCGGCTTCGCAAAACCTTTGTCAGCAAAAATTACCATTCCTGCTGCATACATGATGATAAAAAGTCCGATGGTGATCAGAAGGAGGAAGGTTGTTCCTGTCATTCTTTTTTTCTGGATACTGCTCTGTGTTTTCATTATTTTGCCCCTCCTTCTGCTGCCGGAGTTCTTTTTGCTTTCAGTCCGGCAATATATTTTTTGAATACATCACTTTGAAGGGTTACGATGATAATAACTACAATCGCCTTATATACAGGTAACTGGTCTGCTTTTACGTTCATCGCATACAGAGTTGTTGTAAGGGCCTGAATGGTATAGGCACCGATCACGGAACCTACCAGGCTGAATTTACCGCCGCCAAGGAAGTTTCCTCCAAGTGCTACCGCAAGGATGGCATCCATCTCAAGGTTCAGACCGATGTTGTTGGCATCTGCGGAATAGATACGACTGGAAGCAACCAGTCCGGCAATTCCGGCAAGCACACCGCAGATCACATAGGAAAGGAACTTGATCATGGTGGAATTTAATCCCACAAGGCGGGAAGCTTTTCCATTGATACCAACACTTTCAATGTAAAGGCCAAGTGCTGTCTTGTTGAGGATCAGGTATACAAGTAATACAGCAAAGATTGCGAAAAAGATCGGGGTCGGAATCGGAAGTTTTCCGATGTATCCGCCGGCCATTTTAAAGGAATCTACACGGATGTAAGTGATCTGGCCATTTGTTACCAGCTGTGCGATACCACGGCCTGCGGTATACAGGATCAAAGTAGCAACCATTGGCTGGATATTCAGTTTCGCAACCAGAAATCCGTTAAATGCACCGCAGAGTGCAGATGCCAGGATCGCCGCAACCACTGCAAGGATCAGGGAGTTCTGATACTGTGTGACAGAAGCCTGCCCACCGGAAAGGATCTGACAGCATACCGCTGCTGCCACTGCCATAATGGCACCAACACTGATATCCTGTCCGCCGGATGCCGCAGTTACCAACGTCATACCCACTGCCAGGATAACCAGCTCGGATGCACGGTTGATAACATCGATGATATAACCATAGAGAACTCCATTTCGGATGGATACATTAAAGAAATCCGGAGTTTTTATCACGTTCAGAAGAAGAACTGCGATCAGGCATACGATGGGCAGAAACAGCCTTGCCTGTGTTATTTTTTTCCATTTGCTGTTATTCACTGCTCGTCACCTCCTGCAATTGCTTTCATGATATTGGCCTGGGAAAGCTCCTCTTCGTTCAGTTCACCAACTTTGGCACCGTCTCTTAAGACTGCCATTCTGGAACAGGTACGAAGCATCTCTTCCACCTCTGAAGAAATAAATGTTACTGCCATTCCCTTGTCTGCCAGATCCAGCACGATCTTCTGGATCTCAGTTTTTGTTCCGATATCAATTCCTCGTGTGGGCTCATCCAGAATCAGATAATCCGGATTTGTGAGAAGCCATCTTCCAAGGATTACTTTCTGCTGATTTCCACCGGAAAGACTCTTGATCGGAGTTTCACGGCTTGCGGTTTTGATCTGCAGCATGTCAATATATTTGTCTGCCGCCTCTTCCATCTCTTTTCGGCTTAATGGATGGAACATACCACGTTTCGCCTGCAGAGCAATGATTATATTTTCTCTTACAGAAAGATCTGCGATGATCCCCTCTGCTTTTCGGTCTTCCGGAAGATATGCCATACCAAGCATCATGGCATCCAGCGGTTTGCCTATCTTCACTTCTTTTCCGTTTACTTTCAAAGTACCGCTGTCTGCTTTATCCGCACCGTAGATCGCGCGGACCAGCTCGGAACGGCCGGAACCCAGAAGTCCGGTAAGTCCGATAACTTCGCCTTTATGAATAGAAAGATTAAACGGTTTGATGGTTCCTTTATGTCCAATTCCCTGCGCCTCGATCACCGGAGTTCCATCTGTCTGTGCCTTGCCTGTATGCTCACCTTTGATGTCTGCAAGATCATCGAAATCCTTACCCATCATCTTGGCAACCAGCATAACTCTCGGCAGATCTTTTGTCTCATATTCTCCTACCAGCTCGCCGTTTCGAAGCACAGTGATCCGGTCGCAGACTGCATAAACCTGCTCCAGGAAATGGGTAACAAATACGATTCCTACCCCCTCATCCCTCAGTCTTCGCATCAGCACGAAAAGTTTCTCAACCTCATCGTCATCCAGGGAAGATGTAGGCTCATCCAGGATCAGCACCTGACATTTCATATCTACCGCACGGGCGATGGCGATCATCTGCTGAATGGCAATGGAACATTCCTCAAGCTGCTGTGTTGGCGGTACGTGGATATCCAGGCTTTCCAGAAGTACTTTTGCCTTTTCGTTCATCTTTTTCCAGTCGATCATACCGAATTTTCTCGGTTCACGGCCAATGAACAGGTTTTCTGCCACGGTAAGGTTGGGGCATAAGTTGACTTCCTGATATACGGTGCTGATTCCATTGTCCTGTGCTTCCTGTGGGGAATGATTGATAAGATTATCTTTATCTCCCATTCGGATCTTTCCGGATTCAAATTCGTGTACACCGGTAAGCACTTTTATCAAAGTGGACTTTCCCGCTCCATTTTCTCCCATCAGTGCGTGGATCTCACCTTTCCTCAATGTAAAATCCACATGGGAAAGAGCGCGTACACCGGTAAAATTTTTGCTGATATCCCGCATTTCCAGTATTACGTTCTGTTCCATGTTCTACACCTGCTTTCCCTGAAATATCTGTTATGAAGCCCGAAAAAGGGCATAAAAGGAGCGTGACACGTTGATCCGGGTCCTCCGAATTTTTTTGCCACGCTCCGGATTTCTGTCTTACTTATGTGCTGTTGTTATGCCTTTTTCCTATGCCGCTGAATTAATAAGCACGTCCGTCGATGATATCCTGTGTGATCGGTGTGATCTCATACTCATCTTTGTCGATCGTTACTTTTGTTACAGTATCGTCTGCCGCAAAAGCAACCTCATCTACATATGCCTGTTTCTCCGGCTCTTTTCCATCTTCGAGCAGTTTGATGATCTCTTCTACACGTGGTCCGTGGAGTGGGTTACACTCGGTATCCAGTGTGATCTTTCCGGAAAGTGTATCGGTAAGACCTGCGTTCGTAGTATCGAAAGACATTACCATGATCTGGCCGTCTTCACTGCCTACTTCATAACCAGCTGCCTCAATGGCATCGATGGCACCAAATGCCTCGTTATCATTCTCACAGTATACAACGTCGATGTCGTCACCGTGCTGTTTCAGGATAGACTCCATAACTTCCTGTCCTTTTGCCTGTGTAAACTCACCGGACTGCTGTGCAAGTGTTGTCCAGTTGTCATGAGCCTCTACAGCCTCATCAAATCCCTCTGTACGTCCGATCTGAGCGGATGCTCCGATAGTTCCCTGGATATCTACAAGGTTGATATCCTCGTCGCCACGTCCTTTTGCTTCCAGGAATGCATCCAGCCATGCCATTGCTTTCTGGCCTTCCAGTTTGAAGTTTGATCCAACCCATGCTGTGTAAAGGCTGTCGTCAGAAACATCTACCATACGGTCAACGATGATCACCGGGATTCCTGCATCTTTTGCTTCCTGAAGTACGGTATCCCATCCGGTTTCAGTTACAGGAGCAAGTACGATGTAATCAACTTCCTGCTGGATAAAGTTACGGATCGCTGTCAGCTGATTCTCCTGTTTCTGCTGTGCGTCGTCAAAGATCAGCTCATATCCGTTTTCTTCGGAGAATGTAGATTTCATGGATTCTGTGTTTGCAGTACGCCAGTCAGATTCCGCACCTACCTGAGAAAAACCAACCACGATCTTGTCATCCTCAGCTGCTGACACGTTCACTGCTGAAAAGCATCCGACTATCATTGCTGCTGCCATAAGAGCTGCTACCATTTTTTTCTTCATTGTTACGTCCTCCCTGTTTTTTAAGATGTCTTTATTATAGTCTTTCCAATAAAAAACTCCATGGAATATTTTTGGAAAAAAGTTAAGCAATTTATTTATTTTCCGTCAAAAGTTGATTTTTTTATGATTTCAGTTGGATTTCTTTCGATAACCGTACTTCGATCACCGTTCCTTCCCCTTCTGTGGAAGAAATCTTCATCCCGTAATCCGGTCCATAATACAGCCGGATACGCTCAGACACTGCTGCCAGCCCAAAACCTGCCCGTTCTCCTGTGCGGATTGCTTCCTGCACCTCGGAAAGACGTTCCGGTGTCATTCCCTGACCGGTATCCGATACACGCAGCAAAATATCACCACCAAGATCCTCACCTTCAATATAGATCCGGCCTTTTCCACGCTTGTTTTTGATCCCGTGATAAAGTGCATTCTCCGCAAGTGGCTGTAACGTCAGCTTAGGTACCTGAACATTCCGGATGCTTTCCGGTATCCGGATCTCAAATTCCATAATGTCACGGTATCTGGACTGCTGGATCTCAAGATAGCTTAAAGTATGCCTCTCTTCCTCATAAAGAGGAATCACATCATTTCCCTTGGAAAGTGAAGTGCGAAAAAATACAGACAGACTGGAGATCATATCCAGGGCATCATCCTCCTGGCCGCCTTCGATCAGCCATACGATGGTGTCCAGCGTATTGTAAAGAAAATGTGGGCTTACCTGGGCCTGTAAAAGCTGCAGCTGGGTAAGATGCTGCATTTCCTCTTCTTTTTTGATGTTTTCCACAAGAGTGCTGATCCTGCCAGCCATTTTCCGGATACCGGCATCCAGCTCTCCGATCTCGCTGCTGTCTGTTTCTACTGGTTCAACCTGGAAATTTCCTTTTCCCACGGCACGGACATTTTTAAGGATCTTTGTGATCGGAGAGGTAATGCTGGATGACAGGCGGAATGACCGAAGAAGCAGGATTGCTGCTGTTACCGTAAAGATCACAGCCATAAATACCGCCATCAATGTACTGCTTCTTGCAAGCCGGGATTCCACTTTTACCAGATACATGGATTCTTCGTAAATATAATTCTGCATCTCCTGCATAACAAGGCTGGTCAGGATACGGATGTTATTGTCCATAAACTCCACCCTTGCATCGTATTCCTTGATCTCTGTCAGCTGCTTCATCCGTCTTTTCAGATTGGTAAGATAGGCATTGAGATTTTTAAGGCTCTTCATGCTTTCTTCCTGATACGTGGTCTGGTTCAGCTTCTCCACGGTATCAATAGCTTCATTCACCCGGTCCAGAGGCAGTTTTTCTTTTTCCCATCGTCCGATGGTAATGTAGTACATTTCTTCGTCCAGTTTTTCCTTGAACAGAAGATTAAATTCACTGCTCACAGCCAGGTTTTTGGAAAGTTCGTTGTAGCACTGTGTATAGTGGATAAATACTCCCAGAATAAGGATCATCATCACCGCCATCGGCAAAAAAGTCCCCAGCAGCATCCGGCGCATTCTGTTTTCCAGCTTCTGCTGCTTCTGCGTTCTTTCCTGCCTGGCTTTTACGGCCCTCATGATCTTTTCTCCGAAGATATCGAGGATCTTTCCGCGGATGCGCTGGCTTTCCGGTAATCACTTGGTGTCATCCCCTGGGTTTTCTTGAAGATATAACTGAAATAATGGGCATCTTTATATCCCACTTTCCCCGCGATCTCGCTGGAACGAAGTGCCGTACAGCGCAGAAGTTCCCTGGCTTTTTCCATGCGGAGAGAGGTCAGCTTCTCGGAAAAAGTCTGTCCCATATTCTGGCTGAAAAGTGCACTGAAATGGTTGGAGCTGACATTGACACTTCCCGCAACCACATTCAGGGAAATTTCCTCATCCATGTAGTGTTCGTTAATGTATTCCATGGCATCTTTCAGGATTCCTCTGCTCTGATTTCCGGTGTTTTCGTCCCGAAGTTCAATAGCCTTGCGGATCAGATTTTCAGAATACTCAACCGCCGCTTCCATGGACTTGCTGGTGGTATCCAGCACCTGTTCCGTTTCCTTTAGATCCTTTTCTTCCAGTTTTGCATCCAGCTTTTTCAGGAACGACAGTACGGAAAAACGGACATTCAGCACTACATAATTTCGAAATACCAGGGACTGCATGGGCTCTGTTCCAATAGCCCGGAAATAGTTTTTTACAAATTCGTCGGTTTCTTCCAGAAGTCCGCTTCCTAAGAATTTCTGCAGGATTGCCGGATTCAGGGCATTGACATCCACCTGCTGCATTTTCTGGAGATCGTTTTTTCCACTGCTTTCTTCTTCCTGTTTCACAGACTGGTATCTCATCACATGATCTTCTGCAAAATATCTCCTTGCAAAGGCCCTGGATGCTGCATGGTAGCTGTGTTTCACCCCACTTAATCGCTCCACCGGTTCTCCAGCTGCCAGAAACCACCTTCCGGTACTGTCGCCGCTGTCCAGGATCTTCCACAGTTCGTTGATACATTGATCTGTTTTTTCCTCAATATCTTCCCGGTTTCCACGTATCAGTACCGCATAGCTGAAAGCGGTATTTCGAAACAGCATTGCGTACTCATGATTTAGAAAAAGATTCTCGATCTTTTCATGAACCTGATTTTCCCAACCGGAAGGGCCCTCGTATCTTCCCAGAGCGTTTTCTTCAGAATCCAGTGTAAAAATGATGATGTTATATGCTTCCGCTGCAATGTCAATTCCAAGACGTTCCGCACGCTCATAAATCTCTCCGATATTCATCCGGCCACTCACCAGTGCCTCAAAAAAATCCCGGCTGCTGTTTTTCTCATAGGCCTGGATCTCCCTGTAAAACTTTTCGTAATACGCTTTCTGATCCTGCTGTTTTTCATAATGGCTGCGGATCTCTTCCAGCCGCTCAATGAAGGCTTTTTTTGTGATCGGTTTCAGAAGATAGTCTTCCACTCCGATTCCAATGGCCTGTTTTGCATAATTAAAATCATCATAGCCGCTTAAAATAACAATACGGATCTCCGGCATATCTTTTTTTACCATGCGGGCCAGTGTCAGGCCATCCATAAACGGCATCTTGATGTCTGTGATCAGAAGATCCGGTTTTGTCTTGCGGATCAGCGGCAATGCCATCTCTCCGTCTGCTGCTTCCCCTACCAGACAGAATCCGTGTTCTTCCCATGGTATCATTTTTTTGATGGTTTCCCGGACAACCACTTCGTCCTCCACCAGAAATGTTTTCAGCATTTTATTCCCCCCTGTGTCACGTCTTTGCACCCAATAGCATTCTTTTGGTAAAATTATACAACATTATCAGTCTTGTTGGCAATGTTTTGCAATTTGTTGACGGTATATTAAATAACTTAAAACAAACCTGCACATGCAAAAAGGCCGGAACACCTACCCCATTTGGTGTTCCGGCCTGTATATTTTTCAAACTACTCGGGAGCCCCCTGACATACCTTTTATTTAGCGGTACATCTTCATATAATCTCCGTGCGCCTCGATCAGCTCGTCGCACATTGCCTGGATATCTTTGATGTTCAGCTCTGCGCCTGTGTGCGGGTCCATCATGGCTGCCTGGTAGATCTTCTGGCGGTCTTTTGTCACGGCTGCCTCGATCGTAAGAAGCTGCGGGCTGATGTTGGATGAGTTCATGGCTGCCAGCTGTGTCGGAAGCTTGCCGACTTTTACAGGATGTACGCCTGTTCCGTCGATGTAGCATGGAACTTCTACGCAGGCATCTGCCGGAAGGTTGTCGATGTAACCATTGTTCAGAACGTTTCCGCCGATCTTATATGGTGTGTTTGTGACAACAGCCTCCATGATATAGGAAGCGTACTCTTTACTTCTCTCATGACTGATCTTGCCGTCTTTGAGGATATCCTCGCGCTCTTTTTCCCAGCCCTTGATCTGTTCGATACATCTTCTCGGATACTCATCAAGCGGGATATTAAACTCCTCGATCATCTCCGGATATCTGGATTTGATAAAGAACGGATTGTACTCCGCATTGTGCTCACTGGACTCTGTGCAGTAATATCCAAGATGCCGGATGTACTCGTAACGAACCATATCCTCATGCTTCTCACCGGAAGTATTTTTCTCCTCTGCGATCCTGCGGATCTCCGGATACAGGTCGTTTCCGTCTTTGTCGTGGATCTCAAGGAGCCATGCCATATGGTTGATTCCTGCGATCAGCTCCGTGCGTCCCGGAAGCTTATCCTCCAGTCCCATTCCCTCAAGAAGCTTCTGGGAGCAGACCTGAACACTGTGGCAGAGACCTACGGTGCGGATCTTCGTAAAACGCTGCATGTATCCGGTAAGCATGGCCATTGGATTGGAATAATTCAAAAACAGAGTATCCGGGCAAACCTCCTCCATATCACGTGCAAATTCCTCCAGTACCGGAATGGTACGAAGCGCACGCATGATCCCGCCGATCCCAAGTGTATCTGCGATCGTCTGTTTGATACCGTATTTCTTCGGGATCTCGAAATCTGTTACCGTACATGGTTCATAACCGCCTACCTGGATGGCATTCACTACGAAATCCGCATCACGAAGTGCATCTTTACGGTTCTCTGCACCGAGGTATGTCTTGATCACTGCACGGTCCTCGTTTACATTGTGGTTGATGGCACTTAAGATGATCCTGGAATCTTCCAGTCTCTTCTCGTCGATATCATAAAGTGCGATCTCGCTCTCGCGAAGTGCCGGTGTACACATACAGTCACCAAGTACATTTCTTGCAAAAACCGTGCTTCCCGCTCCCATAAATGTGATTTTGGTCATGTTCCTTCCTCCTGTTTCCTATGTTTTGGCCTCTTTTTTGAATTTCGTTAAAATTCTTCGGAAATTCCTGATTTTACAGTGTTTTTCAGATTCTGGCCAGCTTCGTTTTTCTGTAATTCCATGATACTGCGAGATATGTTTTGATAATATATGCTTTGATGCCAATAATTGCGATTTTGTTGCATAGCCTTGTATTGTCCCAATATAACCGCCTGTCATATCTTCACGGTTCCGACTCCGTATAATCACCTTTTTTCCCTTTTACCACAAGCCGCCGCTTTTCCCTCTTGTATTCCCTTGGACTTTTTCCGGTCCTTGCCTTGAATACCTTCGAAAAAGCAAGCGGATCTCCGTAGCCGACTTTTGCAGCCACCTCATTGATCTGAATATCCTCTTTTTTAAGAAGGGATTTTGCCTTCTCGATCCGAAGGTTCATAAGATACTCCTGTGGGGAGCAGCCCAGGCTTTTTTTGAATGTGCTGGTAAGGTAGCTTCGGTTAACTCCTATGTGGTCTGCAAGCTCATTGATCTTCAGTTTCTTATCAAAATTAGCGGCAATATAATCCACCGCATTCTCAACATAGGCAGAACTTGCATATCTCTGGGACGGCAGAAGCTTTCCCTCACGAAGGCAGGCATTACGGTTGTCTGTGATAAGCTCCGAAAACAGCAGCATCAGAAGCCCGTTTCTTTTCAGCTCATTTTCAAAAACAAGCTTGTTGGTCTTCAGCATCCCATCTATATATTTATTCACATTTTCCCCACAATGGATCCTGCGGACCGGTTTTTCCTTGCTGAAACCACAGCTATAGATCACTTCCTCCGCAGTCATTCCCTCAAAACCGATCCAGCGGTAGGTCCATGGATTATCCATATCCGCCTCATACCAGGCTTCTACACTGGATGGAATAAAAAAAGCCTCGCCACCGTTGATCTCATACCTGTGACCGTCCATCTCAAAAATCCCGCTTCCGTTTTCCACAACATGAAGTACATGCGAAATTCTTTTGTTAGGGCCAAATCTGTGTCCTGGATCACATTTTTCCCAACCGCAGTAGGTAAGGCACAAATCCACTGCACCCTTCCGAAGATTTTCCAGACATTTATATCTGTCCGAATTTGTATATCCAACTGTATGAAGCAAAACTCCCACCTCCCCGAATTCTTGTTGCCAAAAACAGACGCTGTATACACCAACAGGCCGCCATACTGGCGGCCTGCGTTTTACTTTCATGCAAAAATTCCTCCTGGAACAGCACATTGAACAGTTACTACTTTCTCTGTAAAGCAGACGTTCGCGATCCGTCAGTCCTCTGCTTCAATTGTATACAGTACTGAATGGAAATCACCATTCGTCTTGTTGCAGTAATCTCTGTCAACCGGGATCCCTGCATACATCAGCTCATTTCCGTAAGCCTTCAGGCATTTTTCTTCCCATTCTACTCTGTAGAGCTGATCCTCGTCAAGACCTTTGAAGCGCAGGCGCATCCAGGCAGCATTGACCTTGTTCAGTCTCTCATAGTAGCCGGCAACTGCCTGTTTCTTGTCTTTGGAGACAACCATCCATGCGGTATCGTTTCCTTCGAACGGGCTTAAGATACGGTAGAAATCACCATCTACCTGGATCAGGTCACGATGCTTCTTCATAAACTCTACCTGTGCCTTTACCTCTTCGATCTCTTCCGCACTTAAGAGGTTCAGGTCAAGCTCATAGCCAAAGGTTCCGAAATATGCCACATTCGCCCTTGTGGAAAGTGGTGTGGTACGGTGCAGCTGGTGGTTCGGTACTGCCGATACGTGTGATCCCATGCTGACGATCGGATAAACGAAGGAGGTACCATACTGGATCTTCTCTCTCTCAGCAGCATCGGTATCATCACTGGTCCATGTCTGCGGTGCAAAGTACAGCATTCCCGGATCAAATCTTGCTCCGCCGCTTGCACAGGACTCAAAGAGAATGTCAGGGAATCTCTCAGTCAGTCTTGTATACAGGTCATAAACACCAAGGATGTATTTATGCATGGTCTTGCCCTGGTCTGCTGCAGAAGCTCCGCGGCTGAACGGCTCGGACATGTAACGGTTCATATCCCATTTGATGTAGGAAATGGAAGATTCCTCGATCACTTTGGAAATGGAATCATAAATAAAATCCACAACCTCCGGTCTGGAGAAATCAAGAACATGCTGATGTCTTGCATGGGATTCAAAACGGTCCGGTGCTCCGATAAGCCAGTCCGGATGTGCCCGGTAGCAGTCACTGTTCTTGTTTACCATCTCAAGCTCTACCCAGAGACCGAATTTCAGGCCCATCTCTTCAATCTTATGGGAAAGTCCGGAAATTCCGTTTGGAAGCTTATTTTTATTTACGAACCAGTCTCCAAGGCCCTGGTAGTCATCGTTTCTGGTTCCGAACCAGCCATCATCCAGAACGAACAGCTCTACGCCAACTTCTTTCGCTTTTTTCGCAATGTTGAGGATTTTTTCCTCATCGAAATCAAAGTAGGTTGCTTCCCAGTTATTAAGAAGGATCGGGCGGGCCTGATTTCTCCATTTGCCGCGCATCAGACGGTCACGGTACAGTCTGTGGTAAGCCTGGCTCATTCCGTTTAAGCCCTTGTCGCTGTATACCATAACAACCTCTGGAGCCTGGAATTCTTCATCTTTGGAAAGTTCCCAGGAAAATCCCTGCGGATTGATTCCCATCATGACTCTTGTCATCTCGTAAGTGGAAACCTCAACCTGTGCAAGGAAGTTGCCGCTGTATACAAAACTGAAGCCGAAAACTTCACCTGCGTCTTCTGTTGTATGAGGACGTTTCAGTGCGATGAACGGATTCTGCTCAGAACTGGAGCCTGTTCCGGTAAGGCTCTGTACAGCCTGTGTGCCCATCTCAAGTTTGCGTGTTTTTACATAACGCTCACGTGCCCACGCACCGGAAAGGTGGATCATCTCATAATCCATATCCGGGAACTCTACAGCTGCACTCATCACATTCTCAAGACGGATCTTCTGATCACCTTTCTGAACAAGGCGTGCGCTTCTTGTGATCACCGGATAATCTTCATATACGGAATAAGTAAGAACAAGGTCTGTGTCCATCACGGAATCATGAAGTGTGATGTCCAGAGATGCTGCCTCCTCATCACTCTCTGTATAAGTTGCCGGAAGGCCTGCGAGTTTCTTCTTGCCGCCATAGATCTCGTGGGAAACATATTTGAAATCTACGATCTCACTTCCGTTCTCCTGGCGAACCGTAAGTGCCGGGCTTCTGTAATCGCCGGTTCCGTAAACAGGATACTCCTGCTTGGTGTACTGCATGGAAAGAAGTCCCGGCTCCGGAACGCATACGGACATCAGGGAACGCATGATTTCTTCATGAAGATAGCTGAAATCTTCTTTGTCACGGATTGCTTTTCCATAATAAAGATTCTCCATCTGGCCATTTTCCATGATGCAGGTGATGTAGCTTAAATGTCTGTTATAAATATGGAATGTTTTTGATCCCTCATGAAATTTAATCGGCATAATTTTCTCCTTTTTTCGTTTACTGCGGATAAAAATACCGCTGACAACCTCAATAACCAAATCCTCAGTTATATACTTTGTCAGCGGTCTTTGTTTCACATTTTTATGTAATTACAGTTTTCCACCGCTGGTAGCAATACCTTCGATAAACTGTTTCTGGAAGATCATGTAGATCACGATCATCGGAATGCAGGCAAGAAGGGATGCAGCCATCAGTTCCGGGAATTTAGATACGTACTGACCCTGCATCTTGGCAAGTGCAGAAGAAAGTACCAGCATATCCTTATCTGTATTAACGATCATCGGCCACATCAGATCCTTGAATGCAAACACTGCTGTGAAGATTCCAAGTGCGACCATACTGGATCTGGTAAGCGGTGCCATGATATAAAGGAAGGTCTGACCAATGTTACATCCATCCAGTCTGGCTGCCTCCTCCAGATCATTTGGCAGTCCCATATATCCCTGTCTCAGAAGGAAAGTACCGAATGCGGTAACAATACCCGGGAATACAAGGGCAAAGATGGTATTCAGCATACCCATCTTACTGATCATCAGGTACTGCGGGATGATGAAGATCTGTACCGGAACCATCATCTGGAACAGTACAAGACCAAAACAGAGGTCACGTCCCCTGAAGTGAAGTCGGCCAAATGCATACCCTGCCATAGTCGCTGTAAGAACTGCACACACTACTCGGAAAAAGATCAGAAGCAGCGTATTTTTATACAGGAGCAGGAAATTCATGTTATTGATAACTGATGTAAATGAATCTGTTCTCCATACCTTCGGCAGGATTGTAAACGGGTTCACTGATGTAGCCTCGGTTACTGATTTAAAAGCTGTCAGGATCATCCATATAAAAGGTACCAGCATCGTAATGGATACAATGATCAGTATGACATGTATCAAAATGGTAGTTAATTTCTTTTTTGTCTCCATACTATCCATGATTAATCCCCCTTTTAGTTATAGAATACCCACTTCTTCTGCGCGATCATCTGGAATACTGTAATGATCATGGTGATTGCAAGAAGAAGAACTACGATTGTTGCACCGTAACCCATGTTCTTGTTAATAAATGAATATTTATAGAACAGGTATACCAGTGACTGGGTTTTGCCAAGTGCAGGATTTGATTTATCAATTACCATGTAAATCAGATCGAATACCTGCAGGGAGCCAATGACACGTGTAACAAGTACGAAGAAAATAGTTGGCGAAAGAAGCGGAATTGTGATATGGAAAAATGCATTTATTCCTGTCGCACCGTCAATTTCTGCTGCCTCGTAATAATCTCTCGGAATTTCCTGAAGTCCTGCCAGGAAAAGAACCATATTATAACCAATAATGGACCACACGCCAATGATTGCAACTGCAAATACCGCAATTTTCGGATTGGATACCCAGTTTACATGGACATGGAAAATATTGTTGATCAGACCGAAATCTGAGTTAAACAGCCATCTCCATACCATGGCTACCGCTGCAGGAGCTGCTACCATTGGAAGAAAGATGATGGTTCTGTAGATAGAACGGCCTCTCATCTTTCTGTTAAGAAGTACCGCAAGAACAAGTGCAATGATGATGGAAAACGGTACCTCCACAATTGCATATTTAAAGGTGTTGACCAGTGCCTGCCAGATCTCGGAATCCGAAAAAACCTTCTGATAGTTTTCAAGTCCAATAAAAATATTTCCTTTACCGAAATCTCCAGTCTTGAAAAAGCTCTGGTAAATGGTCTGGAAGATCGGGATGATGTTCAATACGATCAAACCGATGGTTGTGGGAAGAATAAACAGCCAGCCCCAGAGGAACTCACTGCGCTCTCTCTTTGTCCGCGCCTGTGACTTGGTATTAGCCATAAGAATCACTCCTTCTATTCCTTCTATGTATGAGGCCGTCGCACCTGGGTGCGGCGGCCCCTCTCATTACTGCATTCAAGTTTCGGTATTTCTTAATTCTTACTCCTCGGCAAGCTTCTCATTCATCTGCTCAGCCATCTGCTTGCAGGCCTCCTCCATTGTGATATCGCCTGTGTAAACGCTCTTAAGGATCTCGTTGTCCTCATTCTCCCATGTTACAGTAGATTTGGAGTATGGACGAATCTCCATGTCATCCATCATGTTCAGGTAAGCCTGAAGGTTGAAGTCTGCGGAGTTAGCCCATGCATCAGATGTTCCTGTGTATGCACTCATTGTTACACCAAGTTCTGCCTGTTTCTCCTGAGCCTCTTTTGAACCGAGGTACTCGATCAGCTGCCAAGCTTCATCTGTATGCTCTCCGGATGCTGATGCTGCCCAGCCAAGTCCGTTGTATACAGAAGCTCTTCTTCCTGTCTCAGCGTTCTTAGGAAGCTCTACACAGTCACAGTTTGCTGCGGTATATTCATTCTCTTTATATGCTGCCAGCATCCAGGATCCCTGGAATACCATTGCAACCTTGCCAGATTCAAAGAGTACATCCTCACCGTTCTCAGACATAGTCTCAAGAGAAGGCATTACGCCGTCCTTGATCCAGCCTTCCAGAGTCTGCATAGCTGCGATTGTCTTCTCGTTGTCCCAGCCGGATGTCTTCTTGTCCTCGCTGATGATTTCTCCACCATTATCATAAATTAAATTGTAGTATCCGGCCTGGTTGTTATCATTTCTTAATGCCATACCATACTGGGAACCATCATCCTTGGTAAGCTTCTTGGCTGCTTCTGTAACATCATCCCAGGTCCAGTCAGCTGTCGGATAATCAAGACCAGCCTCATCGAACATTGTCTTGTTATACCAGAGAGCAATGGTATCTACATCCTTCGGTACTGCATAATATTTATCATCGTAGGTATACAGTCCCCAGATGTCCTCCGGATAGTTAGCAGGATCAATTTCACTGCTGTCCTTGATCTTGTCTGTCAGGTCAAGAAGCATATCATTGGACATGTATCTCTCACTCTCGTTGGAGTGCATCCAGAATACATCCGGAAGGGAACCGCCCTGTGCACCGGCCTCAAGCATTGTCCAGTACTCGTCCCATTTAACAACGGAGATCTCTGTCTTGATTCCTGTCTTCTCTGTGAAATCATCCATGATCTCTTTCAGTCCTGCTTCCTGGTTGCTGTCCCAGATAGAAACGGAAAGTGTAACATCATCGCCCTTAGCATATACAGGAACTGCTGTCATTACCATGGCACCTGCTAATAATAAAGCTGCTACTCTCTTGAAATTCATAACTTCTTCCTCCTTTTAAACCTTTCTTATTTCCCTCTTTCTTTGGTCAGTTTTTATACTTTTCCACGTCCCTGACCGTTAATATTATTATAATTGCACATGGAAAAATGATAAATGGATTATTGTCATTACTATATGGAAAAATGTTGTTTTTTATTCATTTTGTCCATTTCAAGTTCAATGTTTGTTAATTTTTCGTCATTTTTTCTACTTCTTTCGCGTTTTTTTCACGTTTTTTCAAATTTTTCACTATTTTTGAGTATCTTTTGGCAGTGTTTTATTTCCTTGTAGCAAAACTAACATTTTTACATGTCTGTTTTTGTAGGTTTTTAACAACAAAATTTATGTCTTTTTGACTTCCCGAAAAAAATCCGGTTCCCGTTCCTCACATAATTCCATGTGTGCATCAACTTCTCCATGTGCACGCATAATTCCATATTTTTCCCGTCTGCCCGCAATGGATATTTTGTACACAGCGTGCATTTTACGTATCTTTACATACCAGTGATACCTGTGCTAAGATTACCTGTATCGGACAAATTCTGTCCAGTCTGTTTTTTATAAGGAGGTCACAACTTTATGAATCTTTTAAATGAAGATAATGTAGTTCATGTGTTTCTCAATAAGCTTGGTGATATTGTGATCGCCAATCTTCTTTTTATTTTATGCAGCATACCGGTGATCACCATCGGCCCGTCACTGACCGCACTTTATCACTGCATGATGCGTACCGTAAAGGGGAATAATAATGGTACTACCAAAACATTCTTCAGAGCTTTCCGGGAAAATTTCAGACAGTCTCTGGCCGTGTGGCTGCTTATCATGGCTGCCGGAGCCGTGCTTATCCTGAATATACGCTTTCTGCTCCACGCAGGCGGAAGCGGATCACAGATGCTTTTTTATTTATCCGTAGGAGTACTGACTCTGCTTGTGATCTTTTCCTTATACATATTCCCGGTGATCGCAACCTTCGCCAATACCCTGGGGACACTTTGCAGAAATGCATTTCTGCTTGCTTTCATGCATTTCCCTACTACAGTTGTCATGGCAGTCATATCGATCTTTCCACTGTACATGACCTATCTTGACGCAAAAATGCAGCCACTCTATGCATGCTGCTGGTTCTTCTTTGGATTTGGACTTGTAGCTTTTATAAATTCGATGCTGCTGTATCGATTTTTTAAAAAGCTGCTTCCTCCGGAGGAGGATATTTCGCTTTTGTAGGGTTTAAAAGATTGGGAAAATTGTTTTCTTTAGATTAAATGTGTTTTTTTCGCTTTTCAAAGCGGAGGAAGTCTGCGAGGGGGAAAGGCACTCAAAGTTGCGAGGCCCGTTTTTCCCCCTCGCGCTCCCCCTTTCCGGGCACGCAGTTGTTGTAGGTTGTGGGGATGTGTCAGTGAACTGGCGGGGGTGATGGATGCCGCGGTATTGGCAGTGGACGGAATGCGGTCTGCTGTCGCAGACCTGTTCCTGTTGTTTATAGTTTTCCCGTCAGGCACAGGGAAACTCAGCCTTTCGATCCAGTCATCCAGCGCAGCACTGATGACTCATCTCACTTCCGTCAGACCACTCAGTCTTCCACCCTGAATCCCTTTCTCTTTCTCCCCTTCCATCCACCTCCGAAGAAACGTTCCGTCAAAACACCCTCTCTTCCGTCTTGAAACGTCAGCCCGCGAGGCGTGTGCTGCCTGTCGCCGGACTCTGCAGGAGGGGAGCTGATTCTTGGCTGGTGGGAATCTGCGTTGTTTTTCAAAAGTTCGCTGTTTGAGCGGCTGCAAGACGCGAGTTCGGACTTTTGGAAAACGCTTTTAGCAGATTTCCGGCTGCCTAGAAGCCAGCCCCCGATGAAGCCCCGGCGACAGGCAGCACACACCTCACGGGCGTCCGTATATCCACACCTCCTTGCCCATCCTACCCCCATATTGTATAATCACCCCATACAACAATCACACCCCTTTTGTGACCTAAAATTACATTTTTGCTGCATACACTCAAAAAAACAGGAGGATCCCAAAAAAGATGAAAAAAGAACCCAACCCCCAGCACACCCTCTCCGTCTACTTCTGCGGCCAGGAGGACTGCGGCCCCGGCCACTCCTTCGGCCCGGCCATGCGCCCCCACTACCTTCTCCACGTAATCTCCCACGGCAAAGGCATCTACCAGTGCGGCGGCCATACCTATCATCTGAAAGCAGGCGATGCCTTCCTCATCCGCCCCATG
Organism: Prevotella sp. CAG:279; assembly: GCA_963642325.1. Classification (GTDB taxonomy): domain Bacteria; phylum Bacillota; class Clostridia; order Lachnospirales; family Lachnospiraceae; genus Blautia_A. The sequence continues at coordinate 27,890 of CAVIGE010000016.1, forward strand.
GACTCCATCTATTACCGCGCTGACGATAACGAACCCTGGAGCTATGCCTGGACAGGCTTTGACGGGGCAGCCTGCAAAGAAATCCTGGAACAGACCGTATTCTCCACCTCCCGCATCTTCACTCCGGAAAACCCTGAACAAAAAAAGGCCCTCCACACACACATGCAGAACCTCCTCACCACCTTCTCCGAAAACAACGGAAACGACCTGGCCTCCGCCGGAAGCCTCCTTCTGATGTTTTCTATTATGCAGAAAAAGCCCTCCGAAAGCAGAACAGACATCGCAGCCATCTACTTTCAGAAAGCCTCTGAATACATCAAGAACAATTACGCCTACCCCATCCATATCTCAGATGTGGCACGCCACGTAGGAATCGACCGCTCCTACCTCTACCGGATCTTCATGGAACACGAAAATCTCTCACCGAAACAATACCTCCTGAAACACCGCCTCCAGATGGCCGCCCAGCTTCTCTGCTCATCCTCCTGTACCATCACAGAAGCAGCCCTCTCCTGCGGTTTCCGGGACGCCCCGTCTTTTTGCAACTACTTCCGGCAGGGAACCGGTTATACACCAAAGCAATTCCGAAAAGCATACAGCAGAACCACACATGTATAAACAAAAAAGACGGATGCCCCCTGCACTCATACCAAAGTGCAAATGCTCTCCGTCTTTCACTTTTTCGAAATGAAATGCTTGATAAAAACATATAAAACAATAATAAAGGCAAACACATACCCAAACGCCCCAAGTGCCGGAATCCCCCACAGCTTCGGCTTCATATCCGTGGTACAGATAATACTGGAGCTGATCAGCAGTGCCATCACCCACAGCCCCATCACAATATTCCGCACCAGCCGCCGCAAAAGCCATGCCAGATCATCCGAAGCATGCAGATCCAGATTGATCTTCGTCTGCCCTTTCATACAGCCCTGAAGAAAATCCGCCGCCAGAGAAGGAATATCAACTGCACGCCGGAGCGACCAGACGAAATTTTTTCCACCCTTTTTGATCTCACGCTTCCAGTTCCCGTTACTCCAAAGCTGCTCCTTGAGCCTTGCAGCCGCAATCTGTGTCATATTGATATCCGGACAGATTTCTGCAAGAACTCCCTCTACATGAGTCAGTCCCCTGGCCAGCATGGTCAGTCCGTGAGGCATCATGATCTTATTCTCTTTCATGACCTCCATCAGATCCACCATCACTTCTGCCACATCAATATTCCCCATGTCTGCAGTACCGTACTTCTCCATCAGTCCCCGGATATCCTCATAAAGCCTGCTGGAATCCGGTTTCCCCTTAAACTCTCCAAGAGCCAGAACCGCATCCTGGATCTTCCCGATATTATTCATGGCAACGCCTTCAATGGCCTCACTGATCAGCTCCCGGTCATGCTCCGTCAGCCGTCCCATCATGCCCATGTCGATCCAGACGATTTTTCCCTCCTGGATCCGCACATTCCCCGGATGAGGATCTGCATGGAAAAAACCATCCTCCATCACCTGTCTGATAAAATTATCCACGTATTTCGTTCCGATCTCATTGAGATCATAACCATTTGCCAGAAGATTCGCCTTATCGTTAATGGCAAAGCCGTCAATATACTCCATCACCAGAACATGCGGGGAAATATATTCCCGGTAAAGGATCGGCACCTTCACGAAAGCCACATCTTTATTATTTTTGGCAAACTCGGCCATATTCGCGGCTTCCGTAAGGAAATTCATCTCCTCCTGAGTCACCGTCCACAGCTCACTTAAGACCATATTCAGATCTACCATGCCCTTGATGCTTACCGGAGGCATCAGCCGCACAGCCTTATGCATCAGGCCGATATCTCTCGCCATAGTCTCATAAATCCCTTTACGCTGAACCTTGAGTACGACCTCCTCGCCGGTTTTCAGCGTAGCACGGTGCACCTGGGCAATGGATGCCGCTCCCAGCGGCTTCTCCTCAATGCGCCAAAACTCCTCCTGCCACGGACAGCCCATAGATTCCTCCAGTACCTCGATCACCTGGGAAAACGGCATCGGCGGCACCTCAGAGCAAAGCTTCATCAGCTCATCGCAGTATCTTTTTGGAAGAATGTCAGAACGCAGGGACATAATCTGACCCAACTTAATATAAGTTGGGCCAAGATCTTCCAGTATGAGCCGGAGCTTCTCAGGAGAAACACCCCGGGTGATCGCATGCTTCCTGAGAACAGCCGTGATCTCTCTCAGCCGTTCTCCATATCCGTTATTCTCTTTCTTCCCCTGTTCCTCTCTGCCCATACAATTCTCCGTTTAGCCTGTTGTCAGTTTCCTTCCCGGCTCTTACTCTGCCGTCTCCTCGCTTCCGGTCGCTTCCGCTTCCTCTGCCGGTGCTTCCTCAGTTTCCGGCTCCTCTGCCGGTGTTTCTGCCGCTTCCTGCTCTGCTGCCTCGGCCTGCATACTCTCGATCTGTGCCTTCACAGCTGCCAGCTGCTCCGGTGTCAGTTTGGAAATGGTAGCCTTCAGCTCCTCCTGGTCATTCTTTCTGGCTGTGGATTCCTTCACGGAATCCGCTGCTGACTTAACCGTTGATTTAATATTGTGCTTCAGCTCCTGGTTAAGAACCTTACCCTGCTCAACCGTAAGCTCTCCCTTTTTGACCAGATCATCCAGGATCTCCCTGGATTTCTCCGCTGTCACTGCTGCTGTGCCAATTCCTGCCAGTAAAATCTTCTTGAGTCCATCGCCTAATTCCATAATATATATCTCCTTTCCTGAAACACTGCCATCCTGGAACTGCTATAATACGCCCAGAAAAGCAAGTCCTTTTGGGACAAAAATGATCAGTCCCACAACAGCTGCCATAATAGCCGCGATCAGCACTGCCCCGGCCGCTGTATCCTTGGCGATCTTTGCCAGCGGCTTACGCTCCTGGGTTACAAGATCCACCACAGCTTCCACAGCCGTGTTCAAAAGCTCCAGTGACATCACCATGCCGAAAAGTCCCAGACAGATGCACCACTCCGTTACCGACAGCCCCAGGACTATTCCTGCAATCACAACAAGAAGTGCTACACCACAATGGATCTTCATATTCCGCTCATTGCGGATACAGGTAAAAATTCCCTGAAAAGCATATCCAAAGCTCTTATACAGAGGATCCTTCCTTCTGTCTGCCATCTTCCTCACCTGATTTCCTGTGTGTATTCTTCCCGCATATCCCGGCTTACGTATCACTGTTCACTCCGTGCCCTTCTCTTCCATATCCGGGAATGTTAAGTTTATTATAGCAAGCTTGTAGTAATATTTCCAGTATTTCAAAAAATTTATGAATATTTAAGGAATACACACAGTTATTCACAGATAACTTTGTCATTGCATATACACCCCGCTTTATTCTACATTTTTCAGTGCTTCATCCATCGGCACATGGCGGATCCTCCGAAATTCCAGGATCGCAACGACTGCATAGGCAGCAATACCAATGGCTATCATTTTTACATAGATCACCGGATCTACCCACATGGTGATCCACCCGGAAATACTGGACAGCATCATCTCACGGAACAGTACCTCCATCACCTGCCGCTCAATGGGAAGACTTAAAAGCAGGCAGAGCACGACCACAAGGGACGTAGACAAGATATAAAGCCTGCTGATCTCAGCGTCCGTATAGCCAAGGATCTTTGTCATGGAGATCGCCTGGGCATTTTTTTCGATGATGACCTTGGAAAGCAGATAGATCACGACCAGAAAAATAGCCACAGAAAATCCATACATCATTCCCATCATATTCCCCATGGAAACATCAAGCTGCCTGGATATCTTGGTAAGTGATTCCAGATCGATCACGGAGCCGATATATTTCTCATCGATATCACGGATCTCTGTGTCGGAAAAATACCCGCCAAAGTAATCATCCCCCAGACTGAAGATTTCATTCAGCTCATCTTTCTCCATAAATACACACAAACCGGCCGTATATTCATAGATCCCGGCAACCCTGAAGGAATATTCATCATTCTCGTATTTTTCCCTGAGAGTGACGGTATCGCCCTCTTTGATCCGGAATTTATCCGCATAGGCACTGGAAATATAAACACCATCCCCCGAAAAATCCACATCAATATATTTACTGTCCGGCTCCACACCATAGAGCAGGATCTCCTCACTCTTATATTTTCCAGGCAGCGTATTCAGGGAATAGGCGGAAAATTTTTCCGCGTCTTTGTTGTCCGTCCTGGTGTCCGTATAATATTCCAGCAGCAAGCTCATAGCGTCCAGCCCGTTCCCGGAAGCCATACCTGCCGGAACACTTAACATATACTGGTACTTTGCCAGCATGTTATTCTGGATCTCAAGCTGATAATGATCCAACGCAGAAGGCAGCAGCATCCCGAAAAACAATAACAGGTTTGCAAAAACAACCCCCACAAAGAGTACAAGATAATTGCTGATGTTCTGAAAGACCACACGCAGACGAAATCTTGAAAAAATTCCTATTTTAGGGCTCAGATATACAGCATGTTTCTGTCTTTTTCCCGAAAAATCCCTTCGCAGGAATTTAAGCGGCGAAAGCTTAAGCCTGTACCAGAGCACTGCATAATTGATCACGATCATGATCATAACCGGAATGGCTGTTGTCAGAAGAAACGCTTCCGCATTCCAGACCGTCACATATGTTGGCAGGCTGTAGCTGCCGTAATATATGGCAGCACATACATTTTTAAAGACGGTGTATCCAAAAATATTTCCAGTCACTGCACCACCAAGGGTAACAAGAACCGGCAGTGTCATGTAATGCCGGATCAGTTCCTGACGCGTGTATCCCGATGCACGCAGGGTACCGATAACGCCAGCCTCCTTACGGATCGTATTGCTTATGGTAATCCCAAATACAAATGCCATGATCGCAATAACAATATACAGAAGCATAGTCACCATGGCTTTGTCTCCGCCCATATCATCCCCGGTAAATATAATGGCCTGGTTCAGATACCTCGGGACAAAAGCCTCCAGCGTCACAACATCTCCAATATCCTCCATCAGATCCTCGGAGATTTCCTTTTCCTGTTTTTCACTTTCCGGCTGCTCATCATATATCCAGGAATAATTATACCGAAGCTTATCCTGGTTCAGGGCCTCAAAGCCTTCCTGTGTTACTATCGCGACTCCGAATTTTACAGAATCAAACATGGGATCACTGTTATTCTGGAACAGGGCACTGTAGTCGGAAAGAGCGATCAGGCCTGTAACCTTCCAGGATTTTTTTCCCCGGGTGATGGTATCTCCCACCTTCAGGCTGTTGTTATCCGCATACATACGGTCAATGGCGACCTCATCCGTCCCGGACGGCATCTCCCCCTTCATCAGGCAGACCCTGTCCACCTGCTCACGGTTCTTAAAAAAACGCAGGGTACTTCCGTTGTCCAGGGCTTCCTCTATGTAATAATTCTCATAAAGCTTCACTCCGCAGGCTTCGATGTCCTTCCACTGGGGGCTGCTGATCTTCTCCGCTGTACGGAAATTTCCATTCTCCACATTGTACTTATCAAAGCTTTCATTGTAGGCCTTCAGCATACTTCCGTCTGCCACCAGAAAACCGGACACAAAACCGATCGTCAGAACCATCAAAATAAAAACCACCAGATATTTTCCAAATTCTCCCTTCAGCTCTCTGGGAACGCGCTTTCGCAAAGGGTTCTTCATAACGGCCTCCTTACCATTCCAGCTCTGCTGCCGGAATCCTGTTATCATTCTGGTAATTCCTGCGGATCATGCCATCGCGGAGCTTTACCACACGGTCTGCCATGTTCTTGATCGCATCGTTGTGCGTTACCATAATAACCGTATTTCCATACTTATGATTGACCGTTTCAATGAGCTTTAAGATTTCCTTGGATGTGTTGTAGTCCAGTGCTCCCGTCGGCTCATCACAGAGCAGGATGTCCGGATTCTTCACTATGGCACGGCCAATCGCCGTGCGCTGCTGCTGCCCTCCGGAAAGCTGGTTCGGAAGCTTCCTCTGATGCTCATAGATCCCCAGCGTTTTAAGAAGCTCATCCACATCCAGCGGCCTGTCACTTAAATACGCACCCACCTCAATATTTTCACGCACCGTCAGGTTCGGGATCAGATTGTACATCTGAAAAATATATCCCAGATGCTTCCTGCGGTAGAGGGAAAGCTTCTTCTCCTTCATATCCTCAAGACATACTCCCTGAATGGTGATGCTTCCCGAATCTGCCCCGTCAATCCCTCCGATAATGTTCAGAAGCGTGGATTTCCCGGAACCGGACGGCCCCAGGAGAACGCAGAATTCTCCTTTTTCTATTTCAAGGTCGATTCCTTTCAGAACATCCACCCGGTTCTCACCCGCCCCGAAAGCTTTCCTGATTCCTCTTATCTCCAGAAACATAATTTTCTCCTTCCATTCCTGTTACATATATTATAGAAGATACCTTTAAATATATGTTAGTCCAGACTTACTATTTTGTCAAGCGATTGCCAGATTTTCATATTTTTTCCGGAGGACAATACACCTTTTTCCACCCTTGCCAAACCCTGTAAAAAAGTATATAATAAAGCAGTATCTGTATCTTTTTAACAAAAATAATTTCAACTTTATAAAGGAGTGAATATTGAAAGTGGACCCTAGCGACACTTACCAGATAATCATATTGGTTATTCTGCTGGCATTGTCAGCCTTTTTCTCATCTAACGAAACCGCACTGATGTCGGTAAACCGAATCCGGCTCCGCTCCCTGGCAGATGAAGGGAACAAGCGTGCAGCCATGGCTCTTGATATTCTGGAGAACCGGACACCCAAGCTTCTCAGTGCGATTCTCATCGGCAACAATATTGTGAACATTTCGGCATCTTCCCTTGCAACTACCCTTGCCTACAGCTTTGGCGGCTATATGGTCAGCATCGTTACACTGATCTTAACTGTACTGATCCTGATCTTCGGCGAGATCACACCTAAAAATTATGCAACCATCAACTCTGAAAAGATCGCCCTGCGCTATATCCCGGTTTTCAGTTTCCTCATGACTGTCATGACACCGGTTATTTTCATCATCAACCTGTTTTCCAGAGGTGTGATGCGTCTCCTTCATGTGGACCCGGATGCTGCCAGCAAGGCTATGACTGAGGAAGAGCTTCGTACCATTGTGGATGTAAGCCATGAAGACGGTGTCATCGAATCCGATGAGAAAGAGATGATCTACAATGTATTCGATCTGGGCGATGCCACAGCCAAGGATATCATGGTACCGAGAGTTCATGTAACCTTTGCAGATATCGAATCTACCTATGATGAACTGATCGATATTTTCCGCGAGGATAAATTCACCCGCCTTCCTGTTTACAGGGACAGCCAGAATAACATCGTTGGGATCATCAATATGAAGGATCTTCTTCTCTACGACAAGGACACAGAATTCGTGATCGGCGATTTTCTCCGAAAGCCGCACTTTACTTACGAGCGCAAGAGCATTTCCGACCTGCTGGTTGAGATGAAGGATTCCACTTTCAACATTGCCATCGTGCTGGATGAATATGGCGATATGGCCGGTCTTATCACACTGGAGGATATCCTGGAGGAGATTGTCGGTGAGATCCACGATGAGTACGACGAAAAGGAGGATGAGCTTGTCCAGAAGCTCAACGACCGTGAATATATCATCGAAGGCTCCATGCATCTGGATGATGTGAACGATCACCTTCACACAGAGCTTGATTCTGAGGATTATGATTCCCTGGGCGGATTTATCATTGAGCATCTGGACCGTCTGCCTGTTGCAGGTGATGAGGTGATCACCGGGGAAGGCATCCGCCTCGTGGTAGAAAAGCTGGATAAGAACCGTATCGAGAAGGTTCACATTTATCTCCCGGAAAAAGCCCCTGAAACCCGGGATACTCCACAGGCCTGAGATAAAATCCCAAAAATCATATCGGAACTGTCATTATCATAAATGGTTCATATATATCATGAAATATATGTTTTCCATGATTGACAGTTCCGATACTTTATATTATAATTATATAAATTTTTATCGATATTTACCAAATGCAGTGACAGGGAGTAGTACATAGTCTCCAGATGCCCAGAGAGAAGATGGACGGTGCGAATCTTCGTGACAGAACTATGGAAGTAGCCCTTGAGCAGTGAACTGAACCATGAGCTTTCATGCAGTAGGCTTCAACGTTATTCCTACGTTACAGGGAAGCAGTATATCCGTACTGACAGAGAGCAGAATTTTACTTCTGAAAACAGGTGGTACCGCGGAATCATCCGTCCTGAGCATATCCATTCGATATGCCGGGACTTTTTTTATTGAAAAAAACAGTTACTGCGGCAGCCTTTATCCATTTACATTACCAAAGGAGGGAACCAATTCATGAAACAGATTTCCGGAAACAAGCTGCTTGTAAAAGCATTAAAAGAAGAAGGCGTTGATGTTCTGTTCGGTTATCCTGGTGCCTGCACCATCGATATCAGTGACGAATTATATAAGCAGAGCGGCATCGACATCATCCTGCCTCGCCACGAGCAGGCTCTTGTACACGAAGCTGATGCCTACGCCAGAACAACCGGAAAGGTTGGTGTATGTCTCGTTACCAGCGGCCCTGGAGCGACCAACCTTGTCACAGGTCTTGCAACTGCCAACTATGACAGCGTTCCGCTTGTATGCTTTACCGGCCAGGTAGCCCGTCATCTCATCGGCAACGACGCTTTCCAGGAGGTTGATATTGTCGGCATCACCAGAAGCATCACAAAATACGGCGTTACCGTAAGAAACCGTGAGGATCTTGGCCGCATCATCAAGGAGGCGTTTTATATCGCACGTACCGGGCGTCCCGGCCCTGTGCTCATTGACCTTCCGAAGGATGTGATGGCCGAACTCGGAAGTGCCGAATATCCGAAAAACGTAAATATCCGCGGCTACAAACCAAACACCAGTGTTCATATCGGTCAGCTCAAGCGTGCCCTCAAAATGCTCCAGAAGGCAAAGAAACCTCTGTTTCTTGCAGGCGGCGGCGTGATCATCTCCCGTGCCCAGAAGGTTTTTACCCAGGTTGTCGAGAAAACACAGATCCCGGTTGTCACTACCATTATGGGACGCGGTGCAATCTCCACCAAAAACCCTCTGTTTATCGGAAACCTTGGTATGCACGGTGCCTACGCAGCCAACATGGCTGTCAGTGAATGCGACCTCCTTTTCTCCATCGGAACCCGTTTCAATGACCGCATCACAGGCAAGCTTCATGAATTTGCCCCGCACGCGCAGATCGTTCATATTGATATTGATACTGCCTCCATTTCCAGAAATATCCATGTAGATATTCCCATCGTTGCCGATGCAAAGGAAGCCCTCACAAAGATGAATGAATATGTGCAGGAATTCAATACGAATAAATGGAGAAAGCAGATCCAGGAATGGAAGGAAGAACATCCGCTTACCATGAAGGACCGCGGAATGATGGGCCCGCTGGATATCATCGGAGAGATCAACCGTCAGTTTGATAAGGCTATCCTTGTTACAGATGTTGGTCAGCATCAGATGCTTGTAAGCCAGTATGCCGACATCACCGAGAACCGCCAGCTTATTATGTCCGGCGGCCTTGGTACCATGGGCTACGGCCTTCCAGGTGCTATCGGAGCGAAGATCGGCAATCCCGACACACCGGTGATCTCTGTTTCCGGCGATGGCGGAATGCAGATGAACATTCAGGAGCTGGCTACCGCAGTCCTGGAGGAGCTTCCGGTCATCTGCTGTATTTTTAATAATGAATATCTGGGAATGGTGCGCCAGTGGCAGAAGCTTTTCTACGGAAAACGTTATTCCATGACAAACTTAAAGGCCGGTGCCCTCTCCCGCCGCACAGATGGCACGGAATATCCGGAATATACACCGGATTTCATCCGTCTCGCAGAAAGCTATGGTGCAAAGGGTATCCGCGTGACCGAAAAGGATCAGATCGCGGTTGCTTTTGAAGAAGCTAAGAAAAATACAAAAACTCCTACGATCATCGAATTTATCATTGATCCGGAGGAAATGGTTTACCCGATGGTCAGGCCAGGTGGTACTTTGGCTGATCTCATCATGGATTGTTAGGAGGAATCAGTTATGGATAAAGGAATGAAAAAAAGATGGATCTCTCTCTATGTTGAAAACCAGGTCGGCGTTCTTTCCAAAATTTCCGGCCTTTTCTCGGGAAAGTCCTATAACCTGGACAGTCTTACTGTTGGAACTACCGAAGATCCCACGGTTTCACGAATGACCATTGGCACATTCAGCGATGACGAAACCTTTGAGCAGATCAAAAAGCAGCTGAACCGTATGATCGAGGTTATCAAGGTCATTGATTTTACCGATGTGTTTGTCCGGATGAAGGAAATCCTTTACATCAAGGTAAAGGGCTGCACCCCGGAGGATAAGACAGAACTCTTCCAGATCGCAGAGACCTTCAAGGCCCGGGTCATTGACTACGGCAAAGACAGCCTTCTTCTGGAATTTGTCCAGACCGCAACCAAAAACGATGCGGTTATCAAGCTTATCAAGGAAGAATTCCGGCAAATCGAGGTAGTCCGCGGAGGAAGTGTCGGAATTGAATCCATCAGCATGATGGAACGGTAAAAGAAAGGATAATTTGCTTATGAATGACAAAACCGCCGTCAATCACAAGATCCGCAAACATTTCAACGAACTGATCTACAACGTAGCCCGTTACACAGAGGTCGTATTATCCATTGTGATCCTTGTCGTGATCGCACTGTCCGGTTTCCGGCTGATCTTTACAACTGCCGGTACCTCCATTATGGATATGGACACCAGCTTCTTCACCAGTTTTCTGTCACAGGCACTGTCCCTCGTGGTCGGTGTGGAGTTTGTAAAAATGCTCTGCCGCCACTCCGCCCAGACCGTTGTGGAGGTTCTGCTTTTTGCAACTGCAAGGCAGATGGTCGTGGAACATCTCGATTCGGTGCAGACACTGATCGGGATCACCGGTATCGCCCTACTTTTCGCCATCCGGAAATATCTCATGACTGACAACGATGATATGACCCCACGCCGGCATACAGCCTCTGATCCCAGATAGCTTTGCCAAAAAGGAGTATCCGCTTTTTCCCCGGATACTCCTTTTTTTTACAATAGATAAGTCAGATATTCACGTATGAATTACCGCATAATGATATATCCCGCATAGATCAGATACATACACACCATGGAAATTCCCTCTTTCCGGCTGATCTTCTGCTTCGTTGCCGCATAGACCCATACGATCAGGGAAAAGACCATGAGGATCACCGTATCAATGATATTCTCCCGGATCAGTGCCACAGGATTGATAACCGAGGCAATTCCAAGAACCATCAGGATATTGAAAATATTGGAACCTACCGCATTTCCCACTGCCATGTCCACCTCATTCTTTCTGGCTGCGACAACAGAGGTCACAAGCTCCGGAAGGGAGGTTCCGATCGAAACAATGGTCAGGCCTACCAGAGTCTGGCTCATTCCAAGGTCAATGGCAATGCGGCTGGCAGCATCTACAGTAAGGTCTCCGCCAAAAGCGATCGCAGCTGCACCCCCAATGATAAACAGAATACTTTTCGGAAGGGAAAGAATGCCGATCTGCTCTTCCGCCTCTTCAATTCCTTCAATTTCCACCTTTTTTCCGGCTGCACGGGCTTTCATGGCACTTTGGATCATCGCCACGATATAGCCTGCAAAAAAACCAAGCATGATCATTCCTTCCAGCCGTTCGATGACCATCCCGCACCCGTCTCCCAGAGCCAGGATTCCCAGGGCCAGCAGTAAGGCTGCACAGATCATGGAAAAAGGAATATCCCTTTTTATGGTTTCTCTCTGCACCATGATCGGAGTCAGGATCGAACAAACTCCAACGACCACCATTAAATTAAAAATATTGGAACCTACCACATTGCTGACCGCGAGTTCGTTATTGTTGACCAGAGATGCCGTTACGCTGACTGCAGTTTCCGGGAGCGAGGTTCCCATTGCCACAATGGTGAGGCCGATGATGATCGGCGGCACCTTAAAACGTTTTGCAACACTGGAACTTCCCTCCACAAAGAAGTCCGCCCCCTTCATAAGAAATGCAAAGCCGATCACAAGAAAGGCTAACACCAGGATCAGGGGTGAGCTGTTTACCAGATTTTCCATTTTTCTTCTCACTTTCTGTTTTCATTTCCCATGACGCGAAGCTCCGCTTGTCCGCATGACATAAAAAAGACCCATGTATGTCCTGCTACAATAAACTATAACAAAACATACATGAGTCTCATTCTTTAAGATTTGCCAGGTTTTTCAGAAAAAACCGGGTCTGTTGACAAATCACACTTCCGTGCGAACTACTCCCTCATGGAATTTACGATTTTTTTCAATTTAACAGAATTATTGTGAAAAGTCAAGCCTGATTTCATCAGTCCAGGGATTTCGCTTTTAGCTTTTGGGTTCATGCATTTTTATAAAAAATCTATTTCTCTGGCATTCTATTCACAGAGGTT
>CAVIGE010000017.1:0-40034 GCA_963642325.1 Prevotella sp. CAG:279
ACTATGATCTGGTGAAGCCGGAGTATACCTATGGGGACTCCAGAATTGATTTTTATATGGAAAGCAACGGCGAGAAATTCCTTACTGAGGTGAAGGGCTGCACGTTGGCAGATGCTTTGCATCCGGGCACCGGATTACAGGTGAAATCTCAATCGGAAATTATAGAGAAGAGCAAAGCTGCAATGTATACTGCAAAGTCAGCTGTAAACCCTCTTTTGATAATGACAATTTGTCAGATTTTTGATATATTTTACATATCGGTGAAAGAATTTCCGGGAGGGAGTCGACAGCTATGTCTAAAATTACAATTCCTAAGCCGGCAAGGGAGGATTCTGACATGAATAAAAAAAGAAGGAAAGAACTTATTATTCCGCTTCTTATACTCATAGCCGGATTTGTTTTACCCGGAACAATGGCAAAGACAATCACACATAACAGTATAGAAGCTTCCAAAACCAATACGGAATTATATGCAAAAATGTATTCGGAGTATTTGACGACTAACCTGGATAAGGGACTGTCCATTACTGATACATTAGAGCAGGCGGTCATTGCCGGTGAGGGAAATATCACTCAGCAGGCATTTAACGCAATTGCTGAAAATATGATGGAAGATTATATCCAGAGTATTCAGCTTGCCCCTGATGGTGTAGTGACAGAAGTATATCCGGCAGAGGAAAATGAAGAGAGTCTGATGGATCTGATTAACAGAGACGATGAAAGAGGCGCATCCTGTCGCTATGCAAGGGATCATGATGTGGTTATTATGCAAGGACCACTTGAACTGGTACAGGGCGGCTCCGGGATAGCGATTCGTAATCCGATTTATCTTCTTGACAGTGACGGGGAGAAAAATTTCTGGGGATTTTCTATTGTAATGATCTGGGTTCCGGAGATTTTTTCGGATACCATAGAAGCACTTTCAGATTTTGGCTATGACTACAGACTTTCAAAGACAGCATCCCCTGAAAACAAAAGCTTTGTAGAAGTTTATAATTCAGGTGCCGAACTGCCGGCAGATGTACTTTCCTATCAGTTTGAGGTCGGAGATTGTAAGTGGAAGCTTGAAATTGCACCTGCAGACGGTTGGTATGACAAAAAAAGTGTTTTTATGAAGTGTGCACCGAGCGTTTTGTTTTTTGTGGCAATGGCACTTATTGTACATTTGTTTTTCAAACGTAACCGACTTGCGAATGAACGTAAGCAGCAGAAGCTGCAGGGCGATGTCCGGAGGATGGAAGAAGAGCGAAAGCTTGAGCATCAGGTACAGATGTATGCAGTAGCTATGGGCGTGGAATACCCGGTGGCAGTAGAAGCAGATTATCTGAACAACAGATATCAGTCGATCGGATATACTACAACTTTTAATGAGAGGATGAAAGATGCAGGAAGACTGGATGAACTGATCCGTGTGAGTGCGGAGTCCATTCCTGATGAAAAGCAGGCAGGAGTCTTCAAGGGTTTGTTCGACATGGAAAAAATGATCGCTGCATTTCAAAATGGGCAGACAGAAATATCCTTCAGGTGTGGACAGGGAGCAGAAGATGAAACGATACACTGGATAGAAATAAAGGCTATCTGTACAGAATGTACAGAGGCTGCTGTTCACGGTATTATTTTGGTTAAAAATGTTGATGATGAAGTCAGAAATGAAGAACTTCGTATCGAAGCACAAAAGGCAAATCAGACCAAGAGTCAGTTCCTCCTGCGCATGAGCCACGATATCCGAACTCCGCTTAACGGTATTTTTGGGATGCTGGACATTGCAGAGCAATATCCGGATGACCCGATCAAGCAGAAAGACTGCCGGGATAAGGAGAGGGAATCCGCCCAGACGCTTCTTGAAATTGTGAATGAAGTCCTGGATATGAGTAAGCTGGAATCCGGAAAGACTGAGCTGGAGCACATTCCTTTTGATATTGTCGAATTGGCGAAAGAGGGACGCACAATGCTTCGTTCCCAGGCAGAAAGCCGTGGCATTAAAATTGTCAGAGAGTCTTATGAGGTAACGGTTAGCAGATTGATTGGAAGTCCTGCTCATCTGAAGAGGATTGTCATGAATATCCTGTCCAATGCAATCAAGTACAACAGGGACAATGGAAAAATTTATCTTAGTCTGCGTACAGTTCCGATCGATGAGAGCAGAGTCACTTTTGAGTTTACATGCCGTGATACCGGTTGTGGTATGTCGCAGGAATTTGCCGAACATATCTTTGAACCGTTTACACAGGAAGGGGAATCAGCACGCTCACAGTACGGTGGCACAGGACTGGGGATGGCGATTGCTAGGAATCTTACAGAATTGATGGGCGGTACAATCACAGTAGAGAGCAAGAAAGGGGAAGGGACAACCTTTGAAGTGAAAATACCGTTTGAAATTGATAAATCAGAGCCGGAAAAACGGCCTGCAGAATCTGATACAGAATCAGACATGATTTCTTTAGACGGAATGAAGCTTCTTTTGGCAGAGGATAACGAATTGAATATGGAAATTGCAAAATTTCTTCTGGAAGAAGCCGGAGCACAGATTATAGAGACCGTAAATGGTAAAGAGGCCGTTGAAACATTCGCAAAGAGCGCACCGTATGAAATTGATGCAATTCTTATGGATATCATGATGCCGGTGATGAACGGCCATGAAGCCACCAGAGAGATCCGTGCCATGGACAGACCTGATGCGAAGCAGATCCCGATCATTGCAATGACAGCCAGTGCTTTTGCAGAAGACAGGATTGCTGCGAAGAATGCAGGAATGAATGAACATCTGGCAAAACCCCTTGATACAAAGCTGGCCATTCGTACGGTCGCACGCTATGTCGGGGAATACAAAGAAGAGGTTCATTTATGAAAAACAAAATTATCATGGTTGCCGTAGTCATAATCGTAACTCTGACGGTGATAACGATTCTTTCCATTCTGGGGCAGAGACCGGCACTGATATAAATAACAACAGGAGGCGTAGGAAGACGCTGTATTACGTATATCGCAATGAAGTTATACGAGAAGATGGGATTTAAGCAAATTGAAAAGCCGGCTTCAGTTCTTCATGGAACAAAGGATCACTTTTATCTAAAAAGCCTGTAATTCATTGTGCGTGGAGGGAAGATATTTATAAATGATTTTGTACCAATTTGCACAGTGCGCGTAACGTTCATAATGTATTGGATGAAAGATATTTGAAGAGAATGACCATATTTTTAATGAAAGGATGTCTGCTTTAATGGAAATACG
Source organism: Prevotella sp. CAG:279 (assembly GCA_963642325.1). Lineage (GTDB taxonomy): Bacteria > Bacillota > Clostridia > Lachnospirales > Lachnospiraceae > Blautia_A. Next base: position 3,232 of record CAVIGE010000017.1, read on the forward strand.
AAAAGCAAAGCCTGCCGATATAGATGATATAGTCAAGATTTACGAGAAGATTCTTGGTGAAGAAGAAAAGGGATTAACAACAATCGGTTGGATACGAAATATTTATCCCACAAGAAAGACAGCAGAAGATGCACTGGTCAGAAATGATTTGTTTGTGATGACAGATGCAAATAAAGTCGTAGCGGCAGCCGTTATCAATCAGATTCAGGTAGATGAATATAAGTATGCTGCGTGGAAGCATAGTGCCAAAGACAATGAAGTCATGGTGCTTCATGGACTGGCGGTTGATCCATATCAAAAGAGTAAAGGGTATGGAAGGGCATTTGTAGCATTTTATGAAAACTATGCAAAAGAGCAAGGGTGTATGGCGTTACGAATGGATACGAATGCGCGAAATGCAAGAGCGAGAAGTTTGTATCAGAAACTGGGATATGAAGAAATTGGCATGGTAAAGTGTGTGTTCAATGGCATCCCGAATGTAAATTTGGTGTGTCTTGAAAAAAGTTTACAGTATAAGTGTCGATGAGTACATTCGCAGACAGAAGAACTATATAACAAGATAACATAATAAGGAAAGGAAATACCCGTGCAAGGGCTGGGAAATGGCCGCTTTCTGCATGGGTATTTCTGTCTGCGCAATTTTCAAAATAAGGGGTTCCGGTCAGTCATTCACCTTCCAGTTGGCCAGCAGCTTCAGCTCGATCCTGGTACCATCCGGAAGAGAAAACCAGTGGTCGTTGATCGGTTTTACCGGATAAGCTTTGATCTTTTCCATAGTTTCCTCAACGGAATCAACTGCAATGGAAATATGGTCATAGCCATTCTGGGCCTCTGTGTTGATGGCGGATGCTTCGCACAGCTGGATACCTTCACGGAACCAGCATTTACGTTCCGGCTTTTCACCGATTTCGCGCCACATGTGCATGTCAAAAATATCTTCAAAAAATTTCTGTGCATCTTCATAAGATGAAGTACGGATTGCTGCATGATCGATCTTTGCCATAAAAGTTACTCCTTTGTAAATAAGATTTTTTATCTGTTACAAGGATAAGCGATTTAAGGATAATTGGCAAGTGGAGATTTGGCTTTACACGAGAGGGAGCTATCAAGTATAATACATGGGATGCGGCTTACAAAGCGTATTTATGAACATATACAGAAATATGACAATAAATTTATAATAAAGGAATATAGAAAATGAGTATTTTAAACGTTGAACACCTCACACATGGATTTGGAGACAGAGCGATTTTTGAAGATGTATCCTTCCGGCTTCTCAAGGGAGAACACATCGGACTTGTCGGTGCCAATGGCGAGGGCAAGTCTACATTTATGAGCATTGTAACCGGAAAACTGATGCCGGATGAGGGAAAGGTAGAATGGGCAAAAAATGTCCACGCAGGCTATCTGGATCAGCATGCAGTCCTGGAAAAGGGTATGACCATCGGCCAGGTTCTGAAATCCGCCTTTGATCCCCTTCTCAAAAAAGAAGAGCGTATGAACGAAATCTGCGACAGGCTTGGAACTGCTGACCCGGATGAGATGGATGCACTTATGGAAGAGCTTGGAACCATCCAGGATGAACTGACACTTCACGATTTTTATTCTATTGATGCCAAGGTGGAGGAGGTTGCCAGGGCACTGGGACTTCTTGACCTGGGACTTGACCGTGACGTTACAGATTTAAGCGGCGGCCAGAGAACCAAGGTACTCCTTGCGAAGCTTCTTCTGGAGAAGCCGGACATTCTTCTTCTGGATGAGCCTACCAACTATCTGGATGAGGAGCACATTGCATGGCTGAAAAGATATCTACTGGATTATGAGAATGCCTTTATCCTGATCTCCCATGATATTCCGTTTCTGAATTCTGTGGTCAATATCATTTATCATATGGAGAATCAGGCACTGAACCGTTACGTAGGGGACTATGATCATTTTCAGGAGGTTTATGCGGTTAAGAAGGCTCAGCTGGAAGCAGCCTACCGTAAACAGCAGCAGGAGATCAGTGAGCTGAAGGATTTTGTAGCAAGAAACAAAGCCCGTGTTTCCACAAGAAATATGGCCATGTCCCGCCAGAAAAAGCTGGATAAGATGGATGTGATCGAGCTGGCAGCAGAGAAACCGAAGCCGGAGTTTCATTTCCGTTATGGACGCACACCAGGAAAGCTGCTCTTTGAGACACATGATCTGGTCATCGGATATGATGAACCACTTTCCAAACCACTGAATTTTACCATGGAGCGCGGACAGAAGATCGCGCTGGTAGGAACCAATGGTATCGGTAAGACGACACTGTTACGCAGTCTTCTTGGCCTGAATAAACCGATTTCAGGAAGCGTGGAGCAGGGTGAGAACCTTGAGATCGGATATTTTGAGCAGGAGGTTAAAGGTGAGAACAGAACTACCTGTATCGAAGAACTCTGGAAGGAATTTCCGTCCTTTTCCCAGTATGAGGTACGTTCTGCGCTGGCAAAATGTGGCCTGACAACCAAGCACATTGAGAGTCAGGTAAGGGTTTTGAGCGGCGGCGAGCAGGCAAAGGTGCGTCTCTGTAAGCTGGTGAACCGTGACACCAACATCCTTCTTCTGGATGAGCCTACCAACCATCTTGATGTGGATGCGAAGGATGAGCTGAAAAAAGCTCTCCGTGAATATCGTGGAAGCATCCTCCTCATCTGCCATGAGCCGGAATTTTATCAGGATGTGGTAAATGAAGTCTGGGATATGAGTAAATGGACAACCAGGATTTTCTGATACGTTTAAGCGGGCTTACCGTAAAAAAGCATATACTCTGATTAAAATAGTGAAAGATTTCCTTCTAATCCAAGTGGTATAGTATGAATACATTACAGATACAAAACCAAGGAGGATAAATCAATGATACCAGCAGTTGCTTCACTGACAATGGAAGAGCTTCTGAAAAGCGAACCGTCTAATCTGCACAGAGGTCCTGTGAAGGGACCGGATGGAATCCACGGGATTGCACAGGCCCCCTATTTACCGGATACTCTGAAATGGCTTCCGATTGGTACCATGTATGATCATCCGAAGTCCTGGACATTTATGGGCGGCGGGGTTGCACCGGCAGAAGGTGCAGTGATCCTTTATACTCTTGAGATAGATGGAAGGCTTTATTATCCGGACGAATTTGCAAATGACCGGAAGCAGGCGATCGGATGGTTCATGAGGGACGGATATCAGCCGTGTCCGGTTTCAATCTGGAAGGCAAAGGATATCACAGTCCGTATCGAACATTTTGCAGTGCGTGACCGTGAGAATACCTCGACTTTGATCTATTCCAGGGTAAAGCTTGAAAATCATGGAAACATCCGTGCAAAACTGAAGCTTAAGATCAATGCCAGTCCTGAGATACACATACCGCTGTCCGATAAACCGTACAGTGATACGGCGGACAGTATGGAATACAGGGTTTCGATGGAACCGGGAGATGGATTTGCAGAGGAGTTTGTAACCTATGTGAGCGGAAAGCATACAGATCCGAAGAACCCGGAGAAATACGGTACCTTTGAAGAAAATTACAGAAGAATGGCAGAGGAGAATGACCGCCATATCGGACTTACTGCTCATCCGGCAGTCCTGCCTGAGAACGGAATCGTAAATATGTACAAGGCGATCCAGATCCAGCTGTGGAATTATGTTGTGGAAAAAGACGGAGAATGCCAGATCCGTTCAAATGCAGGAAACCCGGCGAGGATCCAGAGTTACGACAGGCCGTTTCCACATGATGTTCCGAATTTTGTGGATCAGTTTATCCGGGAGGGAGATTATGAGCTGGGAAAAACCATTCTGGCATCTGACAGTTACCGGAAGATGAATTCCTCGGATATCCGTGACTGGGATGACCTGAATTATATGGATACCATCGGAAAATTCCTTCTTCCATATGCGCAATACCTGCAAAATACAGGTGACGAAGGATATTTTGATGAGGAGCTGCTTGATTTTCTGAAGGAGGCAGCCAGAAACATCAAAAGACTTCGGGTGTGGGGTGATCCGGAGCATGAAGGGCTGATGAAAAAGGGTGAGGATTTTGAAAACTGGTCTGATGACGGAGATTATCTGCTGGCAGATAACTGGGCCGCACTTCACGGACTGCAGGCATATTGCTATATTGTGGAACGGATGGGAAGAACAGAAGAAGTTGCCTGGGTAAAAGAAGAAATGAAATCTCTTAATGATGCCCTGAATAAAGCTCTGGAACGTTCCATGAAACGCAGGGATATGGATTACTATATGGGTGCTTTTGATGATGTGGCGTATCAGAGGTACATCGCAGGCTCTTTTTATTCCTGGGTTCCATATTCTGCCGGTCTTGCCACTTTTCCATGGGGAGCAGAGCTGAAAGGCTTTAACCTGGGCGGTACCTGGAAGGAAAAATTCGACGCAGCCATCAACTATGCAATGGAACAGAAAGAGATCCGCATGATCCCGGATGGAAGCTGGGGAGCATGGTGGAGCAAGGTTACTTACGGCAGTGTGTACAATGCTTCCGCAGGTGTGCAGTGCCTTTTCTCGGATAAATTCAGGACAGAAGCTCTGAAAAATGTGGAATTTCTCTATCACAACCAGTGTGCCCCCTTTGTATGGTCGGAAGCCTTTGAGAGCAAGGGACGGGATCAGTGGGCAGGTATGTATCTGCCGCAGGAATCCTATGGAAATTATGAAGGCTGGGGTTCTTCCTTTATTAAGCAGGCGATCCTTCAGGCATGTGTATCTGTGCAGACAGATGGAACCGTGATCATCGGACGCGGAATTCCGGAACACTGGATGAAAGCAGGGGACTGTGTAGCTTGGGAGCATGTAAATATCAATAACGGACATACGCTGGATTTTTCCATCACTTCGGAAGGAAACAAGATCCATCTGCGGATGGAAGGAGATCAGCCGGAAGGCAGCGTGATACTGGATCTTCCGGTAATGGAGAACCGTATTAAGGAAATTTCGGCAGGTGAGATCGTTGACGGAAGCAGGGTAAGGATTCCGTCCGATGTAAAAGAGCTGACGGTGCTTCTTGGAGAACAGGTTCTCTGAGAATAAGAAACAGGATTCGACTTATACCCCTTTCTATGTTATGATAGTGGATATCACTACAAAACAGGAAAGGGGTATTTTCATGGGGAAAAAACCTCAGAACATAAAAGAACGGAAACATATCAGCCTGGGTGTGCTGGCCCATGTAGATGCAGGAAAGACGACATTATCGGAAGGCCTGCTTTTTAAATGCGGACGTATCCGCAAAATCGGGCGTGTAGACCATAAGGATGCATATCTGGATACCTATGAGCTGGAACGGGAACGGGGCATCACCATTTTTTCCAAGCAGGCAGTTTTTTCCATGGGAGATATGGAAGTGACCTTGCTGGATACACCGGGGCATGTGGATTTTTCAGCCGAGATGGAGCGGACGCTTCAGGTACTGGATTACGCGATCCTGGTGATCAACGGAGCAGATGGCGTACAGGGACATACACAGACTCTGTGGAGACTGCTGACACGGTATAAGATCCCGACCTTCCTTTTTGTAAATAAGATGGATCAGGAAGGAACAGACCGGGAGGCACTTCTTCTGGAATTAAAGAAGAAATTAAGTGGAAGCTGTGTGGATTTCGGTGGAGAACTGGACTGTTACGGTGCAGAAGCAGCAGGGGAAAAAGAAAATCCGGTGGATAACTCCGGCGAAATAAACGGCACGGAAGAGTTCCTGGAAAATATTGCCATGTGTGAGGAGGAGCTTCTGGAAGCTTTTCTGGAAACCGGTACGATCCGAAAGAAGGATGCAGCAAAGCTGATATTGGAGAGGAAGCTTTTTCCGTGCTTCTTTGGCTCAGCCCTGAAAATGGAAGGGATAGATGCATTTATCCACGGGATGGAAACCTACATGGAAGCACCGGCTTATCCGGAGCAGTTCGGAGCAAAGGTGTTCAAGATCGCAAGGGATGACCAGGGAAACCGCCTCACCTATATGAAGATCACAGGCGGAAGGCTGAAGGTGAAGGAAATACTTACCAATGCCGGAAAAAAAGGAATTCCCGAAGAGGAGGTCTGGGAGGAAAAAATCGATCAAATCCGCATTTATTCCGGGGCGAAGGCAGACATGTTAAAGGAAGCAGAGGCAGGCTGCGTCTGTGCTGTCACAGGCCTTACAAGGACGTATCCGGGTGAGGGGCTTGGTGCAGAGACAGAATCAGCCATGCCGGTTCTGGAACCGGTTTTGAATTATCAGATCATCCTTCCGGAAGGCTGCGATGCCCACAGGATGCTGAAAAGCCTCAAAGAGCTGGAGGAGGAAGAGCCACAGCTTCATATTATGTGGGAGGAACAGTCAGGCGAGATCCATGCAATGCTTATGGGAGAAGTACAGATCGAAATCCTGAAGCATCTGATCTGGGAGCGTTTTCATGTGGCTGTGGAATTTGGAACCGGAAATATCGTATATAAAGAAACCATTGCCGCACCTGTGGAGGGAGTGGGACATTTTGAGCCGCTGCGTCATTATGCGGAGGTGCATCTTCTTCTGGAACCAGGAGAAAGGGGAAGCGGGCTGCAGTTTTTTACGGCTGCCAGTGAGGATCAGCTTGACCGCAACTGGCAGCGTCTGATCCTGACCCATCTGGAGGAAAAGGAGCATCTGGGCGTTCTCACAGGATCACCGATCACGGATATGCAGATCACACTGCTTGCGGGCCGTGCCCACCAGAAGCACACAGAGGGCGGAGATTTCCGGCAGGCTACGTACCGTGCTGTCCGACAGGGATTAAAGAAAGCCAGGACGATACTTCTGGAGCCATATTACAGCTTCCGGCTGGAGCTTCCGCCAGAGAACGTGGGAAGGGCCATGACAGACATTCAGCGTATGCAGGGAAGCTTAAATGGACCTGAGACAGAGGGCGAAATGGCTGTGATAACAGGAAGTGCACCAGTGGCAAAAATGCGCGATTATCAGAGCCAGGTTGTTTCTTATACAAGAGGCCGCGGACATCTGGCCTGTACCTTAAAGGACTATGAACCATGCCGGGATCAGGAGTCGGTCGCAGAAGAGATCGGCTATGATTCCGAGCGTGATCTGGATAATCCGACAGGTTCTGTATTCTGTGCCCATGGAGCAGGCTTTGTGGTTCCGTGGTATGAGGTAGAGGAATATATGCATCTGGAAGGCGCAGAGGTTTCGAAATGGGATGATGCCTGTGATGATCCGGATGACAATACTAAAAATGCAAACAGTACGATTTATGGAACAGAAAATAAGCCCCGTGGAAAATATACATCCATGTATGGCAGCTATGAAGAAGAAAAAGAACTGAAGGCAATCTTTGAGAAAACCTTTGGACCTGTGAAGTCCAGGAAATACGATAATAACAGCCGAAGCTTCGGAAATCTGGAGAGCGGCCGGAGCTTTTATGGGCATAAAGGAACCTCATCGGGGGCAGACCTTCCTGAAAAATCCAGCCATGGAGCCTGGAAAAACAGCAGCCCCACGATCCACAGGGAGGATTACCTTCTTGTTGACGGCTGCAATATTATTTTTGCATGGGAGGACTTAAGGGAACTTGCGCAGACAGATTTTCATGCGGCACAGTCCAAATTAATGGATATTTTAAGCGATTATCAGGGGATCAGGGGCTGCATCCTGATCCTGGTATTCGATGCATACCGTGTGGAGGGGCATCCGGAGGAAACCTTAAAGTATCACAATATTCATGTTGTTTACACAAAGGAAGCGGAGACAGCGGATCAGTATATTGAACGTACTGTCCATAAAATTGGACGGAAGCATAATGTGACGGTTGCAACCTCTGATGGCCTGGAACAGATCATCATTATGGGGCAGGGAGCAGCCAGAATTTCGGCACGCGGATTTTGGGATGAGATCCAGACTTCGAAAAAGCAGCTGCGGGAAGAATGGAACGAGCGCAGGGACAACACGAAGAACTATTTATTTGACAATATGGCACCGGAGTTAAGATCCCATATGGAAGATATACGTCTTGGAAGAAAGAAAAAAGAAGAACTGTAAAAACTGCACAAAATATAGAAGGTTCCTGTTATGAGCATATTTCACAAAAATAAAAAAGTTTTTTGAATTCTTTTGCAAATAAATGGGAAAAGTAGTAAAATAAGGATAGAATCCTCAGTGAGAAGCTCCTTGTCCGGATATGCATCTGGCAGGGAGTTTTCATTAGAGCACAATAGACGCCACGATAACAAAAATGTTAAAAAAATGAAAGGATGTGGAAAAATGTTTGAAACAGGCGAGTATGTTGTGTATGGACGTACCGGGATCTGTCAGGTGACAGGAGTTACCACAATGAAGATGGACGGTGCCTCAGGTGAAAGACTTTATTATGTGCTGAAACCTGGAGGAGAGACGGAAGGGAAGATATTTACACCGGTGGAAGGTGGCAGGCAGGTACTTCGTGGAATCATCACGAAGGAAGAGGCTGAGAAGCTGATCGATGAGATCCCTTCAATCGAGACACTGAGTATTGAGAACGAGAAATTCAGGGAAGAGAGCTATAAGCAGTGTATACGGACCTGTGAATGCAGAGATCTTCTCCGGATCATCAAGACAATCTATATTCGTAAACAGGCCAGATTATCGAATGGCAAAAAAGCAACCGCTACAGATGAACGGTATCTGAAAATGGCAGAGGATCACCTCTATTCTGAATTTTCCATCTTACTGGATATTCCCAAAGCTCATATGGCAGACTATATTCAACAACGCATAAAAAGACAGAGTGAAGAAACGGAAGCAGCCTGTGCGGTTTGACAAAGAAGGGCGCATCTGCTATGGTATTTTTGAAATACAGGTAAAGGAGATGCCGCAGATATGAGAGAACAGCTTACCCGCAAGGATGTTCAAAAAATAGAGCAGGAGATCGAACACCGCAAGCTGGTTGTCAGGAAGGAAGCCATTGAGGCTGTCAAGGAAGCACGTGCCCAGGGAGATTTAAGTGAAAACTTTGAATATTATGCAGCCAAGAAGCATAAGAACCAGAATGAGAGCCGTATCCGTTATCTGGAAAGAATGCTGAAAACGGCAAAGATCGTCTCGGATGCTTCCGGAGAGGATGAAGTAGGAATGGACGATATCGTGGAGGTGCTTTTTGAGGAGGATAACGAGGTGGAAAAGTATAAGCTTGTCACCTCCATCCGTGGAAATTCCATGGAAAACCGAATCAGCATTGAATCTCCGATTGGCAAGGCTTTAAGGGGGCACCATGTTGGCGACCGTGTGGAGGTAAGGGTCAGTGATGATTACAGCTATTATCTTGTGATCAGATCAATTGACAAGACAGGCTCTGAGGATGAAGAGATCCGGGGTTTCTGACATAAATACGCAGGATGAGGGGTAAAATCCGGAAAAATATTACTGTACGTTATATGGGACAGCGATAAAAATGTAATAAGAAAGCAGATCTTTATGGGATCGGCTTTCTTATTTTTTTACACAGATTTTACATTCAGATGGGGAAAACTTTACAAAAGGTCATTATTATGAAAAACGTTGAAGTGAGGAAACACAAAGATTAAACATATCAAAAAGAGAAAGCGAAGGAGAAAATCATGGACTTTTTCAGCGTACTGGCATTGCTTGGAGGCCTTGCCATTTTCCTTTATGGAATGAACTTAATGGGAGACGGACTTGCAAAGGTAGCCGGAGGAAAGCTTGAGCGTATTCTTGAGAGCCTTACCTCAAGTCCTGTTAAAGCGGTTCTTCTGGGACTGGGTGTAACTGCAGTGATCCAGTCATCATCAGCAACTACCGTTATGGTTGTAGGTTTTGTAAATTCAGGAATCATGAAATTATCCCAGGCTGTGGGAATCATTATGGGAGCGAATATCGGAACTACCGTTACCTCCTGGATCCTAAGCCTTACCGGAATCGAGAGTAACAACTTTATCATCCGGCTTTTTAAGCCGACATCATTTTCACCGATACTGGCACTGGTCGGTGTGATCCTGATCATGTTTATGAAGAGCCAGAAGAAAAAGGATATTGGAACAATTCTTGTAGGCTTTGCAATCCTGATGTATGGAATGGATGCCATGAGCACAGCTGTGGAGCCGTTAGCTGATGTGCCGGAATTCACGGGAATGCTTGTGAAATTTTCCAATCCGCTTCTTGGGGTCCTGGCAGGTGCGGTGCTTACCGCGATCATTCAGTCGTCCTCTGCTTCGGTAGGTATCCTTCAGGCACTTTGCCTTACTGGAATGGTACCGTTCAGTGCGGCACTTCCCATTATCATGGGACAGAATATCGGTACCTGTATCACAGCACTGCTTTCCGCAATCGGGGCAAATAAGAATGCGAAGCGCGCGGCGATGATCCATCTGTATTTCAACCTGATCGGAACCATGCTTTTTATGGCTGTGTTCTATGCCCTCAATGCGGCAGTACATTTTTCATTTATGTCACAGGCGGCAACACCGGCAGGAATTGCGATCCTGCACAGTACCTTTAATGTTACGGCAACACTGGTGCTGCTTCCGTTTGGAAAAGTACTGGAGAAGCTTGCATGTCTTACGATCCGGGACGGAAAAGAGAAAACAGAAGCTGTGGCAGCAGATCCGGATTTTATGATCCTGGAAAGCCGTTTTCTGGAGAAGCCCGCTTTTGCTGTGGAGCAGAGCAGAAATGCCGCAAAAAAAATGGCAGAGGATTCCCACAAAACCCTGTTTACAGCACTTGGACTCCTCAGGAATTTTACAGAAGAAGGTAAGAAAGCGGTGGAGGAATCCGAGAAAAAAGTGGATCGCTATGAGGATGAGCTTGGAACCTATCTTGTGAAGCTGAACCAGAAGGATCTTTCGGTACATGACAGCCACAGCATTTCCATTATGCTTCACTGTATAGGGGATTTTGAAAGGATTTCCGATCATGGCGTGAATATCATGGAATCGGCACAGGAACTCCATGAAAAGGGACTTAAATTTTCAGAAAAGGCTCTTGAGGAGCTTCGTGTCATGGAGCATGCAGTGGAGGATATTGTGGATATTGCCTATAAGGTATATGAAAATCAGGATATGCAGCTTGCCCGGGAGATCGAACCTCTGGAAGAGGTGATCGATGAGCTGAGCAGGGAGCTGAAGCACAGGCATGTCCAGAGACTTCGTGCGGGAGAATGTACGATCGAGATGGGATTCATCCTTTCGGATGTGACTACAAGTCTGGAGAGGATCGCAGATCACTGTTCTAACGTCGGTGTCTGCGTGACACAGGTACATGAGGATTCCTTTGATACCCATCAGCACTTAAAGCAGATCAAGCATGGCCCGGATGAAACCTTCTACCGTGAACTGGAGATGATCCGCGGACAGTATGAGCTGCCCTCCCTGGATGAAGAAAAAGAAGAGGCCAGGCCACAGCTTGGATAAAAAACAGGATAAAAAATAAAAAATGCCCTGGCGGACTGCGTAAGCACAACGCCAGGGCTTGTGCAGTAAAAAGAAAGCCGTTATACTATAGCAGTAATTTATGATATCAGGTAAATTTATGCAAATGCTGTAAAAAGCATAGCAGGAGAAAGAGCGGGGCAGGCAGAAGCTGCCCTGAAAAAATAAAGCAGAGAGAAGGTAGTGGGAATGATCTACTGTGTGGAAGATGAGCGCAATATCCGGGAACTTCTTGTCTACACTCTGGAGACAACAGGTTTTGAGGCAGAGGGCTTTGAGACAGGGGCGGAGTTTGACGCAGCCATGAAAAAAAATCTGCCGGAGCTGATCCTTCTGGATATTATGCTCCCGGGTGAAGATGGATATAATATTCTGAAACGGCTGAAAAGTGATACAAGAACCAGGGATATCCCTGTGATCATGGTGACAGCCAAAGAAGCAGAATTTGATAAAGTAAAAGGTCTGGAGGGCGGAGCTGATGATTATATCACCAAGCCATTTGGAATGATGGAATTCGTAGCCAGGGTCAAGGCTGTCCTGCGCCGTTGTGCAAGACAGAGTGAGGAGCGGGAGCTTCACTGCAAGGGGCTTCGCGTAAATGTGTCCCGTCACGAGGTTACTTACCAGGGGGAGGAGAGGGAGCTTACAAGAAAAGAATTTGAGCTTCTGGAGTATCTTCTTGAGAATAAGGGACTTGTCATGTCCAGAAATCAGATTCTCTGTCATGTGTGGGGATATGATTTTGACGGGGAGACAAGGACCGTGGATGTCCATGTGCGGACTCTTAGGCAGAAGCTGAGAGAGGCAGGAAACCTTATTGAAACTGTGCGTGGAGTCGGGTACCGGATAGGAGATCATCTATGAAAAAAAAGATCCTGAACCATACATGCGTGATGATCGTACTGGCCGTTCTTGTGACATTTCTGGCGGCAAGTGTGGTGACCTATAATAAATTCAACGTTTACATGCAGCGTGGTGTGCGTGAGGAGGTTCATTATATCTGTTTTGGGATGGAAGAATACGGGGAAGCCTTTCTCACAAAAAAACTTGGAAATGTATCTTCAAGCCGTGTAACCCTTATAAAGAAGGACGGAACGGTTCTCTTTGATTCAGATGCATCCCCGGAAAAGCTGGAAAACCACAGCAACCGTCCGGAGTTTATCCAGGCACAGAAAGAGGGAGAAAGCGAGAGCATCCGTTACTCGGAAACCTTTGCCAAAAAGACCTTTTATTATGCGGTAAAGCTGGATGACGGAAATGTACTCCGTGTGGGAAAAACGATAGATTCTGTATATTCGACCTGGCTCTCGAGTCTTCTGGTGCTTGGAATGCTGATGGTTCTTGTGCTGATCCTGGAGTTTGTTTTTGTTCAGAAGCATACGAGGGAGCTGATACGGCCGATCAACGATTTGGATCTGGAGCATCCGCTGAACAATGTGTGCTATGAGGAACTCCGGCCCCTTCTTGTGAGGGTCGATGAACAGAACAGGCAGATACGGCAGCAGGTGAAGGAACTGAAGGAAGCGGAACAGATCCGGAGGGAATTTTCCGCAAATGTTTCCCATGAGCTTAAGACACCGCTGATGTCCATCTCCGGATATGCAGAACTTATGATGAATGGTATGGTTCCGGCAGAGCATGTGGAGGAATTTTCCGGAAGGATCTATCACGAAGCGGTCAGGCTGTCCAACCTTGTTGCGGATATCATCCAGCTGTCCAGGCTGGACGAGAGCGACAGTGAGGTTCCCTTTGAGGAGGTGGATCTTTATGAGCTGGCAGAGGATGTGGAGAGTAATCTTAAGCATCCGGCAGAAAAGAAGAATATTTCGCTGGAGCTGGCCGGAAGCTCCGAAAGGATCCAGGGAGTCCGCCATGTTCTTTATGAGATGCTTTTTAACATTGCGGATAATGCCGTGCGTTATACAGAAAACGGCGGACATGTCCGTATCATGGTAGGAAACCGCAAAGGGCATCCGTTCTATTGTGTGGTGGATGACGGGATCGGGATCCCGAAGAGTGAACAGGGCAGGATTTTTGAGCGTTTTTACAGAGTGGACAAAAGTCATTCCAGACAGACTGGTGGAACAGGACTTGGCCTGTCCATAGTGAAGCATGGTGCGACACTTCATCATGCACAGATCCAGGTGGAAAGTGAACAGGGACGGGGAACCAGGATGGAGATCGTTTTTCCGGAGGAAATGAAAAAATAATGGATAGGATTCCGAAGTGGATTGTAGTATAATAAATACAGGGTTCGTAAAGCCGGTTGGATAAGGATCTGACCGGCTTTTGAACGTAAATTGGGATAACAGGAGGAATGAGATTATGAAAGAGCCGGTTCTGGTGGTGATGGCAGCGGGAATGGGAAGCCGCTACGGTGGTCTCAAGCAGATTGACCCCGTAGATCCGGAAGGCCATATTATTATGGATTTTTCCATTTATGATGCCGTACGCGCAGGCTTTAAGAAGGTTATCTTTATTATAAAGAAGGAGAATGAGCAGGATTTCCGGGATGCAATTGGCGACCGTTTAAGTGACAGGGTGGAGATCGTTTATGTGCATCAGGATCTGAATAATATTCCGGAGGGCTTTAAGGTTCCGGAAGGGCGCGTGAAGCCGTGGGGAACAGGACATGCGGTTTTAAGCTGCCGAAGTGAGATAAGCGGGCCGTTTGCCGTGATCAATGCAGATGATTATTACGGAACACATGCTTTTAAGATGGCATACGATTTCCTGATCCGGGCAGATGAGGAGAGTATTCCGGCTCAGTATATGATGGTTGGATATCGTCTGGAGAATACCCTGACAGACAATGGCTATGTATCCCGTGGTGTCTGCGAGACAGATGAGAATGGATATCTTGCGGATATCAATGAGAGGACTCATATCGAGAAGCGCGACGGCGGTGCAGCCTATACAGAGGACGATGGAAAAACATGGACAGCTCTTCCGGCAGATGCACCGGTATCCATGAACATGTGGGGGTTTACCGGCGGCTTTATGAAGGAGCTGGAAGAGCGATTCCCTGTATTTCTTGAAAAAAACATCCCGGTCGATCCCAAGAAGTGTGAGTACTTCCTCCCGTTTGTGGTGGACGAGCTTTTAAGGGAGAAGAAGGCAGCTGTAAAGGTGCTTACCACACAGGATAAATGGTATGGCGTAACCTATAAGGAGGATAAACCGGTGGTGGTGAAGGCCATCCAGAGCCTGAAGGATCAGGGATTTTATCCGCAGGGGTTGTGGGATTAACTACCAAACCTGCTTTTCGGCTATTGTGGAAAATAGGGAAGAGTGTTAAAATAAACGGGAAAGTTATAACAGTTCCGGAAATTAATGGAACTGCTGTAGATCCAATCAGAGGAGGAGAAAAACTATGGCAATTTTAGTAACAGGTGGAGCAGGATATATTGGAAGTCATACAGTTGTAGAGCTGCAGAATGCAGGCTATGATGTTGTAGTTGTTGATAATCTGGCGAATTCCAGTGAGAAGGCCCTTGACAGAGTATCCAAGATCACAGGCAAGCCGGTGAAATTTTATAAGGCAGACATCCTGGACCGCGATGCGATGAATAAGGTTTTTGACAGTGAGAAGATCGATTCCTGTATTCATTTTGCAGGACTGAAGGCAGTGGGTGAGTCTGTTGCCAAGCCATGGGAGTACTACGAGAACAATATCGCAGGAACCCTGACACTTGTAGACGTAATGAGAAAGCATAACGTAAAGAATATCATTTTCTCTTCCTCCGCGACCGTATACGGAGATCCGGCCATGATCCCGATCACAGAGGAATGCCCGAAGGGACAGTGTACAAACCCATATGGCTGGACGAAATCCATGCTGGAGCAGATCCTTACAGATATCCAGAAGGCAGACCAGGAGTGGAATGTGGTACTGCTTCGTTACTTCAACCCGATCGGTGCGCATAAGAGCGGAACTATTGGGGAGAACCCGAACGGAATCCCGAACAACCTGATGCCATACATCACACAGGTTGCAGTTGGCAAGCTGAAGGAGCTTGGTGTATTCGGAAATGATTACGATACACCGGATGGAACGGGTGTCCGTGATTACATCCATGTAGTAGACCTTGCCAAGGGCCATGTAAAAGCACTCAGTAAGCTTGAGGATAATTCCGGTTTAAGCATCTACAATCTTGGAACAGGCAAAGGCTACAGTGTTCTCGATATCGTCAAGAACTTTGAGGCGGCTACAGGTGTTAAGATTCCGTATGTAATCAAGCCACGCCGTCCAGGTGATATTGCAACCTGTTACTCTGATGCATCCAAGGCCGAGAAGGAGCTTGGATGGAAGGCCGAGAACGGAATCCGCGAAATGTGTGCAGATTCCTGGAAATGGCAGAGCCAGAATCCGAATGGATATGAGGAATAAATAATAAGAAAGAGAAAAAAATAGAATGTATGATTATCTTATCGTAGGTGCCGGCCTGTACGGTGCGGTCTTTGCCCATGAGGCGAAGAAGGCGGGAAAGTCCGTCCTCGTGATCGACAAGCGTCCGAATATTGCCGGAAATGTGTATACAGAAAAGGTTGAGGGAATCAACGTGCATAAGTATGGTGCACATATTTTCCATACAAACAACCGTAAGGTATGGAATTATATCACACAGTTTGCCGAGTTCAACCGCTTTACCAACAGCCCGGTTGCCAATTATCACGGGGAGCTGTACAGCCTTCCGTTTAATATGTACACATTTAATAAAATGTGGGGTGTGGTAACACCACAGGAGGCTGCTGCGAAGATCGAAGAGCAGCGTAAGGAGGCTGGCATCACGGAGCCAGAGAATCTGGAAGAGCAGGCGATCAGCCTTGTTGGTACAGATATCTATGAGAAACTGATCAAAGGATATACAGAGAAGCAGTGGGGACGTCCCTGTACAGAGCTTCCAGCTTTTATCATTAAGAGACTTCCTGTTCGTCTTACCTTTGACAACAATTATTTCAATGCGCTTTATCAGGGAATCCCGGTTGGCGGTTATACCAGGATGGTTGCCAATCTTCTGGAAGGAATTGAGGTACGTCTGAATGAGGATTACCTTGTAAAGAAAGCCGAGTATGATGCGATGGCAGACAGGGTTATCTATACGGGTGCTGTTGATGCATATTTTGATTATAAGCTGGGTACTTTGGAGTACCGTTCTGTCAGGTTTGAAAATGAGACTCTCGACAAGCCGAATTTCCAGGGGAATGCAGCCGTGAACTACACAGATGTGGAGACACCCTGGACACGTATCATAGAGCATAAATGGTTTGAGTTCGGTAAAGATGAGGCAGGTAATGAGCTTCCCAAGACCGTGATCAGCCGTGAATACAGCTCGGAGTGGAAGCCTGGAGATGAGCCGTATTATCCGGTTAATGACGAGAAGAACGGACAGCTTTACGCACAGTACAAAGAGCTGGCAGAGAAGGAGCCGAAGGTGATCTTTGGCGGCCGTCTTGGTGAGTATAAATATTATGACATGGATGCAGTTATTGCATCTGCACTGGATATGTGTGAGAAAGAACTGGCATAAATACAACTAATGATGAAATCCTCTTATATTTCAGGTCAGGCAGGGAATATAGGAGGATTTTTATGCTTAAGAGAATATAAAAGAAGATAAGGGAGGAACCGGTGAAGCATTTACATCTGATCAGAAAAAAATTACTGCCATTATTTATAAGCGCAGCTATATTGGCGGGCCAGATCCCGGTCTGTGCAGCGGATTTCAGCGATATAGAGCCTGAGTCCGGGAAAGACAGTGTGATACAGGAAAATACTGCCGGGGATGAGAGTGCAGAGGAAACGGATACTTCAGGAGAGGCTCAAAACGGAGGCACTTCAGATGATATTGAGAGCATTCAGCTGGAGGGAAGTGAGGAGAACGGAGAAAATTCCCGGCAGAGTTCGGGAACAAATGATACAGCATCTAAGACAGAGCAGTTTTCTGCGGGAGAGGAGGAGCTGTTTGGTGACGGAGAGGCGGAATCTGACAGTGAAGACTCAGGGGTTGAATACATCAGGGGCAGGCCGCTGACAGAGGAGGAAGAGAAGGAACAGCTGGCTCCTTTTGACAGCTTGAATTCCTATTCCACAGCTATTGAGATCGGTAATGATACAGACGGGATCCCAATGGGAAGAGCAGTGTCCTACCCTTCTTATTATAATGCAGCAGAACAGGGATATGTAACCTCTGTAAAAGAGCAGGATCCTTTTGGGATGTGCTGGGCGTTCGGGATGGCTTCTCTTATGGAAACCTCTCTTCTTTCGCAGGGGCTTGGGATCTATGATCTTTCAGAAGAGCATCTGGCATATTTCTGGGCGAACAGAAGTAATGATCCTCTTGGAAATACTGCAGGTGATGTGAACCATCATTATGGGACAGATGATAATGGAAACGTTGATTATCATGAAGGCGGAAATGATCTCCTGGCCTCCATGTTTCTGAGTACCTGGTCAGGAATGACCACGGAAGCGGATGTTCCTCTGGCAACAGATGCCTCACATACACAAAAAACAGGAGTGATTCCAGACAGATCCAAGGAATATCATTCAGCAGCATATCTGAAAAATTCTTATTTTTCGGATTACTCCGTAAGTGCCATGAAGAAGCTTCTGACAGCAAATCACTCTGTTTCGATCATGTATAATGCACAGAACCAGTATTATAATGCCAGTACGGCAGCTTATTCTTATCCGACCAGTACCAAGAGTGTAAATCATGTGGTGACAGTGGTAGGCTGGGATGATAATTATTCAGCTTCGAATTTTGTATCTGCGTCCAAGGTGGCTTCGGACGGTGCATGGATCGTCAAGAACAGCTGGGGTACAGACTGGGGAAAAGACGGCTATTTTTATATGTCCTATGAAGACAAGTCTATATGCGAGCTTGTTGCAGTTACAGCAGAAGCAGAACCGGAGTATGCAAACAACTACTTCTATGATGGAACTTCGGGGCTTGCCTCGGTTAAAATGTATGCCGGGGAAAAATTTGCCAGTATTTTTAAGGCCAGCGCAGGCAATGGAAAGGCAGAAAGCTTGGGTGAGGTGACCCTGGCATCTATGACAGCAAACAGTTCCTTTACTGTGCAGGTTTACACCAACCTGAAGGATGCCAGCGACCCTACAAGCGGAACGCCTGCCTATGCACAGCCAATATCCTGTGTTCAGTCCATGGCAGGAATAGAGACCTTCAAGATTCCGGAGGTACTGATAAGCCAGAACAGTCTGTACTCCATAGTGATAACCAATGCCGGCAGCAAGACCCTGAAATATTATGTGGAAGCAAGCGTTGATTATACCTGGTGTAAGTTTGAAGCAGCCGTTCTGGCAGGCCAGAGCTTTATTTATTATCCGGAGGGCAAAGAATGGATGGATGCCAAAGAATATGATCCATCCATAACACCTCGTATCAAAGCACACACAAAAACACTGGACAGCGCAGCAAATATGACGATATCATCCTCTTCCCTGAGTATGAATGCAGGTGATAAAAAGACTCTCAGAGCATCGGCCAGCAGAGCGGATATGACAGCCTCAGGAGTTACCTGGGTAAGCTCAGATACGAATGTCGCTACAGTCAGCTCGAACGGCGTGGTCACAGCGAAACAGCCCGGGACAGCTGCCATCACCTGCTATGGGAACAACGCCAAAGGAATCAGGGCCTCCTGTAAGGTTACGGTAAAGCTTAAAAAAACTACAGGAGTGAAAATATCCGGGAAAGCCTACAACAGGATCAGTATTTCCTGGTCAGCAGTGTCCGGCTGCAACCGTTATGTGATTTACCGTTCGCAGGATGGCGGAAAAGAGAAGAAGCTTGCCACCGTGAAGTCCGGTGTGAAAAACTGGAAGGATACAACGGTAAAGACCGGAAGCAGCTATGCTTACCGGGTTCGTGCTGCATATGTGAGCAGCGGCAGGACAACGGTATATGGTGGATATTCAGATAAAGTATCTGCGAAGGCAGAACCGGGTAAAGTAACTGCAAAAGCTGCCGCAAAAAGCGGGCCATATAATACGGTTTCCTGGAATAAGATTTCCGGGGCAAACGGATATCGGATCTACCGTAAAATAAAAGGCCAGAGCTGGAAATGTATAAAAGAAGTGAAAAGTACGGTATTGAGCTATAAGGATTCCAGTATTTCGGGGATCACCTCCTATGCATATGCAGTTCGGGCATATCGTACAGTAAATGGAAAGAAGATCCTGGGCAGTTATAAGGCAAGCAGCTATATCCAGTCCTATCCGCTGAAACAGAAAATCTCAAAAATATGTAAAACATCAAAGGGACTTAAAATTTACTGGACTGTACAGAAAAAAGCTTCCGGTTATCAGATATACCGCAAGACAAAGAATGGTTCCTGGAAAAAGATCAAAACAATTTCCGGTGGAAAAACCTCATCATTTGAGGATAAGACGGCAAAGAAGGGCACAACCTACTATTATGCAGTGCGTGCCGGAGCAAAAACATCCACAGGTAAAATTGTATACGGAAGCTACACCGCAAGATCTGCAAAACGATAAAGAAAGGCTCCCGGCTCCATTCCTGAAAATCAGATATCAGGAATGAAGCCGGGAGTTTCTGGTATGAATATGTGTATATGTCAGGCAGCTATATAAGAAGCTCAGTCGTTGTTGATAACAACACCCTTCTGAAGCATTACGTTTGCATAGAGGGCTTTTTCACTTGTGGAGATGATACAGTAAGCGGTCTTGGCTTCATCGTAGAATGCGAAACGCTCGATGTTTCCGATGGCTTTGTCCCCACGCTCGTCATATTTGGAAACGATTTCCTTATATGTATCCCAGATCGGTGTCTCAACATCGTCACCAGGCATTACTTCCATCAGGTTCACCGGATGCTCTACGTAAGTATCCAGTGGAAACAGCCTCAGGATCGCATCAAGGATCTCCGGAACTCCATGTCCGTCACAGCGGATCGTGATGGCGTTCTTGCCCATGGATTCTACCGGGAAGTTGCCGTCTGCGATAACAAGGCGGTCACTGTGTCCCATCTCACATAATACCTTCAGTAATTCTGGTGATAAGATTTCTGGAATTCCTTTTAACATAGTTCGTATCCTCCTAAGATAAATTGATCATTTCGTATACCGGCCACTGGGATCTTCATCTTCCTGTCCACTTTGTGAACGGTGGTATTTTCATTTCCTATAATCTAATCTAACGGTATTTTCTATTCTTTTCAAGGTAATATTTTTCCTGTAAATGATGAAAATTTTATAGTTGACAGAAACGTTTCGGGGAGTTATGATGAACTAAAACAGAAACGTTTCGGTTTCTGGAGGAACAATATCAATGGATTTTGAAAATAAACACAATGATTCCAAGGAGGAAAAGATTATGCCACTGGTTACATCGAAGGAAATGCTGTTAAAAGCACAGAAGGGCGGATACGCAGTAGGAGCATTCAATGCAGAGAATATGGAGATGGTCAAGGCGATCATCCAGGCGGCTGAGGAACTGAAAGCACCGGTTATGATTCAGACAACCCCTTCTACGGTTAAGTATGGTACAGTTGAGACTTATGCAGCGATCGTTGCAGCTGAGGCAGCTAAGGCTTCTATTCCGGTATGCCTTCATCTTGACCACGGCAGCAGCTTTGAGCTGGCAATGCAGGCAATGCATGCAGGCTACACATCGGTTATGATCGATGGTTCCAAACTGGATTTTGAGGATAATATCAAAGAGACTAAAAGAGTTGCGGATGTGGCAGCAGCCCTTGATATTCCGTGTGAGGCTGAGCTTGGTAAAGTCGGCGGCAAGGAGGACGACCTTGAGGCTGAGGCAGACACCAACACAGACCCGCAGGAGGCAAAGGAATTCGTGGAGCGTACAGGTGTTACTTCCCTGGCAGTTGCGATCGGAACTGCTCATGGCTTCTATGTTGGAACCCCGGTTCTTGATAAGGAGCGTTTAAGCGAGATCCGCGAGGTTGTTGATATCCCGCTGGTTCTGCATGGAGCTTCCGGCCTCAGCGATGAGGATGTCAGTGACTGTGTAAAACGTGGTATCTGCAAGGTGAACTTTGCAACAGAGCTTCGTGCGGCATATTCCAAGGCTGTGAAGGAAACCTTTGCAGAGAACGGGAATACTATTGACCCGAAGGCATACGGCAAGAAAGCAATCCAGGCTGTAAAGGAGCTTGTTGAGGCACGTATGAAGGTCTGCGGCTGCGATGGAAAGGCAGAATAAAGAAACTATCCAGATATGGAGTGATCAGTATGGCAGCGACCATGAAAGATATTGCCAGACGGACGGGACTCGGGCTAGCAACGATTTCCTCTTATTTTAATGGCGGAAACGTAAGGGAAAAAAACAGGGAAAAGATCGAAAAAGCCATCGAGGAGCTGCATTATGAGGTCAATGAGGTGGCCAGAGGACTTAAGACCAATGCCACCAAGACCATCGGTGTGGTGATCCCGGAGCTTAACAATACCTTTTGTGCGGAGATCATCACAGAGATGGAGGATGTCCTGAGAAGCCATGGATATGCCACCATTGTCTGTGACTGCCGTACCGATAAGAAGCTGGAGCGGGATGCAGTGGAATTTTTAAGCCGGAAGCGGGTGGACGGGATCATAAACATGCCGGTAGATACCGAAGGCAGTCATCTGAAGAAATTTCAGAAAACCGGAAAACCGATCGTACTCATTGACCGTAAGATACAGGAGCTTTCCTGCGACAGTGTTCTTGTGGATAATGAGAAGGCGGCAGAGGATGCCATGAGTGTTTTCTTTGAGGCAGGACACCGTAAGGTCGGGATCATCGGCGGCCCGGAGGAAATCTCCACAGCGCAGGAACGTCTCCAGGGATACCGAAGCGCATATGAAAAAGCAAAGCTTCCGGTACGGGAATCCCTGATCTATCACGGTGACTATACGATCCAGGGTGGTGTCCGTGGGCTTGAGAAGCTTGTGGCGGACAATCCGGATATGACAGCTGTGTTTGTCACCAACTACGAGATGACCATGGGGGCGGTGATCGGTGTAAATGAGCTGGGGCTTAAGCTTGGAGAGCAGTTATCACTGATAGGGTTCGATAATCTGCAGTTTGCAAGAGCCTGCAATCCGAAACTGACGATCGTAACACAGCCGACACCGGGCATTGCCAGGGAGGTGGCCGGCATTATGCTGAAACGTCTGGAAGAAGGCAATGAGGAAAACAGGGAGCGGATCACGGAGAAGCTTGGCGCAGAGATCATCAGGGGGAAATCTGTGCGTGTTATATCAGATGCGAGATGAGGAGAAGGAGAAATCACAATGAAACCATATTTACTTGGTATCGATATTGGTACCAGTGCCTGTAAGGTTGCAATCTTTGAAAAATCCGGAAAGGTAGTTGCAGCAGCCAACGGTGACTATCCGGTATATTATCCGAAGGAGGGCTGGGCTGAACAGAATCCGGAGGAATGGTGGAGTGCAGTCTGCGATGCAGTAAAAAAAGCAATCCATAAGGCGAAGGTCAGCCCGGAAGAGATCGCAGGTATCGGTATTGACGGCCAGAGCTGGTCAGCCATTGCCATGGACAAGGACGGAAATGTCCTGACCAATACGCCGATCTGGATGGATACAAGGGCACAGTCTATTTGCGACAGACTGAACGAAGAGATCGGAGCAGACAAGATCTTTGAAGTATCCGGTAATTCACTTCAGCCGTCCTACACAACTGCAAAGATCCTCTGGTATAAAGAAAATCTTCCGGAGGTTTATGGAAAGACTGACAAGATCCTGCAGTCCAACAGCTACATTGCATACAAACTGACAGGTGTGATGAGCCAGGATGTTTCACAGGGCTACGGCCTGCACTGCTTTGACATGAGAAAAGGAGCCTGGGATGAGGACATGTGCAAAAAGCTTGGAATCCCGATGGCATTTCTTCCGGAAATCTGCGGCTGCGACCATGTTGTGGGAACCGTTACAGAGAAGGCAGCACAGGAGGCGGGCCTTTCTGTTGGAACACCGGTTGTTGCAGGGGGGCTGGATGCAGCGTGCGGAACACTGGGGGCCGGCGTGATCCATCCCGGTGAAACACAGGAGCAGGGCGGACAGGCCGGCGGAATGAGCATCTGCATGGATGAGTACAAGGCCGATCCGAGGCTGATCCTTGGATATCATGTTGTTCCGGGACAGTGGCTCCTTCAGGGTGGTACAACTGGCGGCGGTGGTGTCATGCGCTGGTTTGAACGTGAGTTTGCAGACTATGAGCGTTCTGTGGCGGAGGAAAAAGGTTCTTCCCTGAACCAGCTCAATGAGATCGCGGAAAAGATTGCTCCAGGCAGTGACGGTGTGGTATTTCTTCCATACATGTCCGGTGAGCGTTCCCCGATCTGGAATCCCAATGCCAAAGGCGTATTTTACGGACTGGATTTTGCCAAGACCAAGGGACATATGGTACGTGCCTGCATGGAAGGTGTGGCACTTTCCCTGAAGCATAACCTTGAGGTGGCAAAAGAGGCAGGGGCGGATGTGGAAGTTCTTTGTGCAATGGGAGGGTCAGCCAATTCCCTTCTCTGGACCCAGATTAAATCTGATATCACAGGCAAACCCATCGTGGTACCGTCCTCGGACACGGCAACAACACTTGGTGCGGCGATCCTGGCCGGTGTTGGCGTTGGAATGTACAGGGATTACGATGAAGCCATCAGCCTTACCGTAAAAGAAACGAGAAGACATGAACCGAACCCGGAAAACCGGGACGTTTATGATAAAACCTACAAAACCTATTTAAATCTCTATAAATCTCTTGAGCCTATGATGAGAAATGAGGAGGAAAAAGAATCATGAAAGCAGCAGTAGTAGTAGCAAATGAGGATGTCCAGTATCAGGAGGTTGAGGAACCACAGGTAACTCCCGGTCACGTAAAGATCAAAGTAAGATATTCCGGGATCTGCGGCTCGGATATCCCACGTGTATTAAATCACGGTGTACATTTTTACCCGATCGTGCTTGGACATGAGTTCTCCGGTGATGTTGTGGAAGTCGGAGAAGGCGTTACAAAGGTAAAAGTCGGTGATCGTGTTTCCGGTGCCCCACTTCTTCCGTGTATGAAATGTGACGACTGCCAGAAGGGTAATTACTCCCTCTGCAAGCATTACAGTTTCATCGGTTCCAGGGAGCAGGGATCAAATGCAGATTATGTAGTTGTTCCGGAGAAAAATGCCGTACCATTTGCAGACAACGTTCCATATGAGCAGGGTGCCATGTTCGAGCCGGCAACTGTAGCCATCCATGGTGTATTCCAGAATGATTACCATGGCGGTGAGTATGTAGCCATCCTTGGAGGCGGTACCGTTGGTATGTTCACCATGCAGTGGACAAAGATCTTCGGTTCCAAGAAAGTGGTAGTTTTTGATATCAGCGATGAGAGACTTGACCTTGCGAAGCGTCTTGGGGCAGATGAGGTTGTCAATACAAAAGAAGAGGGATACATGGAAAAAGCCATGGCGATCACAGGTGGAAAAGGATACGGCTTCGTATTCGAGACAGCCGGACAGGTTCCGACCATGCACATGGCATTTGAGCTTGCCGCAAACAAGGCTCATGTATGCTTCATCGGCACTCCTCATGAGAATCTTACCTTCACACCGAAGCAGTGGGAGAATATGAACCGTAAGGAGTTTAAGCTTACCGGTTCTTGGATGTCCTACAGTGCACCATATCCGGGACGCGAGTGGGATCTGACCGCCCACTATTTTGCAACAGGCCAGCTGAAGTTTGATCCGGGCTTCATTTACAAAAAAATCCCGATGAGCCAGACCCAGGAAGCATTCCAGCTGTTTAAGACCCCTGGCCTTGTAAAAGGAAAGATTCTTCTTTCCAATGAGGAAGAGTGATATGATCCTGACAGTAACCTTAAACGCTGCCATTGACAAGCGTTATGTAGTGGATGATTTTAAGGTGGGCGAAGTGAACCGTGTACGTGAATGTACCTATGTTCCCGGCGGAAAGGGACTGAATGTTTCCAAGCCGGCGTCCATTTACGGTGCCGAGGTGGTTGCTACCGGTTTTGTCGGCGGCCACGCAGGTAACTATATTGAAGATGCCCTGAAACCCTTTGGCATCAAAAGTGCTTTTTACCATGTGGATGCGGAGAGCCGTTCCTGCATTAATATCTGGGATGAAGTGAACCATGTGCAGACCGAATTTCTGGAGCCTGGATTTACTCTTACGGAGGCAGACTTTGAGGGATTTGAGAAAAAATTCCGCGGGCTTGTAAAAGACGCTTCTGTTGTGGCAATGTCCGGAAGCGTACCGAAGGGGCTGGATGGAACTGCATACCAGCGTCTTGTAAAGATCGTCAAAGATGCCGGAAAACCGGTGATCCTGGATACCAGTGGGAAGCTTCTGGAGGAAGGGATCAAGGCAGCCCCGACACTGATCAAACCGAATATCGATGAGATCCGTATGCTGACAGGCAAACACTGTGACGACATCAACGATATCATCGAGGCCGCAAAAGCGATCCATGCAGGTGGCGTGGAGATCGTAGCGGTTTCTCTTGGAGCAGACGGTTCCCTGGCAGTTGGCGAGGAAGGGATTTTCCGTGCGGTGGTCCCGAAGATTGATGCGGTAAATACCGTAGGATGCGGGGATTCCATGATCGCAGGCTTTGCCCTTGGATTAAGTGAGGGACTTTCCCTGGAGGAGACTCTGCGCAGAGCCAGTGCGATCTCAGCGGCAGCAGCCATGCGTGAGGAGACGGGCTTCTTTGTGATGGAAGATATGGAGGCACTTCTTCCGCGGATCGAGATCAAACGCTTATAATATGGGATTATAATAAGAAAAGTTTTTTATAAAAGGAGATGTAAAGATGGCAGAAGTTATCAATCCGGCAATCGTGCCGAAAGTGACACTTCCTTCCGGCGAGCAGGTTCCATGTGTCGGAATGGGAACATTTGGTTCTGACCGTGTATCCGCAGAGGATGTATCCGCAGCTGTTGCAGGTGCGATCCGCAGCGGCTACCGTATGTTTGACTGTGCTGCATGCTACGGAAACGAGCATGAGATCGGACAGGTATTCAAAGCTGCTTTTGACGAAGGTGTTGTAGAGCGTAAGGAGCTCTTCATCATGACAAAGGTATGGAACGACATGCACAGAAGAGTCGAGGAAGCATGTGACAAGAGCATCAAAGACCTTCAGTGTGACTATGTGGATATGTATTTTATCCACTGGCCATTCCCGAACTATCATGCACCGGGATGTGATGTGGATTCCAGAAATCCGGATTCCAAGCCATTCAGCGTGGAAGAGTTTATGGACACCTACCGTCAGTGTGAGGCACTGGTGGAAAAAGGAAAGATCCGCTATATCGGTATTTCCAACATGACCATTCCAAAGCTTGAGGCTGTTCTTCCGCTGATGAAGATCAAACCTGCAACCTGTGAGCTTGAGCTGCATGTATGCTTCCAGCAGCAGGAGCTTTATGATTATCTGGTAGCACATAATATCCAGCCGGTAGGCTATATGCCGATCGGTTCCCCACGCAGGCCGGAAAGAGATATCTGCCCGGAGGATGTGGCTGATCTGGAAGTTCCTGAAATGCAGGCGATCGCGAAAGCACATGGGGTCCATCCGGCACTGATTGCTCTGAAATGGGCTCATCAGAGAGGCGAGATCTCCATTCCGTTCTCTGTTCATAATTACGCAAGCAACCTGAAATGCGTGACAGAGGATCCGCTTACAGACGAAGAGATGGCAGCCATTGCAACCTTGGAAAAAGGAAACCGTCTTGTAAAAGGCCAGGTATTCCTGTGGCATGGCGCAAAGGACTGGCATGACCTCTGGGATGAGGATGGCGTGATCGTAAAATAAGAACGTAAAGCTTAAAGACTACATTGCATATAGAAAGGCTCTGTGTCCGTTATATTGGACATGGAGCCTTTTTGGAAGGAAGGAGCCTTGAGAATCTCAGTTGTAAATTATTACCAAACATGTTACCATGTAAAAAGTATAAACAGTTATTGTTCACATAGAAAGAAGTGGGCATTGACAAAATAATGGCAGAAATAAACGATAAGAGAGACCGTGTGTGAAGGCTGCCAGAGAATGTACAGGATAACAGAACAGATGGGGAGGACAGAAATTATGTATCGTATTTTACTGGTAGACGATGAAATACTTGTCCGTGATGCGATCCGGGAGAATATTGACTGGAAAGCCATGGACTGTGAGCTGACAGGTGACTGTGATAACGGGAAGGCGGCAGCGGAATTTGTGCAGACCCATCCTGTAGATATCGTACTTACAGATATTCTGATGCCGTACATGGACGGTATGGAGCTGAGTCATTTTCTTCATGACAATTATCCGGATATCGTGATCGTGATCTTCAGTGGATTCGGAGAATTCGAGTATGCCAAGAAGGCAATACAGTACGGGGTAAGTGAATATATGCTGAAGCCCGTGACAGCCATGGAACTCCGGGCGGTCATTGAGAAAATGAAGGAAAAGGTAGATCAGCGGAGAGAAGAGAAACAGAAGCTTAAACGGCTGACGCAAACCTCTGAGAATTATCAGAAGAACGCCAGTGTGATCCGTTCCAGGATCCTGCAGAATTTTGTGGATAATACCAAGACAAGGGAGGAGAGCCTTGAGGAGCTTTCCGGTCTTGGGATCAGCCTGGAGGCGGCATGCTACCGGGTGGCCGTTTTTGACCTGGATCTGTATTCTGACAGCATGCAGCTTACAGCCAAGAAACAGCAGGAGAGCGCACTGATGTCCTTTGTGCTTTTTAATGTCATTGACGAGATCGTAAGCGGGGAAAATGCGGGCGTGGCTTATCAGGAAGGGAATAACAAGGTCTGCGTCCTTTTTATGGGAAACCGGACAAGGGAATTCGGTGACAGGATCATGAGAATCTGTAAAACGATCCAGTCAAAATTAAAGGAGCTGATGGCACTGGAGGTTTCCATCGGCGTGGGAAGCTGGGCCAGAACACAGCAGGAGCTCCCTGGTTCCCATGAGCTTGCGGACAAGGCTATTGAGTACCGTTATCTTCTGGGCGGAAATCTTCTTATAGATATGGAGGAGAAGCCAAAAGAAAGCAGCCTCTCCGGCAGGGATTATCTGGAGAAGCTTGTGACGGCTCTGCGGGCAGGCCGGCAGGAGGATGCAGACAGTGTTCTTGAGGGCATCGCTTCTGAGATCCGGAAGGCGAGAGTGGATAAAAGCCGTGCTTGTGTATATCTCCAGCAGATCATCCGTGCAGTGGATGAAACCTGTGAAAATATGGTTCCGGACAGTAAGCTGCTTTCCGGAAGAGAAACACTTCTTGAAAGGGTGACGGAACAGAATTCCTTTGACTGTGCATTCAGGCTTGTGAAGGAACACACAGGTGAGGTGTTCCGGATACTTTCCGATGCCAACAGCTCCAGTGGACAGCGTCAGGCAAGACTTGCACTGGATTATATCCAGAAGAATTATATGGATCCGGATTTGAGCCTGAACAGTATCTGTTCCTACCTGAATATCAGCACCAGCTATTTCAGTACGATCTTTAAGGAGCTCACAGGAGAAACCTTTACAGAGGTCCTGATCCGTACCCGCATGGAAAAGGCCAAAGAGCTTCTGGAAAATACAACCATGAAAAATTACGAAATTGCCGAGAAAGTCGGATTTGCAGACCCGCATTATTTTGGAATCTCCTTCAAAAAAATGACCGGCTGCACACCGACAGAATATGCAAGGGAGAAGCGCAAATGAGAGATATCCGGTTTTTGGCAGGGGTCATAGGAAAATTCAAAAGCATCCAGAGTGCGATCTTTGCCGGAATGACGGTACTGCTTCTTTGTGCTGTTTTGATCATAACGGGAGTTTCCATGCGCTATACGCGAAATTCTATTTTTGAAAATTCGTCTGTATATACACAGAATATCGTACAGCAGATGAACCAGAATATTGATTCTTATATCGATTACATGGAAAATATCGCCTATATGATCAGCAGCAATGAGGATGTACAGCAGTATCTTTTCGGAGAGAGTGTGGATGATGGCGTGAGAGAACGTCTGATCAGCCAGTTTCGGACCATTCTGGAAGGCAGGACGGATATCCGGAATCTTGGGATCATAGGGATCAATGGCAGGAAGCTTATCAATGACGGAAAGCAGTCTGTGAACCCGGATCTTAAGCTTTCTACCCAGCAGTGGTATCTGGATGCCCTGATAAAGCCGGAAGGACCGATCCTTACCTCATCCCATGTGCAGCATATCATCAGCGGGGAACGTCCGTGGGTGATCACACTCAGCAGAGGGATCCGTAATTCCTCCAATAGCGGCGAAAAAGAAGGA
Organism: Prevotella sp. CAG:279; assembly: GCA_963642325.1. Taxonomy (GTDB): domain Bacteria; phylum Bacillota; class Clostridia; order Lachnospirales; family Lachnospiraceae; genus Blautia_A. The sequence goes on from CAVIGE010000017.1 coordinate 32,956, forward strand.
GTCTTTTTTATTGACCTGAATTACAGTGCCATCAGTGAGCTTTGTGACCAGAACAGCATCGGGACGAAGGGATATGCTTTTATTCTGGATGAAAGCGGGAACATTGTGTACCATCCACAGCAGCAGCAGCTTTACAACGAGCTTCAGACGGAGAATATCGATCTGATCGTAAATGCGAAGGAGGATACCGTCCGGACCGGAAAGGGCAACAAGGGCAAGCTGTACTCGATTTCCCGCTCGGAAAAAACAGGATGGACCGTTGTGGGCTGTATGAGTGTCAGCGAGCTCCTTAGAAAAAGTAATCAGGCGCAGAGTATTTATGTGCTGATCTCCGTTTTTCTGCTGGTTGTAGCCCTCCTTTTTTCTAGGTTTCTGGCGAAGAGCCTTACCTATCCGATCCAGCGGCTGCGGGATTCCATGGCCAGGGTGCAGGAGGGACATTTTGACGGGGCAGATGTGGAAACAGATTCTGAGAATGAGATCGGAAGCCTGACGAGGTCTTTTAATGTAATGACCCACAGGATACAGGAGCTGATGGAGCAGAATGTAAAGGATGAAGAGGCCAAGCGAAAGAGCGAGCTGAAAGCACTGCAGTCCCAGATCAATCCGCATTTTCTGTACAATACGCTGGATTCCATTATCTGGATGGCAGAAGGGAAAAAATATGAGGAGGTTGTCCTTATGACAGCATCGCTGGCACGCCTTTTAAGGCAGAGCATCAGCAATGAGGATGAGGTGGTTCCGATCGCGAGAGAGGTGGAATATGCCAGAGGATATCTCACCATCCAGAAAATGCGCTATAAGGACAAGCTGGAATTTCAGATCGATGTGGATGCTTCCATATTAAATATCCCACTGATCAAGCTGGTGCTCCAGCCTATTATTGAGAATGCCATTTATCACGGACTGAAATATAAAGAAAGCATAGGTCTTTTGCAGGTAAAAGGATTCATGCGTGATGGAAATGCGGTCCTCCAGGTGATCGATAACGGCGTGGGAATGGATGCGGAGACGCTGGCGCATATCTACGATAAGCACAAGGTAAATTATCATTCAAACGGAGTAGGTGTTTATAATGTGCAGAAGCGTCTGAAGCTTTATTATGGAGAAAATTATGGGATCAGCTACGAGAGCGAAAAAGGCGTTGGAACCACTGCCACAATAACCATTCCGGGAATACAGGAGGAATCCATATGAAAAAATACAGAAAACTCCTGACCTTTGGGGTGGCACTCTGCCTTGTAATGGGATTGGCGGCCGGAATATACTACTATGAACAGGTAAATAAGGACCGGAAATTATCAATGATCTATATCCCGAAGGTCGTGGACGGGACCAACGATTTCTGGACCTCCCTGATCCAGGGGGCGGAGATGGCAGCGAAGGAATATAATGCGGATATCCGGGTCTGGGCTCCCGATGAGGAGAACGATGTGGAGGGTCAAAACGAGCTTCTAAAAAAAGCGATCCAGGAGAAACCGGACGCTATTCTGATCTCGCCGTCCAGCTTTACAGAATCGGATGCGCTTTTAAAGAAGGCAAAGGAGCAGGGAATCCATATCTCTTTCATCGATTCTTATACGCAGGAAAATGTGCAGGATATCACAGTAGCCACAGACAATCTGGAGGCAGGAGAGATCCTCGGAAAATTTGCGGCAGGTCTTTTAGGCCAGGATGACCAGATCGCGATCGTTTCCCATGTAAAAGGTGTATCCACCGCTGTAGAAAGAGAGAAAGGATTCCGCAGCGGCTTAGGGCAGCTGGAGAAGAATATCGTGGAGGTGGTATACTGCGATTCCAGATATGATAAATCCTATGAGCTGACCGAAGAGCTGATGAAAAAATATCCGGATCTTAAAATGATAGCAGGAATGAATGAATATTCCTCCGTGGGAGCTGCCAGGGCAGTAAAAGCGGAAAAAGCAGAGGATCGGATCAAGGTAGTCGGGGTGGACAGCTCCCAGGAAGCGGTACAGCTGATGGAACATGGAGTTTTCCAGGGAATCGTTGTACAGAAAGCTTTTAAAATGGGATATGTGGGTGTCCGGGAAACAATAAAGCTGCTCCGGGGCGAGGATTACAGGGCAAATGTAAATTCCGGCTGCCAGCTGGTAACACCGGATAATATGTACACCAGTGAGGTCGAGAAGCTTCTGTTTCCGTTCAATACGCTTAAAACACATGAGGATACAACGTCCTGAATAAGTACAAATGCACAAGAAAAAAGGTTAAATATTTACCATCACCGTAAATATTTAACCTTTTTTTGAAAAATATTCTATTACAATTACTGAGCTTTGACGGTATTATAATAAACAAGAAAACACAAGATACGTGAAAAACGTGAGGAGGGTAAAAATTGGAAAACTTAAAACAAAATCCAATCGTTAAAAAGCTCGGCTTGAACAGAATACTGCTTGTCTGTGTTCTTATTCTCATGTTCGTAGTTTTTAAAGTAGTCCTTGGCAGCAAATTTCCGGTTGCTGACAGTATCCGGTCTACTCTGAACTATGTATATTTCCTGGGCTTTTTGTCACTTGGCGTTACGTTCGTAATCGCTACAGGAGGAATTGATTTCTCCATCGGACCTGTCATGTTCTGCTGTGCACTGGTATCCGGTTACTGCATGACATCCTACAAGGTTCCCTGTGCAGTTGCCATGATCCTCTGCATTCTGATCGGTGTCTGCTTTGGTATCTTCAATGGCTGGATGGTTTCTTATATGTCTGTTCCGCCGTTTATCATTTCCATGGCATCCATGAACATCGCAAAGGGTATTGCATCTGTATTTACAAAAACACAGTCCGTAAGCTGGCCGCAGGCGAGTGATCCGACAAACGGATGGTTCCGTAATATCGTTTCCGTAAACGGCTTCCCGGTAGGAATCGTTATCTTCCTGGTAATGGCAGTGATCTGCGGTATCGTTCTTTACAACACGAAGCCGGGACGTTACATTCTCTGCCTTGGTTCCAACAAAGAGGCTGTCCGCCTTTCCGGTGTCAACACAAAGAAATGGGAAATGCTTTCCTATGTGATCTGCGGATTTTTGGTAGGTATCGCAGCACTCTTCTTTGTAGCTACATATACAACGGTTCAGCCTGGTTACGGCGACCAGTACAACAACGAGGCTATTGCAGGCTGCGTTATGGGTGGTACATCCATGGTTGGAGGACTTGCTTCCATCGGAGGTACCGTGATCGGCGTATTTATCATCTCTCTTCTTCAGCAGGGCATCATGGCATTTGGCCTTGGTAAAGGACAGCAGATGATCATCACAGGTATCATCGTTATCGTTGCAGTTTATATCGATGTTTCTGCAAGACGCAGAAAGAACTGATCTTAGAGGGAGGATGCGACAATGGGTGAAGTTATTTTAACTATGAAGGACATTGATAAGTCCTTTCCTGGAGTTCATGCTCTGGATCACGTTAATTTCGAAGTAAAACGCGGCGAAGTACATGCACTTATGGGAGAAAATGGTGCCGGTAAATCAACACTGATGAAGGTTCTTACCGGTATTTATCAGAAGGATTCCGGTTCCATCGTTTACAAAGGACAGGAAACAGAATTCCACAATACACGTGAGGCACAGGATGCCGGCGTTGTAATCGTACATCAGGAGCTGAACATGGTAGGTGATCTTACCGTGGCTCAGAACATCTTTATCGGACGAGAGCCGAAGAAGGGCTTCCGTATCGACGATAAAAAAATGGTTGAAGATTCCAAAAAGCTTTTCCAGGATCTGAATATTGAGATCAATCCGAGAGAAAAGATGAAGAATCTGACAGTTGGAAAACAGCAGATGTGTGAGATCGCAAAAGCGATTTCCCATAAAGCTGAGGTCATCATTTTTGATGAGCCTTCCGCAGCCCTTACAGAGAAAGAGATCGCGGATCTGTTTGCGATCATCCGTGACCTCCGTAAAAAAAATCTTGGTATCGTATATATCTCACACCGTATGGATGAGATCAAGACGATCACAGACCGTGTAACAGTCATGCGAGATGGTGGTTATGTAGGAACCCTTATCACAAAGGACAGTACAAAAGAAGATATCATCAACATGATGGTTGGCCGTGTTATTTATGAAGATCCGAAGCAGGAGAGTGCAGTTCCGGCAGATGCACCGGTAGTTCTTAAGGTTGAACATCTGAACGCAGGCAAGATGGTCCAGGATGTAAGCTTTGAACTGAGAAAGGGCGAGATCCTTGGTTTCTCAGGATTGATGGGTGCAGGACGTACCGAGACAGCCAGGGCACTGTTTGGAGCAGACCCGAAGCAGAGTGGTAAGATTTCCATTATGGGTAAGGACGGACAGCTCCATGAGGTGACGATCAACAGCCCGCAGGATGCTGTTAAGTATGGTATCGGCTATCTGTCAGAGGACAGAAGAAGATATGGTGTTGTAGTACAGAAATCCGTAACAGAGAATACGACACTTGCCACCATGGAGAAGTTTACAAACGGCCTCTTCATCAATAAGGAAAAAGAAAAAGAAGTAACCGAGAAATATGTAAAAGAGCTTGCAACAAAGACTCCTACTACAGATCAGCTGGTAGTAAACCTTTCCGGTGGTAACCAGCAGAAGGTAGTTATTGCAAAATGGCTGACACGGGACAGCGATATCCTTATTTTCGATGAGCCGACAAGAGGTATCGATGTTGGTGCCAAGAACGAAATCTACAAATTAATGAACAAACTGGCAGCAGAAGGCAAATCCATTATCATGATTTCTTCTGAGATGACAGAAGTTCTCCGAATGAGTGACCGTATCATCATCATGTGCGAGGGTAAAGTGACCGGATGTATTGATATCTCCGAGGCAACCCAGGAAAACATCATGGACAAGGCCACACGGAATATCGATTAAGGAGGAAAGTCATGACTAAGAAGAAAAAAAGTATTTTAAGTGATCAGAGATTTATTGTTTTGCTTGTCATCATTGTCCTGTGTGCAATTTTCTCAGGCATGAGTAAGGAATTCAGACAGTACACCACGATCCTGAGTATGCTGGACTTCTCATATTACGATCTTCTTATGGCGATCGGAGTTACGTTCCCGCTTATCACAGGTGGTGTTGACCTTTCAATCGGAACTGGTATGGTTGCATATGCACTGATCGCAGGAACACTGATCAGAAATAACAACTGCCCGGTGGCACTTGCGATGCTGGTTTGTATTGTTCTCGGACTTATCGTTGGCGCACTGAACGGTGTACTGATCGGCGTTATGAATCTGCCGCCGTTCCTTGCAACACTTTGTACCTGTATGATTACCCGAGGTGCCGGTTCCCTGTGCAGCGCAACACCGTGGCCGGGTCTTACACAGGAGGGCGGATGGTTCCACACGATCTTCAAGATCACCGTTGGTTCCGGAAGAAGTGCTTCCCGTTATCCGATCGGTTTCCTGTGGATGGTCATCCTGGTTCTGGTGATGGAATTTGTCCTGAACCATACAAAATTTGGACGTTACACAATCGCGATTGGTTCCAACAAAGAGGCGGCAGCCCTTTCCGGAATCAATACAAAATTCTATCATGTAATGGTATACGTGATCTGCGGTCTGTTTACAGGTCTTGCAGCAATCGCATACGCAGCAGTCACACCTACCGTACAGCCTGGTACAGGTGCCGGACTTGAGATGGATGCCATCGGCGGTGTATTTGTTGGTGGTGTTGCAGCTACCGGCGGATATGGTTCCGAGATCGGTACATTAGCTGGTATCTTTGTTATCATGCTCCTAAAAACAGGCCTTCCATATATTGGACTGCAGGCAAACTGGCAGCAGATCATCACCGGTATCGTTCTGATCGTAGCGGTCCTGATCGATATCTTAAAAGAGAAAAAAGCAGCACACTGATAAAAAGTATGGTATAATAAAAAGGGTGCTGTTCACAGGTAAAGGTGGACAGTATCCCTTGCAAGAGATGTGAAACGCCACGGGGTAGCAACGGCGTATGAGCATAAAAACTATATAATATATTTTAAGGAGGAAATATTATATGAAAGCAAAAAAGGTTATGGCATTAATGCTCTGTGCAGCAATGGTAACAAGCATGAGCGCAACGGCAGCTTTTGCAGCAGAGGAGAAAGATGATTCCGCAACAGAGGAGTCAGCAGAATCTACAGATTCCACAGCAGCTGAGGATCCTACCGCACAGTTCGACGGACTGAAAGCAAACGAAGCTTATGAGTTCCCGATGATGGTTAAATCCTTCCAGTCCACATACTGGGATGCAGCTCAGGAAGGTATGAAGAAAGCAGCCGATGAGCTGGGCGTTACTTACAAGGCACAGGGACCGAACAGTGAGTCCGATATCGCTGACCAGGTTAACATGATCAACACAGCGATCAGCTCCAATCCTGTTGGATTAGGACTTGCAGCCTGCGATACATCTTCCGTTACGGATGCGCTGAAAACATGTGCAGAGAAAGGAATCCCGGTTGTAACATTTGATACAGGTATTACGGATGCTCCGGAAGGATCCGTAGTTTGCGAAGTTTGTACAGACAACAACCAGGCTGGTGCAGTAGCAGCTGAGAATATGTACAACTCCATTAAAGACGTTGTGAAAGATGCGGACGGACAGGTTATCATCGGTGAGGTTAACCAGGATGCAACTGCTCAGAATATCCAGCAGCGTGGTACAGGATTCATCAACAAGATGATCGAGCTTCTTCAGGCTGATGGCAAGACGGTTGCAGTAAGCGGCAACGAGTTCTATGTAAACGCAGCAGAGGGTGCAGACGCTGATGAGAAATCCGCAGACGTTGTTATCCAGGTAGCTGTTCCGGCACAGACAACTGTAGAGCTCTGCTCCACAGAGGCACAGGCAATCCTTTCCCAGGAGAACTGTATCGCAATCTTCGGTTCCAACCAGGTTTCCGCAGAGGGTGTTCTTGCAGCAAATGCAAACCTCAACGTTCTTGGTTCTGACGCAGCAAACGGCGATGTGATCGGTGTTGGTTTCGATGCTGGTTCCATCATCAAAGCAGCTGTTAAAGATGGCACATTCGTTGGTGCTGTTACACAGTCTCCTCTTATGATGGGATACTATGCAATCTACGCTCTGACAGCAG
>CAVIGE010000018.1:0-37708 GCA_963642325.1 Prevotella sp. CAG:279
CAATCACTATGATGACAGTTATGTATCTTGTTATTCCATTTGTTATTGAAATTCTGATCACACTGGTTCTTTCTATGATGAACATTGAGGATACCAATAATAAGCTTAAGGCAGAAAAAGGAATCAAATCTTAAAGATAAGAGGAAAGCGGAAAATATAAATTCTGCTTTCCTTTATTTCGTATTAAGAATTCCGGGAAGCACTGGAAAAATAATTTTTTCTGTGATAAAATTAGCGACAAATGGGTTTAGACTAGAGCGTGTTTGAAAAATTATTTCCGTAATCTTCATGCCCCACCTGGCAGCATGGTTCGCAGAAAGCCTTTTTCAAACACACTCTGAGGCAGAGAAAGGGAAAAGGTAGAATTTATGAGCCTGGCAGTAGTAACATTAAAAAAAGGAGAAGGCAGATTCCTGAAATCAGGAGGCCTCTGGATATATGATAACGAAATCGCGAGCATCATGGGAAGCTTCAATAACGGAGATATCGTGCTGGTCCACGACTTTGACGGTTATCCGATGGGAAGAGGATTTATCAACACCAATTCCAGGATCGCGATCCGTATGCTTACCAGAGACGAACATACAGAGATTACAGAGGAGTTTTTAAGACAGCGCGTTCGTGACGCATGGGATTACCGCAGGAAGGTGGTAGATACCGGAAGCTGCCGTATTATCTTCGGAGAGGCTGACTTTCTTCCGGGGCTTGTTGTGGACAAGTTCTCCGATGTGCTGGTCGTTCAGTCCCTGGCTCTTGGGATCGACCGCCTGAAGGACACCATCATCCGCGTACTGAAGGAGATTCTGGAGGAAGACGGAATCCACATCAGAGGTGTGTATGAGAGAAGCGATGCCAAGGTACGCCGCCAGGAAGGAATGGAACTTACCAAGGGATTTATCGGAGAGGAATTTCCGACTATCGTTCAGATCGAAGAGAACGGCGTGAAGTACGAGGTAGATATCAGGGACGGACAGAAGACAGGCTTTTTCCTGGATCAGAAATATAACCGCCTTGCAATCCAGAGACTCTGTAAAGGGGCAAAGGTTCTGGACTGCTTCACACATACGGGATCGTTTGCCCTTAATGCGGGAATTGCAGGAGCCGAAAGCGTAACGGGTGTGGATGCCTCGGAGACTGCGGTAAGGCAGGCGACACGCAATGCAGAACTTAACGAGCTGGATGAAAGAGTGAAATTCATCTGCGAGGATGTTTTCGAACTGCTTCCTGAGCTTGAAAAGAAGGGTGAGAAGTTTGATGTGGTCATCCTTGACCCGCCGGCTTTCACGAAATCCAGAAGCTCCGTAAAGAATGCAGTGAAAGGATATCGGGAGATCAACCTTCGGGCTATGCGTCTTGTAAAAGACGGTGGTTTTCTTGCGACCTGCTCCTGCTCTCATTTTATGACGTATGAGCTTTTTACACAGACCATCGGGCAGGCAGCGAAGAATGTCCACAAGAGGCTGCGCCAGGTAGAATACCGTACACAGGCTCCGGACCACCCGATCCTCTGGTCGGCAGACGAGTCCTATTATCTGAAATTCTATATTTTCCAGGTATGCAATGACCGGTAAAGCTGCCATTGTGAGGTTTGCAACGGTTAATGTAAAGGAGACAGATTTTTATGAGAGACAGATTTAATAAATTTATGCAGGGCCGCTACGGGGTGGATGAGCTTTCCAGATTTGCAATGGGGGCTGCCCTGGCGCTTATCATACTGACCATGTTTGTGAATATTGTGAACCGCAGTGTGGGAAGTGTCCTTGATTTTCTGGGAATCGCGGCTATCGTGTATGCGTATTTCCGGATTTTTTCAAGAAATATCCAGCAGCGTTATGAAGAGAACCAGAAATATCTTGCGATGACATCGAAGCTCCGTTTTCGTTTCAATAAAGAAAAAAATTTAATGAAACAGAGAAAAACCCATCACATCTACAGCTGTCCGGGCTGCGGACAGAAGATCCGTATTCCGAAAGGCAAGGGAAAGATCGAGATCAGCTGCCCGAAATGCCATACGAAATTCGTAAAGAGGAGCTGACATGTTTGGATATGTGACAGTCAACAAACCTGAGATCAAATTTAAGGATTTTGATATGTATCGTTCTTTTTACTGCGGCCTGTGCCGTGAGCTGAGGGAACGGTACGGGATCCTGGGCCAGATATCACTGACCTATGACATGACATTTGTGGTCATACTTTTAAGCGGGTTGTATGAACCGCCCACCAGAAAAGGAAAATCCCGCTGTGCAGTCCATCCGCTGAAAAGCCAGCCAGTGAGGAAGAATGAGATCACAAAGTACTGTGCAGATATGAATGTAATCCTTTCCTATTATAAATGCATGGACGACTGGCAGGACGAAAAGAAACCTCTGCGCTGTGCCTATGCTGCGCTTCTTAAAAATACTGGAAGGAAGCATATGGCCGCTTATCCGGAGAAAATGAAAAGGATCCAGGAGGCACTTTCCGAGCTTTCCAGATTAGAAAGGCAGGGAGAGACAGATATGGATCTGGTAGCAGGGTGTTCCGGAAGGATCATGGAAGAGGTTCTGGCTTTCCGTGAAGATGTGTGGGAACCAGCTCTTCGAAAAATGGGCTTTTACCTGGGGAAATTTATCTATATCCTGGATGCCTATGATGATGTGGAGAAAGACGCGGAAAACGGAAATTACAATCCCTTTCTGGGAAAATATAAAATGGAAGGGTTTGAGGAGGAGGTCCGCAGGATGCTGGTCATGATGCTTTCTGAGACCTGCAGGGAATTCGAGAAGCTTCCTGTTATCCGCTATGGCGATATCCTCCGAAATATTTTATATTCCGGCGTATGGTGCCGTTTTACGGCGATCGGACAGAAACGCAGGAGAGAACGGGAGAACAAAAAATAATGTTAGATCCATACAGTGTGCTGGGGGTTCCCAGAAACGCATCTGATGATGAAATAAAAAAAGCATACCGGAAACTCAGCAGGAAATACCATCCGGATGCCAATATCAACAATCCGAATAAGGCTCAGGCTGAAGAGAAGTTCAAGGAAGTGCAGCAGGCATACGAGCAGATCATGAAAGAACGGGAGTATGGAGGCAGCTCCGGCACTTACGGAGGATATGGTAATTACGGCGGGTTTGGAGGCGGCAGCTCTTCAGATTATCAGGATGAGGAGAGTCTGCGCAGGCGCGCAGCGGCCAATTATGTACAGAGCGGCCATTATCAGGAAGCCATGAATGTGCTGAATTCCCTTGGACGGAAGAATGCGGAGTGGTATTATCTGGCTTCTATGGCCAATATGGGACTTGGAAACAATGTGACAGCCCAGGAACAGATCCGGGAGGCAGTGCGCCAGGAACCGGACAATATACAGTATCGTATGCTGCTTCAGCACATGGAAGGTGGAGGCGGCTGGTATCGGCAGCAGCAGGATCCTTTTGGTGGTATGCCGACAGCAGGGGATGATATGTGTGATGCCTGCTGCAGGACCATGGCCTGTGCCATGTGCTGGCCGGGCGGTATTTTTTGCTGCTGATGCACCAATATTACAAGGGTTGTAAGGCGGATCCGTCAGATCCGTTTTGCGATATAGATTGCAGAATGTATTCGGGCACAGGTCTGGAAGAAAATGATCATAAAGAGTATTTTTCGAAGTAGAGCAGACTGATAAAGCCACATCTGCAGAGAAAACAGGAGGAAATCGTTATGAGTATAAGAATTGGTATTTTAGGTTACGGCAATCTTGGCCGCGGCGTGGAATGCGCCATCAGACAAAATCCGGATACAGAGCTGGCAGCAGTATTTACCAGACGTGATCCGGCAACTGTAAAGATCCTTACAGAGACAGCCAAGGTTTACCCGGCAAAAGACGCAGAGAAGCTGAAGGATGAGATTGATGTCCTGATCATCTGCGGGGGAAGTGCGACAGACCTTCCGGTCCAGACACCGGAATATGTAAAATATTTTAATGTTGTGGACAGCTTTGACACACATAAGAGAATTCCGGAGCATTTCGCAAATGTTGACAAGGCAGCGAAAGAGACGGGACATGTAGGAATCATTTCCGTAGGCTGGGATCCGGGAATGTTCTCCCTGAACCGTATGTACGCAAATGCGATCCTGACAAACGGAAATGACTACACATTCTGGGGTAAGGGTGTAAGCCAGGGACATTCTGATGCGATCCGCCGTATTAAGGGCGTAAAAGATGCCAAGCAGTACACGATCCCGGTAGAAGCTGCTCTTGAGGCTGTAAGAAACGGAGAAAATCCGGAGCTTACCACACGCCAGAAGCATACAAGAGAGTGCTTTGTAGTAGCTGAGGAAGGTGCGGATCTTGCCCGCATCGAGGAAGAGATCAAGACAATGCCGAACTACTTTGATGAATATGACACAACCGTGCATTTTATCTCCCAGGAAGAGCTTGACCGCGACCACAGCGGAATCCCTCACGGCGGTTTCGTGATCCGCAGCGGCAGGACCGGCTGGAATAACGAGAACAGCCATGTGATCGAGTACAGCCTGAAGCTGGATTCCAATCCGGAGTTCACATCTTCTGTTATCGTTGCTTATGCAAGAGCTGCATACCGCATGAACCAGGAAGGACAGAAGGGCTGCAAGACAGTATTTGATGTTGCACCTGCATATTTGAGTGCACTTGACGGAGCAGAGCTTCGCAAAAAATTCCTGTAAGAATATATAACGGATCTGTTACAGACAGCTGTAAATAAGAATAAAATTCCAAAACCCCCGGAATATCTGCAAATATCGGATGTTCCGGGGCTTTTGTACGTGAAATATCACAGAAAGCTGGCTATAGGAATAACCTAAAAAAGCGGAAAGAGTTGACGTAACGTAAAGAATGTTATATAATATGGATGCAAAAATGTAACAAAATTGTAATGATTATGATTGGCCGGACTTCAGAAATAGTAAATATCAATTATCTATCAAAGGAAGGTATGTATGCGAAAATTAAGCAGAAAATGGAAACTTTGGGGACTTTTTTTGATCTTGATGTTTTTTGCAGCCGGAGCGGCAGTGCACGCAACTGCGACCGATGTACAGGCAGCGACCAAGAATGGCTTTAAGACAGAAGGCGGGAAATCCTATTACTATAAGAATGGCAAGAAGGTTAAGGGCTGGCTCACGCTGAATGGCAAGAAGTATTATTTCAGTACTTCCACAGGCGTACAGGCTAAGGGCTGGACGAAGGACAGCAAGGGTAAGCGTTATTTCTACAATGCCAACGGAGCCAAAGGATATATGGCAACAGGCTGGCTTACCGACAGCAAGAAGAATACCCGCTATTTTAATCCGAGTACCGGATATATGACAACAAAGTGGGCAACCATCAACAATAAGAAGTATTATTTTTACAGCGGGAATGGTGTTGCAGCCAAGAGTAAATTTCTGACAGATTCCAAGAATGTCACGAGATATTTTACAAGCAAATGCTATATGGCAACAGGCTGGGCCACAACAAGTAAATCCCAGAAACGTTATTTTGATCCGAGTACAGGAGCAATGTACAAGGGATTTAAGAAGATCGGAAATAATACATATTATTTCTACAGCGGCAGCGGTATCATGGCGACTGGGTGGGTAGAGAACACATCCAAGGGATATAAATATTACTTTGATCCCTCTACTGGTGTTATGGCAACAGGCACTGTGACGATTGATGGAAAGAAATATACCTTCAACAGCAGCGGAGTTCTGCAGACAAATACCAATCCGGATACTGTATCCCCCACGAGTTCAAGAACGATCAGGAATTTCCTTGCGAATGCCCTGAAGCCGGTTGGACAGACACTCTATGTATGGGGCGGCGGCCATAACTGGTCAGATTCCACAAGGAAGGGCGTAAGTTCCAGGTGGAAGCAGTGGTATGACAGCAATTCGAGCTCTTATAATTACAGGTACTATATGGATCTCAGTGAGAGCACAGAGCAGAAGGGACTTGACTGCTCAGGATATGTAGGCTGGTCTGTATATCAGATCATGCAGAGCAAGTCCGGTGGTGTGAATTATACGACCGTTTCCGGCAGTATCGGCTCTCTCTACACAGGTAAGGGAATGGGAACGATCGTTTCCCAGGCGCAGCTTGCAAGCTCAGGATATAAGCTTTATCCTGGAGATATCGGATATAACAGCGGTCATACATGGATGGTTCTGGGACAGTGTTCAGACAAGAGTGTTGTGATCCTCCACTGTACACCGAATGCGGGTGTTCAGATTTCAGGAACCCCGACACCGAATGGAACCTATGGAAGCCAGGCGATCAAGCTTGCTGAGACCTACATGGCCAAGTATCCGGGCGTTACCAAATATGATTATCATGAGTCCAGTGGTAACTATATCCGTAACGGTGCATACTTCAGATGGAACAGAAGTACACTTTCCGATCCGGACGGCTACCTCAAAAAGACAGCAGATCAGATCCTGGCAGATCTGTTCTGACTATAGCGTGATACATAACAGACAGAATGGGAGAATCTCTGGAACATCAGGGATTCTCCCTTTTTTTGAATCGTTCATTTAAAAAACGCATTACAGCAGAATATCGGTGAAGAGTTACATAAATGTTACAAAAGTTTAAATAAATAATAGAAAAACCTTGCAATCCAAATAACCCTGTGTTAATATATAAAAAGATTGAAACGAGATATTGCAAAAATATTACACGGACTGCTAAAAAAGAAATAACAGGTTACATAGCAGACGGGAGTAAACTTGAAACAGCGGTGATTTTTACCGTTATAGAATCAGAATTCAGAATCAGATTGCGAGGGTGAACAGTCATGAAGAAAAGAATATTATGTCTGACACTGGCGCTCATCATCAGCGGAGCACAGGTAGTCAGCGTAAGCGCAACAAGAGAAGATGAGGCAGCGCTTCAGCAGGAGATGGATGCAACCAACGAACAGCTGAATGCTACATATTCCAGATTGGATGAGCTTTCTGCACAGAAGTCACAGATCGAAGGTGAAATTTCTACTCTTGATGCGAATCTTGTAAACGTGATGGTTTCGATCCAGACACTGGAAGGAGACATTTCCAGTAAAGAAGCCGATATTGCATCTACACAGACCAACCTTGAGAAGGCTAAGAATGCCAAGGAGAAGCAGTACGAGGCTATGAAGAAGCGTATTCAGTACCTTTATGAGAAGGGTGGGGACGATGCATGGTTTCAGATGATGCTTAATGCAGAGAACCTCTCTGAGCTTCTTACAAGAGCCGAGTACACACAGAAGACATATGAACAGGACAGAAAGAGCCTTGAGAAATATGCCAATACCATTGAGCAGGTAGCTAACCTGGAAGCACAGTATACCCAGGAGAAGGCAGAACTTGAGGGAATGAAGCAGGAATATGAGGCTGAGTCCCAGAATCTGCAGACGCAGCTGGATGAGAAGCGTGCCACATCTGCGGATTATGACAATGAGATTGCCTATGCACAGCAGCAGGCTACTGACTATGCGAACCTTCTTGCGGAGCAGACAGCAGAGCTTCAGCAGTTAGAGGCAGAACGTATTGCGGCTGAGGAAGAAGCAAGACGTCAGGCAGAGGCAGAGGCGGCAGCCAAAGCACAGGCTGAGGCGGAAGCAGAGGCTGAAGCTGAGCAGAATAATGAGGATCAGAGTGAAGATGCTCAGGATGATGAGACTGAGGACACGGACGAGGATGCAGCTGAGGATGACACAGAGTACGTGGATGATGCGGAAAGTGATGAGAATGCCGATACGCAGTACGATGAAGACGGAAATGTGATCTCGGATGAGACAGACGACACAGAGGCATCTGAGGATACAGATGAGACAGAGTCTGGATCAGAGGAGACAACTGACGCAGACAGCGGTGAAGCAGCAGAGGAGAGCACTTCTTCTGAAAGTGAGAGTTCCTCATCTTCTTCCGGCAGTGGCTCCGGATCAGCAGTTGTGAGCTATGCGACACAGTTCGTAGGCAATCCATACGTCTGGGGCGGTACAAGTCTTACCAATGGTGCAGACTGTTCCGGCTTCGTACAGAGTGTATATGCGAACTTTGGCATCAGCCTTCCGAGGACATCCTATGAGCAGCAGAATGCAGGTACAGAGGTATCCTATGCAGATGCGCAGCCAGGAGACCTGATCTGCTATGGTGGCCATGTTGCGATTTATATGGGCAACGGACAGATTGTTCATGCATCCAATTCACAGGATGGAATTAAGATCAGCAATGATGCTACCTACAGAACGATCGTATCTGTAAGACGTCTTGTGTAATTTTCGCTTACTGAATAAGAACAAATCCAGGCAGCATCCCGGGGTGGATATCCATTTGGGATGCTGCTTTTATGCTGAGGGAAATTACTTCGGTGAAATAAAAGCAAAAAAGTTTGGAAAAGATATTGACATATAATTAACGGGGTGTTACTATAATGTCAGTATAATTCCATATTGAACATAGCAAGTGCTGCGGGAGTCTGACAGTCATTTAATGATTATCAGAATCTCACAGAAAAGGGAATCAGGTGAGAAACCTGAACGATCCGGTCACTGTAACGGAGGAGCGACTCTCAGAATCCATTGTACATAGGTATGAGAAGGAGAGAGAAGCCATGATCCCGGAGTCAGGAAACCTGCTTGTTATGGCGAGGTTAAGCTTCCGTGTAAAGTGTAACAACCATTTCAGGGACTCCGCACCCCTGGGACGTTGTCTACTTTTTGACGAGAGTAGGCATTTTTTTATGGAATGCGCCTGTTCATATGAATTATACATGATTAAATGGCAGGCGATACTACTCCGGATACATTCGTTCCCTCCGCGCACTCATGAACGGATTATATTTCTACCCCGGAGTGGCATCGCTACCTCTTTTTTAGGGGAAGAATCATGAGTGTACGACCTTAAGAGGAGGCAATGACCATGGCGAAACCATATTGGGAGGGCAAGGAGTTTTCCTATTACAGCCATACGAAATGTGAATATTTTCCGTGCCATACAGGGGCAGACCCGGATAATTTCAACTGTCTGTTCTGCTACTGTCCTTTATATGCACTTGGCGATAAATGCGGCGGCAACTTCCAGTTCCTGGATGGCGGCATCAAGGACTGCTCCAGATGTAAGATTCCGCATAAAAGAGAAAATTACGGATACATTACAGGCAAGTATAAAGAACTTGCCGAGCTTATAAGGAAACAGAGAATGGATTCTGAAGACCATATGAAGAAGCCATATTAACCACAGAGAATTAAATACAAAATACATAAAAAAACCGGCTCTGACAGAGAATAGAATGTCAGAGCCGGTTTTTTTATGCTGTCTGAAGGAATACCTTCAGGCGGGGAAGCTGGTTATTCAGGATCAGACTCTCCGGAAACATAGCCTGGTGGACAAAATCAGCTGCGTATGTAAAGTCACCGATATGCTCCGGGCCATGGCTGTCACTGGAAAGCAGCAGCGGCAGCTGGTATTTGCGGCAGCAGCGAAGAATCTCGAAACAGTTCTCCCTGGTATCTCCGCGATAGCCGTATGGTGCAAGAGAAGCCTCGTTGATTTCGAAGATCGTGCCGGTTTCCCTGGCTGTTCTGGCAAGCACCTCATAATTGACGGGATAATGAGTGTTATCACTGTGCCCCAGGATCTTCACGTGGGGATTTTTCATTACATTAATAAAAGCTTCTGTGTTCTCATCTCTGGTACCGCAGCGGTAATTCCAGGAGTGCATGCTGGCGATGGCATAATCTAGTTTGCATAATATCTCCTGCTCCAGGTCTACGTGCCCTTCCCTGTCAAGGATATTCAGCTCAATTCCATAGAGCAGTTCTACGTCGAAATGCTTTTTCGGAGAATAGGCAAGACTGCGGAAATAAGAAGGAGTCCCGGATGAGAGAGTGCCCGGCCCGTGATCGGTGATCCCGAGAAGGCGAAGCCCCTTTTTGGAGGCGGCGCGGGCCATGTTGGTGATCGTACATTCGGTGCCGTGGCCGCTGGCAATGGAATGTGTGTGCATATCGGAAAGATACATGAAAAAAACACCTCTTTCATGGTTGAAGTTACATTTTTTCTACATAAAACAAGTATGGCAGAACGGAAAAACAAAGTCAATACATAAAGTGCCCGATTTTTTATAAAACAAACAAAACAGACACGGACAGCCCTATAGAAACCACAGAAACGGCAATAAATGAGTGTTGGATTTCGTTGACACTGGGTAAGGCGTGAGGTATAATAAAGTTACATGAGCACATGGCCGGAAGTGTGGAAAATCACCATGAACAGCCGGCTGTGAGAAAGGAGAATCATGGAGAAATTTCATATAGCAGATATCCCGAAAACAGACAGGATCACACATCTTGTGGATAATCTTTATGCAAAGATGCCGGTGATCGAATCCGCCAGAGCAAAGCTGATCACAGAATCCTACAAGGCAACGGAAGATGAGCCGATCATTACCCGCAGAGCTAAGGCATTTGCCCATATCCTGCATAACATTCCGATCATCATCCGTGATGAAGAGCTGATTGTGGGGAGCAGCACACTGGCACCAAGAGGATGTCAGACATTCCCGGAATATTCCTTCCAGTGGCTGGAGGACGAGCTGGACACAGTAGCTACCAGAACGGCCGATCCATTCTATATCGCGGAGGAGACCAAGGCCGAGCTTCGCGAAGTACATAAGTACTGGAAAGGCAAGACAACCAGCGAGCTTGCAACCTCCTATATGGCACCGGAAGCAATCCTCGCTATCGAACACAATGTTTTTACACCGGGAAATTATTTCTACAATGGTGTAGGACATGTAACGGTTAAATATGAAGAGGTACTGGCGATCGGCTATGAAGGAATCATAGCCAAAGCGCAGAAAGAACTGGATGAGTGCAATGTAGGCGATGGCGACTATGCGAAGAAATCACGTTTCCTTGAGGCTGTTATCATGAGCTGTCAGGCGGTTATTGATTATGCGGAACGCTATGCCAGACTTGCAGAGCAGATGGCATATCAGTGCCAGGATCCGGTCAGGAAACAGGAACTCCTTCAGATCGCATCCAACTGTAGCCGTGTACCGGCAAAAGGGGCACGTAATTTCTATGAGGCATGCCAGTCCTTTTGGTTTGTACAGCAGCTCATCCAGATGGAGAGCAGCGGACATTCCATTTCACCGGGACGTTTTGACCAGTATATGTATCCATATTATAAGAGTGATATGGAGGCAGGCAGCCTTACAAGGGAGTTTGCCCAGGAGCTGATGGACTGCATCTGGGTAAAATTAAACGACCTGAACAAATGCCGTGATGCTGCATCTGCGGAAGGCTTTGCAGGCTACAGTCTTTTCCAGAACCTGATCGCAGGCGGCCAGAACAAAGATGGCGAGGATGTGACCAATGATCTCTCCTTTATGTGTATCCAGGCATCCATGCATGTACATCTTCCGGCACCGTCCCTTTCTGTAAGAGTATGGAACGGATCACCTCATGAATTCCTGATCAAGGCAGCAGAGCTTACAAGAACAGGAATCGGATTTCCGGCATATTACAATGATGAGGTCATCATACCTGCACTGCAGAACAGAGGCCTTTCCCTTGCGGATGCCAGAGAGTACAACATCATTGGCTGTGTAGAACCGCAGAAGGCAGGAAAGACCGAAGGCTGGCATGATGCGGCATTCTTTAATATGTGCCGCCCGCTGGAAATGGTCTTCTCCAATGGTATGGACAAGGGCGTTCAGGTTGGCATTCAGACCGGTGACGTTACGGAAATGAAAACCTTTGATGAGTTCTATGATGCGTATAAGAAGCAGATGGAATATTTCATTTCCCTGATGGTAAATGCAGACAATGCCATTGATGTAGCACATGCGGAGAGATGCCCGCTTCCATATCTTTCCTGTATGGTGGATGACTGCCTGAAACGTGGAAAATCCCTTCAGGAAGGCGGAGCTGTTTACAACTTCACAGGCCCGCAGGGCTTTGGAATTGCCAATATGACAGATTCTCTGTATGCAGTCCGCAAGCTTGTATACGAAGAGAAGAAGATGACCATGGAAGAGCTTAAGGAAGCTCTGGCATGGAACTATGGCAGGGGAATCGATGCACAGTCTGCGGCAGATATCACGATGATCGTAATGCAGAAGCTTCAGGAGAATGGCGTTTCGGTAAATGAGCAGACAGCCAAGGCTGTCATGACAGCAGCTCTCGGGACAGAGCCGGCCCCTGAGAAGAAAGCAAGATTCGAGGAGATCCACAAGATGATCGATGAAGTTCCGAAATATGGAAACGATATCCAGGATGTGGATTATTTTGCAAGAGATGTGGCTTACACCTACACCAGGCCACTTCAGAAATATAAAAACCCGAGAGGTGGACATTATCAGGCAGGACTTTATCCGGTATCTGCAAACGTTCCTCTTGGCGGACAGACCGGTGCGACGCCGGACGGCCGTTATGCACATACACCGGTCGCAGATGGTGTTTCACCGTCAGCAGGCAAGGATACGAAAGGCCCGACAGCTGCGGCAACTTCTGTATCCCGTCTGGATCACTTCATCGTATCCAACGGAACACTGTTCAACCAGAAATTCCATCCGTCTGCGCTTGCAGGAAGAGAAGGACTGGAGAAATTCGTGGCACTGATCCGTGGTTTCTTTGACCAGAAGGGCATGCATATGCAGTTCAATGTTGTTGACAGAGAGACACTTCTGGACGCACAGAAGCATCCGGAGAAATATAAACACCTGGTTGTCCGTGTGGCTGGCTACAGCGCACTGTTTACAACGCTTTCCCGATCCCTGCAGGATGATATCATCAGAAGAACAGAACAGGGGTTTTAATCGGGGCTGCGCAGCGGACCCAGTGAACTAAGAGGTAAACTTATGGACTATTTGGATACAAAGGGCAGAATCTTTGATATTCAGAAATATTCAGTACATGACGGGCCGGGAATCCGTACTATTGTATTTTTGAAGGGCTGCGTTCTCCGCTGCCGCTGGTGCTGTAATCCGGAATCCCAGGAATATAAGATCCAGAACATGAAGGTTCTGGGTGAGGACAAGGTCATCGGCCGTGATGTGACGGTCCGGGAGATGATCGAAGAGGTGGAGAAGGACCGGGCATATTACTACCGCTCAGGAGGGGGGATCACCCTCTCCGGCGGTGAATGTATGTGCCAGGCGGATTTTTCCAGAGATCTTCTCCGGGCAGCGAAAGAACGTGGGATCAATACAGCGGTAGAGAGTATGGCCTGTGCCCCCTGGGAAAAGATCGAACAGGTTCTTCCATATCTGGATGTATATCTTATGGATATCAAGCACATGAACCAGGAAAAGCATAAGGAATTTACCGGCAGGGCAAACGGGCTGATGCTGGAGAATGCAAGGAAGGTTGCTCTTTACGGCAGGACAAGACTTGTGATCCGGGTTCCGGTCATCCCGACCTTCAATGATTCGGTAGAAGAGATACAGGCGATCGCGAGATTTGCGGCATCCCTTCCGGGCGTGGACAAGATCCATCTGCTTCCCTACCACAGACTGGGACAGGATAAGTATGATGGTCTTGGACGACCCTATTTAATGGAAGGAATTCTTCCACCGACAGCGGAACATATGCAGCTGTTAAAGAATGCAGTACATGCGGTATGCGGCCTGGACTGCCAGATTGGCGGATGATAAGACAGGCCTGCCGGGAAAAAAGGTCTTTTGCAATCAAAAAAATAAAACACAATAAAAACAACATAATAAACAACAAGAAACCAACACAAAACAACGGATTGTCCTTGACTTATTTTGTGGTATGGAGTAAAATGTTTTCAGAAACAAAATAGTGCAATCCAATGCTCAAGGAGGAAATTAAGCATGGTAAACGAGTTTGAAATCAAAAAACAGCTTTGCGACATCGGTAAGAGAATCTACAACCGTAACATGGTTGCAGCTAACGACGGAAACTTCTCCGTTAAAATAGCTGAGAATGAATATCTTTGCACACCGACAGGTGTATCCAAAGGTTTCATGACACCTGAGTTCATCTGTAAGGTAGATGGCAAGGGTAATGTGATCCAGGCTAACCCGGGATTCAAACCATCATCTGAGATCAAGATGCACATGAGAGTATATGAGAAGAGACCGGACGTAGGATCTGTTGTACATGCTCATCCGATCTATGCTACATCTTTCGCAATCGCAGGTATCCCGCTTACACAGCCGATCATGCCGGAGGCAGTTATCGCTCTTGGATGCGTTCCGATCGCTGAGTACGGTACACCTTCCACAATGGAGATTCCGGATAACCTTGAGAAATATCTTCCATACTTCGACGCAGTACTTCTTGAGAACCACGGAGCACTTACATGGAGCACAGACCTTAACGCTGCATACATGAAGATGGAGTCAGTAGAGTTCTACGCACAGCTTCTGTATCAGAGCAAGCTCCTCGGCGGCCCGAAGGAATTCGACAAAGAGAACATCGAGAAACTCTATGCGATCCGTCGTAAATTTGGTATGCCTGGAAAACATCCGGCAAACCTCTGCCTGAACAAGGACGGAAAGAACTGTCATAACTGCGGCGGCGCATGCCACAGCGAGGACTACAAACAGTTCCCGGGATATCAGTATGATTTCGTTGGAAAAGACTGTGATAAAGAGGCAGCTCCGGCAGCAAATGCAACAGCTAATGCAGATGCAGAGCTTGTAGCTCAGATCACAAAACAGGTTATGGCTCAGCTTGGCCTGAAATAATTTTTTGACGGGATATTAAGGAGGACAATCTCATGCCAATAAGTGAGAATATGGTACAGGAAATTGTACAGGAAGTTATGGCAAAGATGCAGATTGCAGATGCTCCGGCCGGAAAACATGGCGTTTTCAAGGATATGAATGATGCTATCGAGGCAGCCAAGAAGGCTCAGCAGGTAGTTAAGACAATGTCTATGGACCAGAGAGAGAAGATCATCACCTGCGTTCGCAAGAAGATCAAAGAGAATGCAGAGGTAATGGCCCGCATGGGTGTTGAGGAGACGGGTATGGGTAATGTAGGGGACAAGATCCTCAAGCATCACCTGGTAGCAGATAAGACACCTGGCACAGAGGACATCACAACAACTGCATGGTCCGGAGACAGAGGACTGACTCTGATCGAGATGGGACCGTTTGGCGTGATCGGCGCGATCACACCATGTACAAACCCGAGTGAAACAGTTCTCTGTAACACAATGGGTATGCTGGCAGGCGGAAATACCGTCGTATTCAACCCGCATCCGGCAGCAGTTAAAACTTCTATCTATGCGATCAATCTTTTAAATGAGGCTTCCCTGGAATCAGGCGGCCCGGACAATATCGCTGTCACAGTTGAGAAGCCAACACTTGAGACTAGCAATATTATGATGAAACATAAAGATATCCACCTGATCGCAGCAACAGGCGGTCCTGGTGTTGTAACAGCAGTCCTTTCCTCCGGTAAGAGAGGAATCGGCGCAGGAGCAGGTAATCCGCCGGCACTGGTTGATGACACTGCTGATATCCGTAAGGCAGCCAGGGATATCGTAAACGGATGTGTATTCGATAACAACCTTCCATGTATCGCAGAGAAGGAGGTTGTTGCAGTATCTTCCGTAGTTGATGAGTTAATGCATTACATGCTTACAGAGAATGACTGCTACCTTGTATCCAAAGAAGAGCAGGACAAGCTTGTTGAGACTGTACTTGCAGGCGGCAAGCTGAACCGTAAATGTGTAGGACGCGATGCGAAGACACTTCTTTCCATGATCGGAGTGAATGCCCCGGCGAATACCCGCTGCATCATCTTTGAGGGACCGAAGGAGCATCCGCTCATCACAACAGAGCTTATGATGCCGATCCTCGGTATTGTAAGAGCAAGGGATTTCGATGATGCTGTAGAGCAGGCTGTATGGCTTGAGCATGGCAACCGTCATTCCGCACATATTCATTCCAAGAATATTGATAACATTACAAAATATGCGAAAGCAATCGACACCGCGATCCTTGTAAAGAACGGCCCGTCCTATTCCGCACTCGGATTTGGCGGAGAAGGATTCTGTACATTTACGATCGCAAGCCGTACAGGTGAGGGACTTACAAGCGCAAGCACATTTACCAAGAGAAGACGCTGCGTAATGACAGACAGCCTTTGCATTCGTTGATCAGGAGGAACATAAAGCAATGGATATGAACAATGTAAATATTGAAGAAATCGTTAAACAGGTTCTCTCCGGCATGACAGGAAACGCTCCGGCAGCAGCTGCTGCACCGAGCACTCCGGCTGCTCCGGCAGGAAATACAATTCCGAAAAAAGCAAGAGTGGCAATGATGACAGAGAAGAAGCATTTTGAGCTTCAGGAGTATGATCTTCCGGAGGTTGGAGACGATGACATCCTTGTAAAGGTTGAAGGATGCGGTGTCTGCGGAACAGATGCTCACGAATTCAAAAATGACCCGTTTGGACTTATCCCGGTAGTTCTCGGACATGAGGGAACCGGCGAGATCGTAAAAATGGGTAAAAATGTTAAAACAGATACAGCAGGCAAGCCGGTTAAGGTCGGTGACAAGATCGTTACCTGTATGATCTTCAAGGATGATCCGGAGATCACAATGTTTGACCTTAACAAGAAGAATGTAGGCGGAGCTGATGTATACGGACTTCTTCCGGACGATGATGTGAAATTCAACGGCTGGTTCGCTGATTATATCTTCATCAGAGGCGGAAACTTCGGTTCCACATTTTTCAATGTAAGCGACCTTGACCTTGATTCCCGTATCCTCATCGAGCCATGTGCAGTACTTGTACATGCAGTGGAGAGAGCGAAAACAACAGGAATCCTGAAGTTCAACAGCAGAGTTGTTGTTCAGGGCTGCGGACCGATCGGCCTGATCTGCATCGCTGTTCTCCATACAATGGGCGTTCACAATATCTGTGCGGTAGACGGAAATGAGAAACGTCTTGAGTTTGCCAAGAGAATGGGTGCTACTACAACTGTAAACTTTATGAATTTCAAGGGTGTTGAGGCACTTGCCGAAGCTGTGAAAGAGGCTCAGGACGGACATCTTGCAGACTTTGCTTTCCAGTGTACAGGAAATCCTCACGCACATTCCAATATCTATAAATTTATCCGCAACGGCGGCGGTCTTTGCGAGCTTGGTTTCTTCATCAATGGTGGAGACGCTACGATCAACCCGCACTTCGACCTCTGCTCCAAAGAGATCAATCTTGTTGGTTCCTGGGTATACAACCTCAGAGACTATGCAACAACCTTTGATTTCCTTAAGAGAGCAAAAGCGATCGGACTTCCAATGTCTGACCTGATCACCCACAGATTCCCTCTGGAGGAGATCAACGAGGCACTTGAGACAAACCTGGCAATGACAGGTCTTAAGATCGCAGTTATCAACAAATAACCTTAACGGGAAAGGAGAAGCAACATGGCAGAAGCTGTAGGAATTCTGGAAGTCTTCGGACTTGCAACAGCCTTTGTGGCAGCTGACGCCGGGTGCAAGGCTGCAAATGTCCGCCTGGAAGTATTCGACAAGAATAAACCGGCGAATGCGGACAGCCTGCCAGTACCGCTTCTTGTCTGCATCAAGTACCGCGGAAGCGTGTCAGATGTCACGGCAGCGGTAGAAGCCGGTATGAAGGCCGCAGAGAGCATGACAGGTGTGGTACAGCATTACATAATCCCCAACCCGGAACCAGGTACAAGGAAAATGCTGAAGATCAGCGCCCTGGATAAAGATTAAGAATATTCCGTTCACCGTTCACTTTACAAAAACAACGGAATCATATATGATAAAAAAGTAACGATATAAGATTCAGGAGGATAGAATCATGGCACAGGAAGCATTAGGAATGGTTGAGACAAGAGGCCTCACAGCTGCGATCGAGGCAGCAGATGCAATGACAAAAGCAGCTGAGGTTGCACTTGTAGGAACAGAGAAGATCGGTTCCGGTCTTGTAACTGTTATGGTTCGTGGAGACGTAGGCGCTGTAAAGGCAGCAGTAGAGAGCGGAAGCGCAGCAGCATCCAGACTTGGAGAGCTTGTAGCTACACACGTGATCCCGAGACCTCATACAGATGTTGAGAAAATTCTTCCGAAGCTCTGATCCGGGCTTTGAAAGATCGTGCAGCGATCCAGCAGATATAAGGCTGCCGGATTGCTGTAAAACAGAAACTGATTAAGGAGTTCGCTCATGGGAAAATCATATGGATTTATAGAAATCACAGGTGTTGTTGCAGCGATCAATGCCCTGGATATCATGTGTAAAACGGCAGACGTTGAGCTGGCGTCATGGGAGCGTAAGCTGGGCGGACGACTGGTGACTCTGATCGTACAAGGTGATGTATCAGCAGTTACAGCAGCTGTGAATGCGGCAGCCACGCAGGCGATCAAGAAGCCTGCAAGCTATGCGGTAATTGCTAATCCTCACGAGGAGATCGTCAAACTGGTTGAGCTGAGTGCGAGCCGGTGGAAGAAACAGGAGAAGCCGGAAGAACCGCAGGAAAGCCAGAAGGGTAATAAGAAATAAACAGAACAAATATACAATGTATTAGCAATCCACAAGGAGGATATGATCATGACACAGGAAGCATTAGGAATGGTTGAGACAAGAGGACTTACAGCAGCGATCGAGGCAGCTGACCAGATGTGCAAGGCAGCTAACGTTGCACTTGTAGGAACAGAGAAGATCGGTTCCGGTCTTGTAACTGTTATGGTTCGTGGAGACGTAGGCGCTGTAAAGGCAGCAGTAGAGAGCGGAAGCGCAGCAGCATCCAGACTTGGAGAGCTTGTAGCTACACACGTAATTCCGAGACCTCATACAGACGTTGAGAAGATTCTTCCGGTTCTTAAATAATCTGACTGACAGGAATGATGTGCACCGGCCGAAAGGACGTTAAGGCTTTTTGCCGGTGCTTTTCAGCTGTGAAACCGAAAGAAAGCAGGTGTACTCTTGGAAACAAACAATATTGAAATGATCACAAAAATGGTGATCGATGCGATCAACAAAAACGAAGACAGGGGCAGCGGTTTTGCTGTACCTATCGGAGTTTCCGCAAGACATATTCACCTGACACAGGAGCACGTGGAGGCACTGTTCGGAGAAGGCTATCAGCTCACCAGAAAAAAAGAGCTGATGGGAGGACAGTTTGCATCCAACGAGACAGTTACCATCGTAGGGCTGAAGCTCCGTGCGATCGAGAATGTAAGGATCTTAGGACCTGTCCGCAAGGAATCACAGGTTGAGGTTTCTGCTACCGATGCGATCAGGCTTGGAATGAAGGTTCCGGTACGTATGTCCGGCGATCTGAAGGGAAGCGCACCGATCGCGATCGTAGGACCGAAGGGTGCTATCTATCTGAAAGAGGGATGTATTGTGGCTATGCGTCACATTCACATGGCTCCGAAGGATGCCCAGGCTGCGGGCGTGCATGATGGAGATATCGTTTCTGTTAAGGCTGATAACGAGCGCGGAACAATCTTTAACCAGGTTAAGATCCGTGTTGATGAGAGCTTTACACTGGAAATGCATATTGATACAGATGAAGCAAATGCAGCAAGAATTGCCACAGGCAATACAGTTACCATAATCAAATAATATTCCTCCTTTGGGGATGCCGCTTACTGGCATCCCTGATGGAGGATACAGGGAAAAACGGAGGCTCATATGATCGTAGGCAAAGTAGTTGGAAGCATTGTTTCCACGCGAAAAAATGAAAAACTCATAGGAAATAAATTCATGATTGTGGAGCCGGTGCATCATATGAAAGCCGAGCATAGCCAGATCGTTGCTATCGATATCATCGGTGCAGGAATTGGCGAGTATGTATTGGTGGCACAAGGAAGCGCAGCAAGAATAGGCTGCGGCGTAGAAACAGCACCGGTAGATGCCGCAATCGTCGGAATCGTAGATGACGGTGCAGGATTGGAGTAACGCCATGGATATCAAAGAATTACAGAAAATTATGCAGGAGAATGGTGTTGTCGGAGCAGGTGGAGCAGGTTTCCCTACATATATGAAACTGACCGACAAAGCGGAAACGATTCTCATGAACTGTGCAGAGTGCGAACCATTACTGAAACTTCACAGACAGTTGTTGGAGAAGCACGCATACGAGATCATGAAAACCTTCGATATGGTTGCGGAGACGGTAGGAGCTTCACAGGCCATCATCGGAATCAAAAAATCTTATGTACAGACGATCAATGCTTTAAATCAGCATATCGAAGAATTCCCGAGAGTTAAGCTCCATCTTCTTGATGAGGTCTATCCGATGGGAGATGAGGTTGTTCTTATTTATGAGGCAACCGGACGCGTGGTACGGCCGGGAGGACTGCCGATCGAGCAGGGAGTGGCTGTATTCAATGTAGAAACTCTCTACAATGTATACCGCGCAGTAGAAGAGCACAAACCGGTAACAAGCAAGTATGTTTCCGTTGTTGCTGAGGTTGAGAACCCTGTCACAGTGAAGGTTCCGTTAGGATGCACACTGGAAGAGGTTGTTGCCCAGGCAGGCGGTACAACCGTTAAGGATCCGGTATATTTCGTAGGCGGCCCGATGATGGGACGTATCGGAAACGGTTCCGACCCGGTTACAAAGACAACGAATGCGATCCTGGTTCTTCCAAAGGACCATGTTATTGTCATGAAGAAGCAGAGGACTTCTTCTATAGATCTGAAGAGAGCAGCATCTATCTGCTGCCACTGCCACACATGTACGGATCTTTGTCCGAGACATAATCTGGGACACCCGATCGATCCGGCAATGTTCATGATGGCAGCATCCAACCAGGATTTCAGAAATGTAAATCCGTATATCAATTCTTCATTCTGCAGCTCCTGCGGTGTCTGTGAGATGTATGCGTGTCCGCAGAGCCTGGCTCCGAGAACACTGCTTGCAGATATGAAGGGCGGACTTCGTAAAGCCGGGATCAGGCCACCCCAGGGTGTTCAGCCGAAGCCGGTACAGGAGTCGAGAGAGTACCGCAAGGTTCCGGAGGAACGCCTGATGGCACGGCTGGGACTTACCAGATACGACAAGGATGCACCGCTTCAGGAGGAGCTTGTGAACGTATCCAAGGTAAAGGTTCTCTTAAGCCAGCATATCGGTGCACCGGCACAGGCAATCGTAAAGGCGGGCGATATGGTGACAGAAGGTCAGATGATCGCACAGCCAGCACAGGGATTGAGTGTCGGAATCCATGCAACCATCAGCGGTAAGGTTACAGAGGTGACAGACCGCCATGTTGTAATTGCAAGAAATTAGAAAGGACGTGCACAAAATGAGTAGAGCAATCGGAATGATTGAGTTTAAAACCACACCAGCCGGTATCACTGCAGCAGATGCCATGGTTAAGACATCTGAAGTAGAGATCGTGGAGGCGCAGACAGTATGTCCGGGAAAATATATTGCAATTATCACCGGAGACTTAAGTGCGGTTAAAGCTGCTGTAGACGCAGCTGTAACAACATATGAGGACAAATGCATTGACAGCTTCGTGCTGGGCAATCCCCATGAGTCCATTTTCCCGGCGATCTACGGAACCACACAGGTAGAGGAGATCAGTGCCCTGGGAATCCTGGAGACCTATGATGCGGCATCCATCATCGAGGCAGCAGATCAGGCTGCAAAGACAGCCATCGTTGACCTGATCGAGCTTCGTATCGCAAAGGGTATGTGTGGCAAATCCTACATGCTTCTTACAGGCGAGGTTTCAGCAGTAGAGGCTTCCATTGAAAGGGCAAAAGAGCTGGTAGCTGAAAAAGGAATGTACATGGATTCCTCAGTGATCGCTCATCCGGACAGAAGAATGATCGATACGATCCTTTAATGTAGATTGACAAGACATCGGAAAAGGAGGCATTTTATGCTAGCACTAGAAAGAAGAAATCTGATTCTCGAGAAGTTACAGGAAGAGAAACGGGTTGTAGTAAGTGAATTAAGCCAGCTTTACAGTGTCTCAGAAGAAACCATCCGCCGTGATCTGGACAAGCTGGAAAAAGAAGGACTTGCCACGAAGAGCTATGGCGGTGCGGTGATCAACGAAGATGTCGGTATAGACTTACCATTTAACATTCGTAAAAACCAGAATGTGCAGGGAAAACAGAAAATGGCAGAGATAGCAGCCTCCATGGTAAATGACGGTGATCATATTTTTCTGGATGCAAGCACAACAGCAGTATTCGTTGCCAAGGCATTAAAAGAAAAGGAACGGCTTACCGTTGTCACCAATTCCATGGAGATCCTTCTGGAGCTTTCCGATGTGTCCGGCTGGAATATCATTTCTACCGGCGGTGTGATGAAGGAAGGCTATCTCGCCTTTCTCGGGGCAAGGACAGAAGAAGTGATCCGTTCCTACTATGTAGATAAGGTCATTTTTTCCTGCAAGGCATTAAACGAGGAGCTGGGTATCATGGAGTCCAAGGAAGCCTTCGGAACAACAAAGAAGGCCATGATCGGTTCCGGAAAAATGCGTATCCTGGTGGTAGACAGCACAAAATTTGATCAGACTGCTTTTTCCGTAGCAGGACAGCTGCGGGATGTGGAGATGGTTATCACAGACAAAAAACCATCTGAGAAATGGCTCTGCCGTCTCAGCGAGCATAAGATCGAGTGCGTTTATCCGAAATAGTTACTTTACCCGGGCATCGGCAGACAAAAGAGACCGATGCTCCGGCATGACGAGAGGGAGCAGTTTCTATGAATACATTTGAAATGAAAACAGCCATCCATTTTGGAGCTGATGCCCTGGGAAGACTGAAAGAAATTCCATACAAAAGAGTTCTTGTTATCACAGATCCGTTCGTTGTAAAAAGCGGTATGATCGACCTGATCACCCAGCCACTTGAGGCAGGCGGAAAAGAATTCGATATTTTCTGTGATGTTGTTCCGGACGCACCGGTTGGAAAAATTGCCGTGGGAGTGAAGAAATTCCTTCAGTATCAGCCGGAAGCCATTATTGCAGTTGGCGGTGGTTCAGCCATCGACTCCTCCAAGGCAATCCGTGAATTTGCACTGAAGATCAACAATTACGGAAAGGTTGGACTGATCGCGATTCCTACAACAAGTGGTACAGGTTCAGAGGTAACCTCCTTTGCGGTTGTAAATGATACAGAAGCACATGTGAAATATCCTCTGATCTCTGAGAGCCTGACAGCTGATGAGGCGATTCTTGACGCGGAGCTGGTACGAAGCGTTCCGCCTGCGATCACGGCTGATACAGGTATGGATGTTCTGACTCATGCCATTGAGTCTTACGTCAGCATCAATCATAATGAATTTACTTCTGCGCTTGCAGAGAAGGCCATTGAGATCTGCGGTGTTTATCTTTACCGTGCGTATGTTGACGGAAATGATATGCATGCAAGGCAGAAGATGCATGTAGCATCCTGTCTGGCCGGACTTTCCTTTAATGCGGCAGGTCTTGGAATCACACATAGCATGGCTCATCAGCTGGGAGCTATTTTCCATATTCCTCATGGAAGAGCCAATGCGATGCTGCTGCCGCATATTGTTGAATTTAATGCAAATATCAACAAACGCAGCAGAAGCCAGAAGGAATATCTTCCGGCTGTAAAGAGATATTCCGATATCGGACATCTGCTTGGACTGAGTAATTATAATGAGGTCATGAGTGTAAGATCTCTGGTAAACTGGATCCAGTTTATGCAGAAGGAAATGAATATTCCGCTTACCATCGAAGAGATGAAGACGATCACACCGGATGCTTATTTTGCAGCGGTTGACAAGATGGCGGATATGGCTTTGGCTGACGCTTGTACTGCGGCTAATCCGCGTGTGCCGAAGAAAGAGGATATTGTAAAAATCTACACGAAATTGTGGTCTTTTTGAGAAAAGACGAAAATCGCAAAGGGTCCGAAGCCCCGGACCCTCTGCACACCCTTCGGGCTTTTTTTAGAGTGCTTGACGATGACGGGCGGAAGGGTATTGACTTGTGCCTGTATGCTGCGTTTGTTCCGAGTTGGACGTTGTGCCGATGTGGAATTCAACTGTAGTATTGTCGAGGATTGTAAAAGTGGCCTGATATAGATAAAGTCTTTACTATCAGGATTTACTGGGAGGTTGAGCTGTGATGGAGGTTTTTACCGGATATGGGGATAAGGGAATGACGGATCTTTCGCATACGAAGAATGTTTCCAAGTCGGATGACAGAGTTTGTCTGATGGGGGCGATCGAGGAGCTGGTGAGCCATATGGGGCTTGTCCGGGTCCTGGTTGAGGACGGGGATGTTGTCCGGATGCTGGAGAAGGTTTCGGAGATCCTGAAGAGGATTATGGATGGAGTTTCGGATCCTTATAACAGAGAGTTTAAGGTAAGTGAAGACCGCACAGAGCTTCTGGAGGAAGAGATTGACCGGATGAAGGAGAGCTTTTCAGGGGAAAGGCTTCCGGTTTTGCGGGGAGATTCCAGGGCTGCGGCTGAGATCGATGTGACAAGAGCGGTGGCAAGGAGAGCGGAGAGAGAGCTTGCGCTGGTGAGTGTGAAGTTTGGGGCGGATACAGGAGCCAGGAAGTTTATGAACCGCCTGTCCGATTATTTTTACGTGCTGGCAAGGTATGTGGATGCCGCGAAGCCCGGAGTGAAAGAACCGGAAATTTCTGAAAGTGTTCAGGGAGCGGCAGAAGCAGAAAAAGCGGATACAGAAGGGTTGGCTCCGGGAGGAAGTACAGCAATGGCACAGAATGACGGTATGGAAGCAAATACGGCAATGATCCAGGAAGTGCTGAGGCGCATGGGCATTCAGGGGCGTATCACACTGGATTCTGCGAAGCGTCTGATCGAGAAGATCGAGCAGGAAGCACAGCGCAGAAACAAGCCTTCAGTGATCGCAGTATGCAGCCCGGACGGAAATCCTGTTGCAGTTCACGTGATGGACGGATCCTTCCTTGTAAGCTTTGACATGGCTGTAAAGAAGGCCTATACATCGGTTGCTGTGAAGATGTCTACCATGGAGCTGTCCAGACTGACGCAGCCGGGACAGACCTTCTATGGTCTCGGTAAGATGAGCGATAATATTGTGATATTCGGAGGCGGCGTTCCACTGAAGGTCGGAGACACCATCATCGGCGGCCTTGGCATCAGCGGCGGCACAGGAGAAGAGGATAACAGCCTCGCAGAGTACGGACTTCAGGTGCTGAAAGAAATACTGTAAAATACAGGATAAACATATGGGGAAATATCAAAAAAGAGTTGGTCAGTGTTGATCAACTCTTTTTGGGTGAAAGAAGAATCATTTATTTCCATTTAAGCTTCAGGCATTTGATGGAAATATCGCTTTTGTCCGGGGCCTGGACCATGTTCTGGATAAAATAGGTTTTGGTCACGGTCTTTCCGGGTTTCAGGTTCAGAGTCAGATTTTTTGTCCAGTACATCTGGTCGTAGATGCCGGAACCTGTGATGATCCGGACTTTTGCGGTGGTGATGGTCTTTGCGGAAGTATTGGTAAACTTCAGGGTATAGTAGGTTTTCATGTTATTTGGCCCGTATTTGATACCGGCAACGCTGATCTTCAGATTTTTGACGGTAGGTTTGGCTGCCAGCTTGGATACGGTAATGGTGATCTTGCGGTTGACGCCGTTTAATTTTGCAGTAACGACAGCAGTGCCGGCTTTCTTTGGTACCAGATACTTTCCGGAAACTGTCAGTACGGAGGGTTTGCTGGATTTTACATTTTTGATACTCAGGCTGGTGCCGCCCTTAAGGGAGATAAGTGAACGCAGGGTGACTTTGGAGCCAACCCACAGTGTGGTTTTTGAGGAACGGAAGGCTGCGACTGTTTTTCGCGCAGCAGATGCTTTGGCAGCCGGGACATAAGAGCTTGCTATTGAACAGGATGCCTCTTCTTTGGCCAGGTTCTGAGCCTGTGCGTGGATATCACGAGGTACCAGAAGCTGGATACAGGTAAAGAAAAGCAGGATAAAAAGTGCTTCTACAGTTGTTATTTTTCTTTTACGCATGACAAAAACCTCCTTTTGTGTATTACGGCCGGGGCCGGAATCGCAGACTTTTCGTTTCTATTATTATAACAGGAGATTCGGAAAGGGTGACTTTGTGATTTTTTTGTATCAATTGATAATTCATCCGGAAATATGCTAAAATAAAACATTCAGAAGACAGCAGCTATTGGCTATGGGCAAGTATCAGAGCGGATGTTTTTGTCCGCTTTATAAAGAAAGGATCACGTCGATTTATGACAAAACAGGAAATTTTAAAAAACCACTTCGGTTATGATGCCTTCCGGGAAGGGCAGGAGGCGGTGATCGATGCACTTCTTAAAGGAAAAGATGTTCTGGCAGTGATGCCAACAGGAGCAGGAAAATCCATCTGTTATCAGGTTCCGGCACTGATGATGAAGGGAATTACACTGGTAATCTCCCCTCTGATCTCGCTTATGAAGGATCAGGTGCGAAGCCTGAACCAGGCCGGTGTCTCGGCGGCTTATCTCAACAGCTCCCTGACCCAGGGACAGTATTTCACAGCCTTACGCTATGCGAAAGCAGGACGTTACCCCATTATTTATGTGGCACCGGAGCGGCTTACCACAGAGGCATTTCTGGATTTTGCGCTGCATGCGGACATTTCCATGATCGCGGTGGATGAGGCACACTGTGTATCCCAGTGGGGGCAGGATTTCCGCCCAGGCTACTTAAGGATCGCGGAATTTGTGGCACAGCTTCCGAAAAGACCGGTGATCAGTGCCTTTACAGCTACAGCAACGAAAGAGGTAAGGGAGGACATTGCAGGACTTCTTGGGCTTCGGGACCCTTTTTGTACAACCACAGGCTTTGACCGGGAGAATCTGTATTTTGCAGTGAAAACGCCGAAGGATAAATATAAAGAAGTATATGATTATATAATGGAACACCCGGACGACAGCGGGATCATCTACTGTCTTACCAGAAAGCTGGTGGAGGAGGTCTGCGAAAATCTGCTCCGTGACGGGATCTCTGCAACCAGGTATCATGCCGGACTTTCCGATGAGGAACGGAGAAACAACCAGGATGATTTTATCTATGACAGAGCTCATGTGATGGTGGCCACCAACGCCTTCGGAATGGGAATCGACAAGTCCGATGTGCGGTATGTGATCCATTACAATATGCCTAAGAACATGGAGGGCTATTATCAGGAGGCGGGCCGTGCAGGGCGTGACGGAGATCTGGCGGAATGTATCCTTCTTTACAGTGGCAGGGACGTTGTCACCAATCAGTATCTCATCGAACGTGGACAGGGGAATCCGGAAATGGATGCACAAACGCAGCAGCTGATCCGGGAGAGAGACCAGGAACGGCTGAGGCAGATGACCTTTTACTGCTTTACCCATGACTGTCTCAGGGAATATATTTTGAAATATTTTGGTGAATATGGAAAAAGCTACTGCGGAAACTGCCTGAACTGTCAGACGGAATTCGTAGAGCAGGATATTACCAGGGAAGCCAGGGCTATGATCCTCTGTGTAAAATGCTGCGGTCAGCGTTATGGTATCAATGTGATCCTGGATACCATCCGCGGTGCATCCACAGCCAGACTCCGGCAGTACCACATGGAAGAGAATCCCACCTACGGAGACTGTGCAAAAATCCCGGCACATAAGCTCCGGCAGATTTTTAATTACCTGGTACTTGAAGATTACCTTGCCCTCACCGATGACGGCTATACCATCGTGAAGCTTACCAGAACCTCGGAGAGCCTTTTGGACGGGGAAAAGCAGCTCACAATGAAGATGCCGAAAGATCAGGAACCGCGCAGGAAGGAGAAGAGAAGCCGTCTTGCAAAATTCAGCGCAGGAGAGCTTGGCGAACAGGATGAACCGCTTTTCCAGAGACTCCGTGCGCTCCGCCTTGAGATCGCCAGGGAGGAAAAAATCCCTCCGTATATGGTGTTTTCTGACAAAACCCTCATCCATATGTGCATCCTGAAGCCGGGAAGTGAGGAAGAAATGCTGAATGTGACAGGTGTTGGCAGACATAAGCTCGAAAAATACGGAAAAAGGTTTATTGATGTGGTGCAGAATATGTAGGAAGGAGCCGTTTGCCGTCAGAAAATGTAGAGCGAAATGTTCTGAAAATCCTTGCGTTTAAAGGTCGTATTTGTTAGAATAAAGTAAACAGGGGACGGTCGTATCTACTTTCCATTAAGACATAATTTGAATCATACACGATCTGCATCGGATTTTCATGCGGAAAATCTGCTCTGTCGACTTTTTTCGCATACACAGGAGGAGCGTGTGATCAGAAACATGAACGTAGCCTGCCAGATGAGGCAGGAATCAGTTCCGGTACAGCATTTCTGCTGTAAGGCCGAATAAGGAGCTGCCATTTACATAACGCTGTATAGGCAGCAGGACAGCTTAATATCTGAAAAAAGCAGGATAACCGTACAGACGTGTGCGAAATCCTGCTTTTTGTCTTAGTTCCGGTATTTATCTCCGCTTATATTTTCCGGGTGTGATCCCCTTATACTTTTTAAAGGTACGGATAAAATAGCTCAGGTCATTAAAACCGTTCCGGTAGGCGATCTCCGTGATGGAATCATCGGTGGTTGCCAGCTGGCAGCAGGCCTGTTCGATCCGCTGCCGGTTCAGATAATCCATAGGAGTCTGATGGGTCATCTCGGAAAAAAATCTGCAGAAATATTTCGGCGACATGGAAACAGAGGCCGAAAGCTCCTGGAGGGAGATTGGATTTGTGTAGTTCTTCTCGATGAATTCAACAACCTGCTTCAGCTGTACGATGCGCTTATGGTCACGGCGGTTTTTGCGAAGGCTTTCCAGGTAGTAATGATTACCAAAAACCAATCCGAAAAAGTGGTAAAATTGTCCAAATACGATCAGCTCATACCCGGGCTTTTTCTGCCGGAAGGCGTCGAAAAGAGAGTTCACGCAACGCTGGATATCCGGCTGTTTCTCTGTAAAATGATGATAGATCAGAAGCTCCTGGTGGCTGAGCTTCTGCATATATTCCGTACAGACCGAATTGAATTTCAGGAACATGTTCATATCAAAAACGATGCACTGATAGATACAATCATGGGGAATTCCGGAATGCAGAACTCCGCTGTTGACAAAAATCACATCTCCTGCTTTTGCAGTAAAACTTTTTTCGTCTAAAGTGACGGTGAGAGTCCCCTGGAGTATACGCATGATTTCACATTCCACATGCCAGTGGTAGGACATGACGTAGCGGGGATGCGTACTGTCAATGTGATGAAACTCAAAAGGAAATTCATAGGTACCGCGGAGCCTGTCTTCATTTCTTCCCAGATCATGCAAAATAAAACCCTTCTTTCATAAATTTTATAATTTTTTTAGGAACTTATGTAAAAAAGTGAATATTGTACTATTTTTGGCTATTATAACACAAGTAATTTAGAAGATGCAATCGTATAATAAAAACATAGTTCGGACAGGAGTTGTCAGAACCTGAAAAAATGTAAGTTATAATAGTGAATATAAATTAGGAGGTAATTGTTACTATGGCAAAGAGCAGATTAGTAGGCAGCTATCCGGTAATCGGTATCAGACCAACCATCGACGGACGTAGAGGGGCTCTCGATGTAAGAGGATCTCTGGAAGACCAGACCATGAACATGGCGAAATCCGCAGCGAAGCTTTTCGAGGAGAACCTGAAATATTCCAACGGCGAGCCGGTTAAGGTTGTAATTGCTGATACAACCATCGGACGTGTTGGTGAGAGTGCTGCATGCGCTGACAAATTCCGTAAAGAGGGTGTAGATATCACCCTTACCGTTACACCATGCTGGTGCTACGGAGCCGAGACAATGGATATGGACCCGCAGACCATCAAGGCTGTATGGGGATTCAACGGAACAGAGAGACCTGGTGCCGTATACCTGGCATCCGTTCTTGCTACACATGCACAGAAAGGCCTTCCGGCGTTCGGTATCTACGGACATGACGTTCAGGAAGCTGACGACACATCCATTCCGGAAGACGTTAAAGAGAAACTGTTAAGATTCGGCCGTGCAGCAGTTGCAGCTGCATCCATGAGAGGCAAATCCTACCTGCAGATCGGTTCTGTAACAATGGGTATCGGCGGATCGATCATTGATTCTGATTTCATCGAGTCCTATCTCGGAATGAGAGTAGAGTCTGTTGATGAGGTAGAGATCATCCGTCGTATGACAGAAGGCATCTACGATCACGCAGAGTATGAGAAAGCTCTCAAATGGGCAAAAGAGACCTGCAAGATCGGCTGGGACAAGAACCCGGAAGAGCTTCAGTTCTCACCAGAGAAGAAAGAGGAGCAGTTCGAGTTCGTTGTTAAGATGGCAGTTATCATCAAAGAGCTGATGAACGGCTGTGACAAACTTGACCCGAAATTCTCCGAGGAAGCGATCGGACACAACGCTCTTGCAGCTGGATTCCAGGGTCAGAGACAGTGGACAGACTTCTATCCGAACGGTGACTTTGCAGAGGCTATGCTGAATACCTCCTTTGACTGGGAAGGCGCACGTGAGCCGTACATCCTTGCAACAGAGAATGATGTTCTCAACGGACTTGGAATGCTGTTCATGAAACTCCTTACAGGACGTGCTCAGATCTTTGCTGATGTTCGTACATACTGGAGCCCGGAGGCAGTTAAGAAAGCCACAGGATATGACCTTGAGGGTGTTGCCAAAGAAGCTGGCGGATTCCTTCATCTGATCAACTCCGGTGCTGCCTGCCTTGACGCTAACGGACAGGCTAAAGATGCTGACGGCAACCCGGTTATGAAACAGTGGTGGGATATCACAGAGGAAGACCAGAAAGCGATCATGGGTGCTACAGAGTGGTGTATGGCCGACAACGGATACTTCCGTGGAGGCGGATATTCCAGCCGTTATGAGACACGTGCCCAGATGCCTGCAACAATGATCCGTCTGAACCTTGTAAAAGGCCTTGGACCGGTTCTCCAGATTGCAGAGGGATGGACCGTAGAGCTTCCGGAAGAGGTATCTGACAAGCTCTGGAAACGTACAGACTATACATGGCCATGCACATGGTTCGCTCCAAGATGCGATGGCAAAGAGGGACCGTTCAAAACAGCTTACGATGTAATGAACAACTGGGGTGCTAACCACGGCGCGATCTCCTACGGACACATCGGTGCAGACCTTATCACAATGTGCTCCATGCTGAGAATCCCGGTATCCATGCACAACGTTCCTGAGAAGGACATCTACCGTCCGGCAGCATGGAACGCATTCGGTATGGATAAAGAGGGTGCTGACTTCCGTGCCTGCAAGAACTATGGACCACTTTACAAATAAATCATACGGTTAAGATCACAGATATCATATCCTCCGGCAGAAATCTGCCGGGGGATTTTTTACGTAAAACACCCTGTTCGGATTCCTAAAAAAAAGCTATAATGGAAACAAATGTACGAAAAAATAATGGAGGCGAAATATGAAACTGATCCATTTATCAGACCTTCACATTGGAAAAAGAGTCAACGAATTTTCCATGATCGAAGATCAGAAATATATATTAAACCAGATTCTTGGTATCATTGACAGGGAAAAGCCGGACGGGATTCTCCTTGCCGGGGATCTTTATGACCGGCCGGTTCCTTCCGCAGAGGCCGTACAGCTTCTGGATGATTTTCTTACCAGGCTGGCGAAGCGGAAGCTTCCGGTTTATGCCATCAGCGGCAACCATGACAGCGCAGAGAGAATCGCTTTTGGTTCCCACATTATGAGGGAAAGCGGGATCTGCATGTCGCCCGTATATGATGGAAAAACAGAAAAGTACTGTTTAATGGACAGTCATGGAGAGGTGTGGATACATCTTCTTCCATTTATCCGGCCTTCTGTTGTGCGTCACGCGCTTGCAGGAGAGGAGGGGAGCGAGGAGATCCGCACTTATCAGGAGGCGGTACAGGTAGCGGTGGAGCATATGGACATTGACACAGAGAAGCGGAATGTCCTGGTTGCCCACCAGTTTGTGGTGGGAGCTGTAAGCTGTGAGTCCGAGGAAATCACAGTAGGAGGGATCGACCAGATCGAGGCAGGCGTTTTTGGTGACTTTGATTATGTGGCACTTGGGCATATCCACAGTCCTCAGAATGTGGGCAGCCAGAAGCTCCGGTACTGCGGAACACCACTGAAATATTCTTTTTCCGAGGCCGGACAGCAGAAATCCGTGACGGTAGCAGAGCTTTTGGAAAAAGGAAATCTGAAGGTGCGGGAGATCCCGCTGAAACCTTTGCGGGATATGCGGAAGCTTAAGGGTACATACATGGAAATCACCTCACTGTCCAATTATCAGGACACGGATACAGAGGATTATGTGCAGATCACCCTGACAGATGAGGAAGACGTTGTGGATGGGATGCAGAAGCTCCGCACCATTTACCCGAACCTGATGAGGCTGGAGTATGACAACCGCCGCACAAGGGAAAACCAGTCGGTTAAAGGAACAGAAGCCCTGGAGAAGAAATCAGAGCTGGAATATTTTGAGGAATTTTTTGAACTGCAGAATAATCAGCCTATGAATGAGGAACAGCGGAAATTTACAGAAGAGCTGATCCGAAAAATAGAGGAGGAAAGAGCTTGAGACCGGAAAAACTCACGATCAGTGCCTTCGGGCCATATGCAGATAAAACAGAAATTGATTTTAAAAGGCTTGGGGACAACGGGATCTATCTGATCACCGGTGACACAGGAGCCGGAAAAACGACCATATTTGATGCCATCACCTTTGCACTTTACGGACAGGCGAGCGGGCAGGTAAGGGATTCTGCCATGTTCCGCAGCAAGTATGCCAACGCGGATACAGAGACCTTCGTGGAACTTGTTTTTTCCTACCAGGGAAAAAAATATCAGGTCCGTCGAAGCCCGGAATATCTGGCACCGAAAAAAAGAGGCACAGGCCTGACCCTTCGGAAAGCTGAGGCCCGGCTGATCTACCCGGACGAACGCCAGCCCGTGACCCGGTCAAAGGATGTGACCCTTGCAGTGGAACAGCTTCTGGGATTAAGCTATGAACAGTTTACACAGATCGCCATGATCGCCCAGGGAGATTTCCAGAAACTGCTTCTGGCAGGCACGGCCCAGAGAGTGGAGATCTTCCGGCAGATTTTTCATACGGGGCTTTATCAGCGGATACAGCTGAAGCTCCGGGATGCAGCGATAGCAGGATATAAGGAGTATGATGAGCTGCGCCGCAGTATTGCCCAGTATCTTGACGGCGTAAAGCTTCAGCAGGATGCGGGAACAGAAGAAGAGGAATTTATCCGGCTGAAAAAGCTGAAATTCGAAGGAAAGCTGGAACGGAGCCTGGAACTTTTAAAGAAGTTTATTGATGAGGGGGAAGCCAGGGAAAAAGAGATCCAGGAGCAGGAAGAGGAAGTGGATCAGAAGATCCGGACAATGGAAAATATGCGGACTCTTTCTGAACAGAAACAAAGCCTGGAGAAAAAAAGCAGCCTTGCCAGGGAACAGCTTGAAAAAATTCTTCCGGAACTTGAGAAGGCTCTGAAAGAGGCGGAAAAATATAAAGATGCAGATCAGAAATGTGAGCAGCTGAGCCTTTTGATACGCGAAAAACAGGAAAAGCTGAAAAAATTCCAGGTTCTGGAACAACTGCAGAAAGAACTGGATCATATCCGGAAACAGCAGGAAAATTGCAAAGTACAGCAGGAAAAAAATATCCGGCAGGAGAAGCAGCTTCAGAAAGATATGGAACAGCTGAAACAGGAACGTGCCCGGCTGGAAAATTCCGAACTGGACCGGCAGAAAGCAATCACAGAGAAAGAAAAAAGGACACAGAGAAAGATAGAACTCAATGGGCTTACAATAGAGATCCGGGAATTCAAAAACCTTTATGAAGAAGCCAGGGAGCAGCAGAATAACTATATGCTTGCCCGCGAAAAAGTACAGAAGCAGAACGGATACTATCAGGAGATATTTCAGATTTTTCTCGATTCCCAGGCAGGATTTCTTGCAGGGGAGCTTAAAATAGGGATGCCCTGTCCTGTGTGCGGTTCCCTAGATCATCCGCACCCGAAAATGATTTCCGGAAGCCGTTCCATTGATCAGAAAAAACTGGACAAGGAGAAGCAGAAGCTGGAACAGCTGGAAAAAATTTCCACAGACCAGAGCCTGGAAGCCGGAAAATTAAAGGAACGGAGCAATGCATCCTGGAAACAGATCGTGGCAGGGGCAGAGGAGCTTCTGGAGGATTTTCAGGATTTCCGAAAGAAAAGCAACAGAGGGAACGGACAGGCAGAGGACTTTATGACTGTGTGGAAAGCCCTGATTTCCATGATAAACCAGGAGCAGGAAAAGTGTGGAAAGCTTTTGGCAGAAAGTGATAAAGAAATACGGGAAACAGAGGAAAAAATAAAAAGAAAGAAAACCGTGGAGAAGCATCTGGAGAATCTTGAAGAAGAAAAAGAGAAGCTTCAGGAAAGAAAGAGCCACTTTGACAAGGAACAGAACGGACTGGATATAAAAGAAGCTGAAAATCTGAAACAGCAGGAAAATGCGGCAGAGGAGATCAGGCAGACCGGCCTGGAAAAAGGAGAAGAAATCCTGAAAAAAGAGATCAGGGAAAAACAGCAGGAATACAGTGACCTGAAAGAAAACAGCGGAAAAACAAAAGAAACGCTGCAGAGATTCCGGTCAGAAAAAGAAAAGCTGACCTCCTCCATAGAGGCCTTTGAAGCGCAGCAGAAAGAAATCGGGGAGATCCCGGAAGAAGAACTCAGAAAAGAGTATGAGCAGGCCAAAGCACAGAAAACAGATCTCACAGAAAAAAGAAAAGAGCTTTTTTCCCTTCAGAGCGGAAACCGGGAAATTTTTCAGAAAGTGCAG
Source organism: Prevotella sp. CAG:279 (assembly GCA_963642325.1). Classification (GTDB taxonomy): domain Bacteria; phylum Bacillota; class Clostridia; order Lachnospirales; family Lachnospiraceae; genus Blautia_A. The sequence goes on from CAVIGE010000018.1 coordinate 34,804, forward strand.
AAGCGTAAGGAAGAGATGACGACTGCGGAAAAAGAATATGCCTGGATGAAAAATCTTTCGGATACAGCCAACGGAAAACTGAATGGAAAAGCCAAGATCGAGCTGGAAACCTATATCCAGATGGCATACTTTGACAGGATCCTCCGCCGCGCCAACCTTCGTCTTCTGACCATGAGCAGCGGCCAGTATGAGCTGAAACGCCGGGAACAGAGTGATAACCGCAAGGAAAAAGCAGGCCTGGATCTGAATGTGATCGACCATTACAACGGAACAGAACGAAGCGTAAAGACACTGTCCGGAGGAGAATCCTTCCAGGCCTCCCTGTCTCTTGCGCTGGGCCTTTCGGATGAGATACAGGCCAGCGCAGGAGGCATCCAGCTGGATTCCATGTTTGTGGATGAGGGGTTCGGTTCCCTGGATGAAGAAGCACTGGAGCAGGCTCTGAAGGCACTGTCAGGACTTGCCGATGGAAACCGCCTAGTAGGGATCATTTCTCACGTTTCTGAACTGAAGGAGCGGATCGATAATAAGATCATCGTCACAAAGCAATGCTCCGGAAACGGTGTTGGCAGCAGCATCCGGATTCAGTAGGATGGCTGTATGGTTCATGTGCAGACAGATCAGTCCTTCTGGAATTTTCTCTTTTTCTCCGCCTTGGCTTCGCAGGTGAGCTCAACCCCCAGCTTGCGGAAGCTTATCACGTCCACATCGGAGAGCATGACAGAAGTATGGACCTGGCAGCCACGGAGGTTCGGGATCTGCTCCAGGGCAAGGCGTGCGGCATCACTTGTGGCAGCACTCATGGAGAGGGCGATCAGGATCTCATCAACGTGAAGACGTGGATTTTTGCTTCCCAGATATCTGGTCTTCAGCTGCTGGATCGGATGGATGGCATCCGGGGAGATCACATGAAGCTCGTGGTCAACGCCTGCCAGCTCCTTCAGCGCATTGAGGAGAAGAGCGGAAGATGCACCTAAAAGGTCGGATGTTTTTCCGCATACGATCTTTCCGTCCGGAAGCTCCATTGCAGCAGCCGGGCCGCCGGTGGCTTCTTCCTTGGCGAGGGCAGCAGGAACAACCTTGCGGTCTGTGATCTCGGCGTGGGCCTGCTGGAGGAGAAGCTCGATCTTACGGACTTCGTTCTCAGTTCCGGAGCCGGAAACCAGGGCATCCATGCTCTTGTAATAGCGGCGGATGATCTCCTGGCGGGAAGCCTCCTGGCATACCTCGTCATCAATGATACAGTTGCCTGCCATATTGACACCCATATCTGTAGGAGATTTGTACGGGCAGCTGCCCATGATCTTCTCAAACATTGCCTGTACAACAGGGAAAACCTCCACATCACGGTTGTAGTTGACCGTTGTTTTGCCGTAAGCCTCCAGATGGAAGGGGTCGATCATATTTACATCATTCAGATCTGCGGTAGCAGCCTCGTAAGCGAGGTTTACCGGATGCTTCAGAGGAAGGTTCCAGATCGGGAAGGTCTCAAATTTCGCATATCCGGCATTTATGCCACGCTTATATTCATGGTAGAGCTGGGAAAGGCAGGTAGCCATCTTTCCGCTTCCGGGTCCCGGGGCTGTGATCACGACCAGAGGCCTGGAAGTCTCGATATAATCATTCTTTCCATACCCTTCATCACTTACGATCAGAGAAGTATTACTTGGATATCCGGGGATCAGGTAAAGCTTGTAAACACGGATTCCCAGCTTCTCCAGACGTTTTTTGAAGAGATCGGCACTTTCCTGGCCGGAGTACTGTGTGATGCATACGCTTCCCACATAAAGGCCACGGCCTGTAAATTCATCCATAAGACGGAGAACATCCTCATCATAGGTAATACCAAGGTCGCCGCGTACTTTATTCTTGTCAATGTCATTGGCACTGATGACAATAACGATCTCCGCCTGGTCGGAAAGCTGCATCAGCATGCGCAGCTTGCTGTCCGGTTCAAAGCCCGGAAGAACGCGGGATGCATGGTAATCATCAAAAAGCTTGCCGCCGAATTCAAGATAAAGCTTGTTTCCGAACTGCCCGATCCGTTCCCGGATATGTTCGGACTGCATTTTCAGATATTTGTCATTATCAAAACCTGTTTTCATTTGTCTGATTTCCTCTCCTCATTAAAATTTTCCAAATCACAGGGAACAGTATACTACAATTTGTTGTTTACTGGCAATATCAGGAGAAGGGTTTTCCGCCTTATTTTTTTGTAATATCGCAGTTGATTTATACGGGTTTTATCTTTATAATAAAGAAATGACAAGAGGAGGAAAAAAATGAATAATCAACTGAATAATGATCAGGGCGGGAAACGGCCTGATAACAAAGATCCCAGGAAGCAGGGATCCAATAAGAACCATCAGTCGATTCTGGCTTTTCTGATATGCCTCCTGGTCACACTGGTCTGCTTCGCATTGTTTACCAACATGCTGAAGGATAACAGCAGTGAGATCTCCTATGATAAATTCATCGACATGGTGGATAAGGACCAGGTTAAGGAAGTAACGATCCAGTCCAATACATTGACGATCGTACCGAAGAAGCAGAACTCCAAGTACGAGGATATGAGCTATTACACTACGAAGACTGAGGACAGCACAGCGCTGACCAAGAGACTGGAAGGAAAGGGAATCAAGTTTGAGACCGATCCGCCGGATGTTTTTGGTGAATTCATCGCGATGATCTTAAGTGTGGTCCTTCCCACACTGCTTCTGTTCGGTCTTCTGATGTTTTCCATGCGCCGTATGAACAAAGGTGGTGGGATCATGGGTATGGGCGTCGGCAAGAGCAAAGCCAAAGCCTACGTGCAGAAAGAGACAGGAGTTACCTTCAAGGATGTGGCTGGCCAGGATGAGGCAAAGGAATCTCTCCAGGAGGTTGTGGATTTCCTTCATAACCC
>CAVIGE010000019.1:0-12528 GCA_963642325.1 Prevotella sp. CAG:279
GTACCTTCACAGTTACGAGTCAAAATCCATTGAAAATCGCCTGCGGCGATGGGAGGCCCTCAAATGAAACTAAAAGGAGCAAGACTTACTTATTTTTCAAAACAGAACGTCGGAACGCAGCTTCGTTCCCTGTATATTGCAGCGATCCTTCTTCCGATCCTGCTGATCGGTTCCATTGTATATGTTTTTTCTTATCATCAGCAGATGCAGAATTACAAGCATCTGACCGCCATGAAGGCAAGGCAGGTGCAGTCCGTACTCGTGGCAACCACCCTGTACACGGAAAATATTTATAACAATATCGTAAATGACCAGAGCCTTATCTCAATCCTTTCCTCTGATTACAAGGACAGTGCCGAAGCACAGAAAGCACTGACACGGTACGAAGGCTTTACCGAAATCCTGTCAAAGAACGCAACGCTTTCCGAATTAAAGCTTTATATCCAAAATGATACCTTTCAGTTAAACGATGCCTCCAACTATTTTTATCCGGTCACGGATTCTGTAAAAAATACAGACTGGTACAGACAGGCCGCGTCCACACGCAGTAATTTCTGGAAATCTTCACTGTGGACCAGCAGATATGGAGTCCTTTACTGGGAACTGAGTTACTACTGCCGCATCCCGCTGCCCAAAACAGGTTCCTATGCCATCCTTAACCTGACTGTATCCAATGATTATCTGAAGAACCTGATCCAGCGTGACGAATATGACATCTATATTTCCGTAAATTCTGATCCTGTATTTTTCAGCTTTGACCGCTCTTATGTCGGAAATTCATTCCCGGTTTCACTGGAAAATGTATCAAAAAAGCAGACTACTGAAAAAAAGACCGTCAATGGGGAAAAAACCATTTGTTCCCTCACGGTACTGACACCCTATAATACGGATGACCAGATCAATATTCTGGTCACATCCAGGAATGCCCTGTACTATATTCACAGGCTGGCATTTGTACTGATCGCGACATTTTTGTTTACCGTTGCGATTTCGGCACTGATCATTTTCCTGTATGCCAGGTATTTCAGTGACCGGATCCAGACTCTGCGGCTTGCCATGCATAAGGTCTCCCATAATGACTATGAAATCGTAAATTCCATGCATGGAGATGACGAGCTGACCGCTACCTTTAAGGATCTGACCACAATGGTCACGAAGCTTAAAGAGACCGAAGCTGAAATTTATGAATCGAAGATCAATGAGCAAATGCTTTACAACCAGCAGCAGCAGATGGAATTGAAGCTCCTGGCCAACCAGATCAACCCGCATTTTCTTTATAATACACTGGAGACGATCCGTATGAAGGCATTCGCCGAAGGAAACCGGGAGGTTGCCACTGCGATCAAGCTGCTTGGAAAGTCCATGCGGTATGTTTTGAACAATACCAAATCAACTGCCACAACACTGGATAAGGAAATTGATTATATCCGTACTTATCTTTCGATTCAGCAGATCCGTTTCGGAAGCAGGCTTGGATATACCATCCGTATGGATGACAACCTGATACCATCCAATTATCAGATCCTGCCGCTTCTCATTCAGCCAATTGTTGAAAATGCTTTTTCCCATGGACTGAAGGATGCGGAATATGACGGACATATTATCATTAAAATTTCCAGAAGCAAAAATGATCTGCTGATCGCAGACGTATTCGACAATGGTATCGGCATGACCCGGGAACGGCTGGATTATGTCATTGAGCATCTTGATATTCCACAGCCGGAATCCGATCATGGAGTCGGGCTTTACAACATCAACAACCGGGTGCATCTCTTCTATGGAAGCCAGTATGGGCTGACGCTTAAGAGCCGTCCGGGAATAGGAACGCTGGTCACTCTGACCATTCCGCTTATTAATCTGAGGGAGGAAGAACTATGAATGTATTAATTGCTGACGATGAAAAGATCGTGCTGGAAGGATTAAAATACATAATCGACTGGAACAGTCTTGGCTTTACCATCTGCCAGACTGCCTCCGACGGTGCGGATGCACTGGAAAAAATCCTGAATCTGAAACCGGATCTTGTCATGATGGATATCCGTATGCCAAAAATGACCGGGATCGAAGTTGTACAGGCCGCAGTAGAGCAGGGTTATACCGGTAAATTCATTATCTTAAGCGGTGTGACTGATTTCAAGCTCGCCCAGACCGCCATGCGTTACGGTGTTGATTTTTATCTGACCAAGCCCATTGATGAGGATGAACTGGAACAGGCCGTCCGCTCCGTACATGACCTGCTGCAGACAGAAGCCAAAAACCAGAATTTTTACAACCAGTACCGCGACAAGGCAAAACAGGGAATTCTCCAGGAAATCATGAAAAATATCTGTGACTATTCCCGTCTGGATTTCAACGATCTGCATCTGAATGCCAATATTTATCAGGTGATCTCTTATGAAAATTACAACCAGAATTATTTTTATCCAACCTGGAATTTTGCCGATCTGATGCGGGTCACGAATCAGGATAACAATACCTTCGACATCATCGAGCTGGAGCAGCGCAAGATCATCCTCCTGAAAGGCGATTTTGCGATTTCCAAATTTGAAAATCTCCTTCGTCATTACCAGGTAGCTCCACAGAAGGGTTCCCCCTTTGATTCCGTCTTTCTTGCATACGGGCAGAAGGTTTCAAGAGTACGGGACATTTATCTCTCCTTCAATGATGTGTGCAAGCTTTGTGACCGGAGATTTTTCTGTGATGAAAACCAGCATATCATTGGCTATGAAACACTGTATGATCTTCCGGAGGCAGAACCGAAGATCACCCGGAAATCTGCTCCTGCCTATGCGGAAAAATTCAGTAATTTTATCCAGTCCCACAATCAGACACTGATCACAGAGACCTTGCGTGAGCTTTCCACGACACTGCACTACTCTACAGAAGAGATCACCACGATCAAACATTTCCTGATTGATCTGTATATTCTTGTGAAGCAGAAGATCATGCAGCTTTATCCGAATGTAGATATTCCCTTCCTGGCAAACGCCTCTGCGATCGATCTTCTGGAAAGGAAATACTATCTATATGAAATCATTGCATTTCTTGCGGAGCAGTTTGATATGTGGACGCATTCCGTCGGATATTCCTCCGGTGAAAATGTCATGGATGAGGTTCTCTACTACATCCATCATAATTACCGCGAAAACCTGAAGCTGGAAAATATTGCCCCGCTGTTCGGATACAGCAGCTCCTATCTCGGAAAGGTCTTCAGCAGGAAGCTCGGCGTAAACTTTAACTCCTATGTGGATCAGGTCCGCATTGATGAAGCAAAAAAGCTCCTGGAGGAGGATTCCCTGAAGGTTTATGAGATCGCCGAGCAGGTAGGCTACAGCAACGTGGACTATTTTCATAAGAAATTCAAAAAATACGTAGGGACAAGCCCTGCCGAATACCGGAAGGCTGCTATGAACAAGTAGCGAAGCGGATTGCAAATATCCGCCTGACCACAAAAAATCCGGGGAGATTCACGTTTAAAATTAAACCGTGCGTTCTCCCCGGACTATTTTTCTGTTCTTTTTGTACTTCTATACTTCTGGTGTTCCTGTATCCTTCCTGTCAATACCGCGGAAAAATTCCAGCATCGCCCTGCTCCAGTCATATGCTGACTTCGAATAAGCCAGTGCACAGCCATGTCCCCCGGTTGGATATACATGTAATTCATGCGGCACTCCCGCTTTTTCAAGTGCTTCTCCCATCCGCACTGCATTGGATGGCGGTACACAGTCATCGTCTGCACAGGTCCATACAAAGGTCGGAGGATATTCCTCTGTCACAAGATGCTCCACAGAAAGCCTGTGTCTCAGAAGCTCTGTTTCCTCTTTTCCGTCTCCTGTCAATGCTCCTGTCAATGCATTTGCGCTGCCCTCATGGATCTCCTTTTCCAGGCTGATCACCGGATAACAGAGTGCCACTTTATCCGGTTTTGCGCTGATTCCACAAGCAGTGCTTCCATAAAGTGCCGCCTCAGAAGCGCACAGATGACCCCCGGCGGAGCCTCCAAGAACCATCACATTCTCCGGATCGATCTGATATTCTTCTGCATGCGCTCTTACATAGCAGATTGCCCTGGCAAGATCCTCCTGCGGTGCCGGATATAGGCCATCCTTTCCTACACGGTACTTCAACATGAATGCGCCATATCCATTGGCTTCCATGAAATACATCACCGGAGTCCCTTCCCCGCTGAAGCATACCTCCTCATAGCCGCCACCCGGACAAATGATCACTGCTGGACGTTTTCTGTCACCGAAGATCTTTTTTTCTTTCGCTAACTGTTCCATATCCGGCGTGATCAGGCACACTCTGTCCTTTCCTCCGCGGGCATTCTTCTCCAGTGTCCATTCGCCATAGGTTCCATTTTTCTCATCATACTCCCAGAGTGCGACCGCTCTCCTTGTACGGTTCTCCTTCAGGTCCAGCACCAGGTTTGCTGCATCCATCAGCTGGTCCGCGACAATGGAAAACGGCTCTCCCCACGGTGTTTCCGCTACCTGCTCTTCTCTCGCGATCGGAAGCTCATACAGATCCTTCGGATACATATCAAACAGATATTCTGAATAAAATACATGCAGATATTCCCTCATATCCGGATAACTTAAAATATCAGCCATTGAATTATATTTTGTAAATCTCATCCTCATTTCCTCCTATCAGATGTCCTGCATATTTCAGCCACTGCCTCGCGATCAGTCCATGTCCTGCCTCAGTCGGATGGATCCCATCCCAGATCCAGTAATGGGTCTTGCGCTTTTCACATGCTTTATCAAACATTTCCTGAAGCGGTACAAACACTGCATGAAATTCTTCTGCAATTTCACGCACCTCTTTCTGATAGGCTCCGATGCATTCAGACCATGATCTATAATCATTATCATAGACCGGACCTTCCTTTCCGATAAAGGGCTCCATCAGTACGAGCTTCACATCCGGGCATGCCTCCTTAAGCTCACGAAGCATCATACGGTAAAGCGTCCCGTACGCTGCTCCCGTTGCATGACGGCCATGCTCCGCCTGCGGTCCGTCATTCACTCCCACCAGAATGCTCACCACATCCGGTTTCAGTGCGATCATATCTTCGTAAATCCTGCCGTATAATTCGATCACCCGGTTCCCGGAAATTCCCCGGTTGAAAAATTCCAGTTCTTTTTCCGGATACCGGCTCCCCATCAAGGCATCGATCACATATACATAGCTGTGCCCGATCTGATGATTCAGATCTCCTCTGTCCTTTTCTTCTTTATATCGGTTTCCATCAGAAATACTGTCGCCTGTAAATAAAATCCTCGTACTCATCTCTCATATCTCTTTTCTGATTTTTTATAATTTTCTTTATTAACAGATCTTAACACATTTTTACTCTTATGGCCACAGGCAGATCTGTCTCTACCCCTTCCGTTTTCAGATAAAATCCGTTTTCATCTCTTGACCACTTAAGCTTCGCATCCTCATACCCAAGAATCTTCACAGCTTTGATCAGCCCATGAAAGGCAGATGAATTCTGATCCTTTGATTCTGCCAGGGATCGGATCATTACTTTTCCATCCTTCGGAAACTTCATCACAAATGCGTAGATACTGTCTCCGTTCACAACAAACCGAATATCCTGCTCCGTATATGGCATTTCCTCATTATCCGTAAACTGGCCTTCCCGTATCCTGGTCGGTCCCTCTGCGTCTTTTCTCCACGGACGGCTTCCATATACAGCCTCTCCATTCTTCTTCATCCACGCACCAATCTCTTTTAAGATTTTTACGTCTTCATCGGGAATTGAACCATCACCCTTTGGTCCCACGTTCAAGAGCAGATTGCCATTTTTGCAAATGCACTCCACCAGTGTCTGAATGATCTGCCGTGCGTTTTTATAATCCAGTGTATCCGTATAACACCAGGAATTCTTAGCAATGGCTGTATCTGTCTGCCACACATACGGCTTCGCATCTGCCAGTGCTCCCCGTTCTACCTCCAGGATTCCGCTGCCAAACATCATCGCATCATGCTTATAGCAGACAGCTACCTGTCTGCCCCACTGTGCGGCACGGTTATAATAATAGGCTGTCATCGTCTTAAACACTTCACGGAATGCTTCATGCTGGATCCACCAGTCAAAATACAAAAGAGAGGGCTGGTACCGGTCAATGATCTCACAGGTCCGAAGCAACCAGTCTTCCAGAAATTCTTCTGACGGATACGGCTTGCTCTTAAGATCCGCCTCATGTGGTTCCGGCATGGCGGGCCAGTAGAAATCTCCTCGCTTCATCGGCTCCCTCACATCACTGTCAAACTCTTTACCATGTCCCATGAACCACCAGTGCTCCGCACGGTGGGAGGAAGTACAAAACGTCATTCCCTCTTTTTCTACCGCTTCCTTCAATTCACCGAGGATATCCCTGTGGGGTCCCATATCCCATGTATTGTATTTTGAAATTTCACTTTTGTACATCTGAAATCCATCATGATGCTCTGCAACCGGGAATACATACTGCGCTCCTGCCTCCCGAAAAAGCTCTGCCCATTCCTTCGGATCAAACTTTTCTGCCTGAAACAGCGGAATAAAATCCTTATATCCAAATTTCGTATGCTCCCCGAAGGTCTTTCTGTGATACTCCCATTCTTCTTTATCCCTGATATACATATTTCTGGAATACCATTCGTTTGCATGTGCAGCCAGACTGTACAGTCCCCAGTGGATAAAAATTCCAAACTTTGCCTTTGTGTACCACTGTGGCACCTGAAACTGAAACAGGGAATTCCAGTCTGGTGTAAACGGTCCTCCCTCGGCCACTTGATGGATTTCATTTAAATATTGTTTTTCCTTTTCTTGTGTCATAGCCTTCTACCTCGTCCAAATAATCTTCACATCTTTTCTCTCCAGGACTACATCCTCACCGGATTCATACTCCCTTCCGCCAAGCAGCTCTCTTCCATTCCGGTCAAGCTTCACCCGGATCTCTTCTTCTCCATGATTGAGAAGGAATAAAAACCTTCCATTTTTATTAAATCGCTCTGTGGCTTCCAGATTTTTCTGCGGCTTTATCACTGGCATCACGCCTGCATCATCACAGATTTCTTCCAGAAAGCTATGGTAGAACTCCCTACTGGAACGGGTTGCCATGTAATATGCTTTTCCCTTCCCGAAATGGTTCACTGTCAGGACCGGCATCCCCACATAAAAATCAGAATCATACTCTGCAAGTACTTCCGCTCCTCTTGAATGGCTGAGATCACAGAGCAATTTTGCCGGATATGTAACGCCTTTATAATGGAAGGAATTCTCCGTTCCAGAGGGAAGTGCGTCTTCCTCCTCCACCCAGAGTCCCACGATATCTTTTAATTTCCCCGGATATCCACCGGTAATGATCCGGTCATTCTCATCCGCGTAGCCGCTGAAGAAGGTTGTAATAAAGGTTCCTCCCTCTTTCACAAACTGACGGAGTTTCTCATCATAGCCCGTTTTCGTCATATAAAGTACTGGGGCGATCAGGACCTTATACTGCTTAAGATCGTCTTCCGGTCCGACAATATCCACCGGAATATTCATTCCATGCAATGCCTCATAATAATTCAGGATTTCATCTTTATACTTTAATTCACAGCTCGGACCTGCAGAGCATTCAACAGCCCACCAGTTATCCCAGTCAAAATAAAGTGCCGTTTTTGCGTCTGTTCTTGCACCAAGGGTCAATGCACCGATCTTATCTAATTCCGAACCAAGTTCACGGACCTCCCTGAACACTCTCGTCTCATCGGTTCCCACGTGGTCGATCACTGCACCGTGAAGCTTTTCACATGCACCGACCGAACGGCGCATCTGGAAAAACATGACGGAATCCGATCCATGTGCTACTGCCTGATAGCTCCAGAGCCGCATAACTCCCGGACGCTTCAGCGCATTGTATGGCAGCCAGTTCGTCACACTGGGAGTCTGCTCCATCAGTACAAAGGGCTGTCCTCCCTTGATCCCACGCATCAGGTCATGATTCATCGCGATCATGGCAGGAGAATCCTCATTCGCCGGGTAATTATCCCAGGAAACAAAATCCATATATTTCGCCCACATCTTATAATCGAGCATCTTGAAAAATCCCATCAGATTTGTGGTCACAGGAATATCCGGTGTGACACTCTTTACTGCCTCATACTCCATCTTATAGCAATCCAGGATACTTTCTGAATTGAAGCGTTTATAATCCAGTGTGATCCCCTGGAACTGGCTTCTGTCATATTCAAAATGTTCACTTCGCAGATCCGGCAGTACAATTTCATCCCACTCATAAAAGGTATGTCCCCAGAAGCTGGTATTCCATGCCTGGTTCAGGGCATCCACTGTTTTATACTTCTTTTTCAGCCATACACGGAATGCTTTTTCGCAGTTCTCACAATAGCACTCCCCGCCATATTCATTGGAAATATGCCATGCAACAATATTATTGTAATCTTTGTACCGCTCTGCCAGCTTCTTGGCCAGACGGACCGAATACTTTCTGTAGGTCGGACTGTTCGGGCAGGAATTATGACGCCCACCAAACTTTCTCTTTCTTCCATCAAACTCCACCCGCAGGATGTCCGGATATTTCTTCGCCATCCATGCCGGATGCGCACCGGTAGAGGTGGCAAGCACAACCTGAAATCCATGATTCCTCACCAGCTCCATGATCTGGTCCAGCTTTGAAAAATTATATTCTTCCTCGGATGGCTGCAACGCTGCCCAGGAGAATACATTCAAGGTCAGCGTATCCACATGTGCCTCTTTTAAAAGGCGCATATCCTCAGGCCACATATCCTTAGGCCACTGCTCCGGGTTATAATCTCCGCCGTACATCATTTTTTTAATCATATCTTTTTTACCTCACTACTGCACTGTACGCTTATTACTCATTACAATTCATAAAAAAGACGGTAACTCAAGTGGAACCTCCGCCGTATCCGGCAGCCCCAAACCTAAATCACCGTCTTCTATTTTTTATCTGGTACGATTACATTTATTTCAAATGCTTAATCATATCTTCTATTTTGTTCCTGTATCTTCGGTTGCTGTATCCTCAGCAGATGTATCGCTATCGCCTGTCTCCGGATATTTCTCAGCGGATTCCTTTCTTGCTGCCGTCCAGTCTTTTGCATTCTGGTCATCGACCGCAAGTACATCGTCATAACCAAGTCCCTTTGCTGTTGTCTGCATATCCTTTAAGATACTGCTGAATTCGTCATCACTCGATGCAAAGATCATCTTCCAGGAGTTATCAACTACCGTTGATTTACACTGTCCACGTACGGTTGTAATGTTGGAATCTGCCTCCGGGATTGAATAGCTTGAGCCAGGTGCTACGACCAGCATGTTATTCTTCTCAAGGTATTCCATTGTAGAGGAAGCACCCATATGTTCAGACCAGTCTTTGTCAAGCTCTGTCTGATTGTTTGCAATGGTTGTCTCCCATGTCTGCCAGTCATACGCCTCTCCTGTCTCCGGATCGATATCCTCCAGGTTTACAGGTTTGAAATTCAGGGCAGATACGCCATCCTTCCAGTTTCCGCCGCCATACTCTTCCGGTACCTCCACACTGTTATTCGGAAGTGCGCTTTTACCGAAATCTGTCAGTTCCGGTTTTCCGTCAGAGTTGATCTCATAGGTAAGTCCCTCAATACCTGCTGCACCATTAGACTGTCCATTCAGACGGATTCCTTCCGGAGAGTAGAGCCAGTCAATAAAGTCTGCCATTCTCTGTGGATCCTCTGCGTTGCTTCCGATGCAGATAACTCTGGAGGAATCTCCCTCCGGGCAGCTTCCATATGAGAAGATCTTCATATCCTCAACCGGTGCAAGCATGAAGCCTTTTCCTGCTGCCTTGTTCTCTGATGTATTATAAAGGTTCTGACCAACCCATGGCCACGGGCAGTATAATACTTTTCCATTTGTATATTTCGCTGACCATGTGTCATAGTTCTGTGTTGTGGAATCCGGATCCACAAGGCCTTTCTGATTTGCCTCATAGAAGAAATTCAGGGCTTTGATATACATGGAATCATCATCAATGACACTCTGTGTCTCTGTTCCATCTGCACTTAACAGGTCAAATCCAACCTCGTCAAATCCATACATGCAGGCAATCTGTTTTGCATTATTCATCATGTTGTCATCCCAGTCTTTAAAGAGAGAGATCGCATAGATATCATCAGAGCCTTCGGTCTTTCTTGCAAGTGCCTGCATATCTTCAAGCACATCCAGAAGATCATCCAGATCCTTCATTTCCGGATATCCAAGCTGTTTGTAGTAATCCCAGCGGATGTACGGTCCGAACGTAGGCTCAAGACCTTCGCTTGCTTCCGTAGCGGAATCCGATGATACAGAGTTCGGGAATGCAAACATACCCTCTTCAGAAAGTCCTGTATTTGTGGCATCAATTGCAGATTTATAATTTTTTACAATGTCCTTTCCGTCCATCAGATCCGTAGCATCCATAACAAGTCCCGCGGAAACAACATCATTCAGTCTTCCGTTGTTGGTATTGATCAGGATCAGATCTCCCAGATCTCCTGCTGCGGAACGTGTCTGATACAGGGTATCTCCACCACCTGCTACGTTTGGTGCGATAATATTCAGCTCCATGTTGAATTTGTCTTTTACGATTTTTGCAAACCATCCGCTCTGAACTCCCTGGTAGTTTGCGAAGTCATCGTACACATCAACGGTAATGAATTTATCATAATTCCCCTCCGTTGAACCTGTTGTTGAGCTCGTACTCTCACTCTTCTTGTCTCCGCCACAGCCTGCAAGCATTGTCACTGCCATCGCTGCACAGAGCATCACACTGATCACTCTTTTTTTCATAATGATCTCCTTTTCCTTTTCTCTCAATTTCTCTTATCAGCCCTTTACTGAACCAATCATGATACCTTTTACAAAGAATCTCTGGAACATCGGATAGATGCAGAGGATCGGAAGTACTACGACAACCGATACCGTCATCTGGATCGAGGTTCCTGTCTGCTGGGTTGCCAGTGCCGAAGCACTCACTCCAGCCACTCCACTGTTTCGTACCATGGCGGCAAGCGAGCTTGCCTGATTGATATAAGTATACAGCAAATACTGCAGAGAATACAATTTCTGGTCTGTAATATAAAGCAAGGTATCCTGATAACTGTTCCACTGGTTAACTGCCGCAAAGATCGCTACCGTTGCCAGGATTGGTGTACAGGTCGGAAGAATTATCTTATAGAATATCTTAAAGATACCTGCTCCGTCAATCTCTGCTGCCTCCTGAAGTGCCTTCGGCAGAGATTCCACATATGTCTTAACAAGAATGATATTAAACGGCTGTACGATCGTCGGAATTATATACACCCAGAATGTATTGGTCAGGTGCAGGTTCTTCATTGTAATAAACATCGGGATCAGACCTGCATTAAAATACATGGTAATGACTGTGAATCGGTACCAGAGTTTTCTCTTCCACATCTTCTCCTGTGTAAACATAAATCCGAGAAACGCCGTTGTAATAACGGTAAGCCCTGTACCGATCACTGTTTTTCCGACAGAAACAAGGGCTGCCGTTCCCAGTCCGTTAAGTTCCAGCAGGGATTTGTAGTTTGAAAAATGAATCCCCTTCGGCAGGAAATTGATCGATCCTGCTGCGCTTAAATCATTCGCACTGATTGTATTGATCACCATATAATAGAAAGGATAAATACAGATCAGTGTAAAGATTCCAAATACTGCATAGTTGATGATATTAAATGTCACATCCCCTGCTGTCAGTTTATTTTTCTTTTTTACCGCTAACTGACTCATTTGTTTCTCCTTTCCCTTAGATCATTGATTCGCCACGTGTTTTCTTGGAAACCACGTTACAGATAGATAACAGTGCAACACTGATGATACTCTTAAGCATACTGATCGCTGTAGCAAGTGAGTAGCTGCTACCTGTCATACCAATGTTATACACATACAGATCAAGTACCTGGATATGTGTCTTATTGAATGAGTTCTGGAATACGAAATACTGATCCAGACCATTATTCAGGAAGTTTGATACTGCCATCATCAGCATGATAAAGAATGTTGGGAGCAATGCCGGAAGTGTGATATATTTCATCAGCTGAAATCTTCCTGCTCCGTCAATCTTTCCTGCCTCATAAAGCTCCTGGTCGATTCCTGCAATGGAAGCCAGATAAATGATCGCTCCCCATCCAAGACCTTTCCATGTATTCCACAGAAGCATCCACAGATATGTATGGGAATCACTGTCCAAAAATTTAATCGGCTGTGTAATGATCCCTGCATTCTCAAGCAGAGTGTTTACCATACCTGTTGATGAGAACAGTGCAAATGCTACCGAATAAACAAGTACCCAGCTGATAAAGTTCGGCAGCGTTGTAAATGTCTGTACAAATGTCTTGAACTTCTTGCTTTTGATCTCATTGAGGAAAATCGCAAATCCTAGTGGAAGGATCGAAGTCAACAGACCCAGCAAGCTCATCGCGAATGTGTTTTTCATAACCTGTATCAGCTGTGATACCTGTGTCTTATTTGTA
>CAVIGE010000019.1:12562-35997 GCA_963642325.1 Prevotella sp. CAG:279
GTGATACCTGTGTCTTATTTGTAAAGAGCATCTTGAACCACTGAAGTCCTACAAATTCACAATCTGAAAGGCTTCTCGGCGGTTTGTAATCATAAAATGAATAGATCCATCCATGCAATGGAAAATATGAGAACAAAAATACCAGCACAAGAAATGGTAAGATCCAGAGAAAATAGTTGAAACCTTTTTTTGCTTTCACCTTTGTTCCCTGGGTGTTCTTTACAGCAGTTTTGCTTTTTTTCATTTCTCCTTTAACCTCCTTTGCGGAACTGCTTTTCTTATCTGCCTCTTATCCTACCATCCGGATTTTCAAAAGAATACCTTAAAAATTCATACATATTTCATGTTCAAATCCGCTTTTTATGGCATGACGTTCTGAAATAGCTTTTTTTTCATGTATTTCAGTTCGCTTTTTTACGGTAGTTATTTCTTTTTTATATCTATATATTAAGAATCAGGACAGAAAAGAATATGAAAGGATGATCTGGCTTATGAAAAACAATCTTATGAATCCGGTATTGGACGTTATCAATACGCTCTGCAATTATATCGTATTAAACCTTGTATTTATCATCACGTGTCTCCCGGTATTCACGATCGGTACCGCGCTTTCTTCCTTATATTGTGTGACACTCCGTGAGGCCCGTGGAGAATATGGTTATCTTGTGCGTCCTTATCTTGCAGAGTTCCGCAAAAACCTGAAGTCCGGTACCGCTGCCTTCGGATGTCTCTTTCTGACCGGTGCCGTTCTCCTCTTCAATCTTATATTCTGGTATTCCATGGGAACCGTTCTTACCTCTGTGCTTTCCGGGCTGTTCATGGTTGCAATGCTTCTCTGGCTTTTTGTATTTACCTATACCTTTCCACTGATCGCAAGATTTAAGAACAGCACAAGGCAGACACTTAAAAATGCTTTTTACCTGATGATGACAAACATAAAGCCTACCATTGCACTGGCACTGATCTATATTACAGTCATCACACTCTGCATGTTTGCCCCACCGATGAAGCTTATGATGGTTCTCTTCGGATTTGCGTTTATCGCTTATTGTCAGTCTTTCATTTTTAAGAAGGTTTTCGAACCTTATGAAAAAGAGCAGGAAGGAGAGACCATTGCCCACAGTTAATGGGCAGCGGCACAGCAGATTTATGAACAGACTTTATACAAATCACTACAAAAATCCGGTCATCCGCGGATTCGCACCGGATCCAAGCATCTGCCGACAGGGCAGCACCTACTATCTTGTCTGCAGCAGTTTTCAGTATTTTCCGGGAATTCCGATCTTTGAAAGCAAAGACCTGATCAACTGGAAGCTGATCGGCCACGCACTGACAAGAAAAAAACAGCTTCCCCTCACAGGGGCAGACAGCAGCGGCGGCATCTACGCCCCGACGATCCGCTGCCATAACGGACGCTTCTACATCGTGACAACGAACGTAAACGGATGTGGAAATTTTCTCATATGGACGGACGATATCTACGGAGAATGGTCCGATGTGATTCCGGTCAACCGGGACGGAATTGATCCTTCCTTATATTTCGAAGAGGATAAAACCTATTTCATGAGTAATCATGGAGATCCTGATGGTATGGCATCGATCATGCAGTGCGAGATTGATCCTGCTACCGGCGAAATCCTGACAAAGGCGCGCTGTATCTGGCGTGGCTGTGGCGGCCGTTATCTGGAAGGACCCCACCTCTATAAAATAGGAACCTACTATTATCTTCTGGCTGCCGAAGGTGGCACAGAGTATGGACATATGGAGGTTGTTGCACGTTCCTTAAACCCTTATGGCCCATTTGAAACGCCCCGGAAAGATTCTTCCTATGCGAACCCGGTCCTTACCAACCGGAACCTTGGCGGATACCCGTTACAGGGAACCGGACATGCAGATCTGATCCAGGATACGGACGGCGGCTGGTGGATGGTTCTTCTGGCATTCCGGCAGATCGGCCGGTATATCACACACCATCACATCGGCCGGGAAACCTGTCTCGTTCCTGTTCATTTCACTCCGGATGGCTGGATCACAGCCGGTGAAAACAAAACCGTAAGGCTTGAAATGAAAACACCTGCCTCCGCACAGAAAATCGTCCAGGAACCGACACAGCCACTGACCTTTTTCAATACTCTTCCGGGCAGGGAATGGGTATGGCTTCGAAATCCAGAAAAAGAAAATTATAAGCTGTGGGGACAGCCCTGTACGAAAGCACTTTATCTGAAAGGGACCGCTGTTACCTTAGATGATCCTGTACATTCCCCTACATTTCTGGGTATCCGCCAGCAGGAGCTCACCGGCCATATGCAGGTGACACTCTCTTCTTCCATGGGAGAAGCGGGAATTACCGTCTATATGGATCAGGCACATCATTATGAGCTGGCTCTTTTACATACCGATGAAGGCTGCCGTCTGATTAAACGGCGGACCATCGGTGATATGCAGTATATTCAGCAGGAAATCATTCTTCCAAAAGAAACAACCCGATTAATCCTTAAATTGTCCATGGAGTCTGAGGAATATACATTCAGCGCAGAAGCGCACTTTTGGGAAACAGCAGCTGAAACCATTTACGATCTCAAAGCTGCAAAGACCCGCTATCTCTCCTCCGAAACAGCAGGAGGCTTCACCGGTGTGATGCTGGGACTTTATGCTGTAAATACGGGGGACAGCTTCGCGGAGTTTTCTGATTTTATATACACACCGATACAGAACTGACCATTTAAAAATCCGGATAAACCAACCCGGCGTACTGCAAAAAGCATTACTGTTCACTCCGTTCACAAAAAACACCTCGCAAAACATTGCCTGTGAACAGTAACCAAAAAGCCTTTCAGATCAGTCACTACGGTATCTCCCTGTATTTACAGGTTGAAAGATATAAGCGAATCATTTATTTCTCCTCTGCGTCCAAAACGGGCTTAGGAGGAGCTGAACAAGGAGGATTTATTCTATGAAATTCGGACATTTTGATGACAATGCCAAAGAATACGTCATCACATCCCCGGAAACTCCACTCCCGTGGATCAACTATCTCGGAAATGAAAGCTTCTTTTCCCTCATTTCCAACACCTGCGGAGGATACAGCTTTTATAAAGATGCAAAACTGCTTCGTCTGACACGTTACCGCTATAACAACGTGCCTGCAGACACAGACGGACGTTACTATTTCATCCGTCATAACGGAACCGTATGGACTCCCGGATGGCAGCCTGTAAAGACAGAGCTGGACTCCTATGAATGCCGTCACGGACTTGGATACAGCCGTTTTATCTCTTCCAAAAACGGGATTCATGCGGATCTGACTGCTTTTGTTCCGCTTCATGAAGCCTGCGAGGTAAACCGCATCGTTCTTACAAATAAGAATACGACCGAAGAAACACTGGATCTTACCTCCTATGTAGAATTCTGTTTCTGGAATGCTGTCGATGATTCCACCAACTTCCAGCGTAACTTAAGCCTTGGCGAGGTAGAAGTCTGCGGATCCGAGCTTTATCACAAAACCGAATACAGAGAACGCCGAAATCACTTTGCCTACTATACCGTCAACGCAGATATCGACGGCTTTGATACAAGCCGTGATGAATTTCTCGGCGTTTATGGTTCCGTGGAGCATCCGAAAAGCGTATTCGAGGGTGTTTCCCACAATTCCATGGCCAGCGGTGGCGCGGTTATCGGCTCTCACCATCTGAAACTTACCCTCGCTCCGGGAGAATCCAAGAGCTTTGTTTTCCTTCTTGGATACAGTGAGAATCCGGCCGATGACAAATGGGAGGCTCCAAATGTAATCCGAAAGGATCAGGCCCGCGCTGCCATGAAGCGTTTCTCTACCGATGAGCAGGTTGATGCTGCGTTAGAGGCACTGAAAGCCTACTGGAACTCTCTGCTCTCAACCTATTCCCTCGAAAGCAGCGATGATAAGCTGAACCGTATGGTCAATATCTGGAACCAGTACCAGTGTATGGTTACATTTAACATGTCCCGTTCTGCTTCTTATTTTGAATCCGGAACCGGACGCGGTATGGGATTCCGTGACTCCTGCCAGGATCTGCTTGGATTCGTTCATCTGATCCCGGACCGTGCAAGACAGAGAATCCTGGACATTGCGGCAACACAGTTTGAGGACGGAAGTGCCTATCATCAGTACCAGCCACTCACCAAAAAAGGAAATTCCGATATCGGCAGTGGCTTCAACGATGATCCTCTGTGGCTGATTGCCGGAACTGCTGCCTACATCAAAGAAACCGGTGATCTTTCCATCCTGGATGAGCAGGTGGACTTTAACAACGACAGCACACTTGCAAAACCTTTACTGGAACACCTGAAGAGTTCCTTTGACTATACACTGACACACCTCGGACCACACGGACTTCCTCTCATCGGACGTGCTGACTGGAATGACTGTCTGAATTTAAACTGTTTTTCAAAAGAACCCGGAGAATCTTTCCAGACCTTCGGTCCTTCGGAGGGTCCGGTTGCGGAATCTGTGTTCATCGCCGGAATGTTTGTAAAATACGGAAGAGAATATGCCAGAATCAATGAGCTGCTTAAAGATCAGACAGAAGCAGACCGTGCTTATGCTGCTGTAGATGCCATGTACGATACCATTCTTGATGCCGGATGGGACGGAGAATGGTTCCTGCGTGCCTACGATGCATTTGGTGAAAAGGTTGGCTCAAAAAGCTGCAATGAGGGACAGATCTATATCGAGCCACAGGGCTTCTGTGTTCTTGCAGATGTAGGTGTCAATGACGGACAGGCAGAAAAGGCACTGGATTCCGTCAGGGAAAAGCTTGATACAAAATATGGTATCGTCCTTCTCCAGCCGGCCTACACAACTTACCATCTGAATCTTGGTGAGATTTCCTCCTATCCGCCGGGATATAAGGAAAACGCAGGTATCTTCTGCCATAACAACCCATGGGTATCTATCGCAGAGACAAGGATTGGAAGAGGTGACAGGGCCTTCGAGATCTACCGCCGTACCTGCCCTGCATACATTGAAGAGATCAGTGAGATCCACCGCACGGAACCATATGTATATTCACAGATGATCGCCGGATGCGATGCACCAAAGCACGGGGAAGCCAAGAACAGCTGGCTGACCGGAACCGCTGCCTGGACATTTGTAAATGTTTCCCAGTACATCCTCGGTATCCGTCCATCCTTCAAAGGACTGGAGATTGATCCGTGCATTCCTTCTTCCCTGGAGGAATTCACCGTCACAAGAAAATACCGGGGGGCCGTTTATAATATCCATGTACTGAACCCGGATCACGCTGAAAAGGGCATCCGTACAGTAAAGATCAACGGAGCAGAAGTTCCGGTTTCTGATCTGCTCCCGGAAAAAACACTCCATGAAGCTTCCAATGGTATCTGCATCCGCCCAGTTGACCAAACAGAGGTTTACAATGTAGAAATCGTGATGGGATAAGTCTCAAAAGAGGCTGCTGCCGGATCAGCTGTTTATGCATGGAAATATTATTTCGATTCCGAATATTCCATTTTCATTGCTGATCCGGCAGGATCCGCCCATTTTTTTCATCATATTCCGGATGCTCTGAAGACCCACCCCATTGCTCTCCTTTTTGTCCGGAAGCTCATTTTCCGTATTCCCAAAATAAAATCCCACAGTCTGTCCGCTGCATACGCATGATATGAGCACCTTATTCTGTGGGTCTGCATATTTAATAATATTGGATGAAATATTATCCAGTATCCTTACCATATATTCTGTAGAAACCCTTATATTCTTATCCGGCCATTCTACCCGGAAGTCTACATCAAAACCATTCTGATTCAGATAACTGCAGGTTTCTGAAAATAGATCATAAAAAAGGACCTTACAGTTTTCCGGATCTTCCAGCAGTATCTCCTGTTCTCCTGAAACCAGCGCATACTCAAATAAATGATCCGTCAGCTGCTTCATGCGATGTGCTTTTTTGTCTATCTTATCCAGATATTCTTTAAGCTGCCTCTCATCCTTATAATTCCCCTTTTTTAATATTTCTGTATAAAGCATCATAGAAGTAACCGGTGTCCGCAGATCATGGGACATTTCTGTAATGATTTTATTATTTTCATTTACCATCTGTATTTCCGACTCGATCATATTCTGAAACGACTTCCGCATGTTATCCAGGCCTTCTGCGAGAAGGGAAAGCTCGTCATCGCCTTTTACCGTAACCTCATAATCCAAGCCTCCGCCCTCCAGTATGGCAATTTCATCACTTAATTTTGAAATATATTTCATTTTCTTTCGGATACCAAACAGGACAAGAAAAACAAAAAGTCCGAAAGAGCAGGCAAGCTCCATAAGTAAAACAATATTGTAAAGCTGATATTCATATAATCCGGTAATTCCGATCTTGGCTTCCCCGTCAGAAAATTTTACTGAATAATAGGTCTCCCAGTCATATTGGTTTGACGATATATCTTCTTCCCACAGATCCTGATCCGGATAATCGGAGTCAAATACCTTCTGGTCATCCACATAAACGCCAAGAACAATGATCTTTTGTTTTTTTACCCACTTCTTTAATTTGGCTCTGTCCCTGGCACTGATATGGTTCTCCGTTACATAGTCCTGCAATTTGTCCCGGTATGCCTTATCCTTTTTCTCTTCATATCCGGAATTGTAATAATATGTCTCTATTACACGTTCACTGACATGATTGATCCCCAGAAAAAATACGATCACAACTGCCGCCGAAATAAGAAGAAGTCTGAAAAGCTGGATATAAATGGAATTTTTCTTACTCATTGACAGCATCAAATTTGTACCCCTTTCCCCATACGGTCCTGATATACTTCGGATTCTTTGGGTCTGCTTCGATTTTGACCCGCAGCTTACGGATATGAACCATTATCGTGCCATTGCAGGAATAAAAATATGGCTCCTCCCAGATGCTTTCGTACAGATTTTCTGCGGAAAATATCCTGCCCGGATGCTGCATTAAAAGCAGCAGGATATGATATTCAATATTGGAAAGATCTTTCGCTTCGCCTTTTACCTGAACTTCATTATATACCTTATGTATACGTATGTTTCCGATCTCAAGATATTCATTTTCTGTATTCTCCGGAGCATCGTTTCTTCCTCTGTACACATTATATCTGCGCAGAAGGGCTTTTACTCTTCCGAGTAACTCCGCATAGGAAAAAGGCTTTGCCAGATAATCATCTCCTCCTGCCATAAGCCCGATCAGTTTGTCGGATTCCTGTGCCTTTGCCGTAAGAAAAAGTACAGGTACATTTGAAATTTTCCGGATTTCCTCGCAGGTACGAAGTCCTGACATCCCCGGCATCATAATATCCAGGATCACAAGATCTGTTTCCGCATCCAATTTCTCCAGTCCTTCCTTTCCATTCGATGCCTCCTGCACATCATAATTCTCATTTTCCAGAAGGATCCGGACACCTTCCCGGATATCTGCATCATCTTCCACGATCAGTATCTTTTCTTTCTGCATTATTTCGATCTCCTGACATAATTTTCACTTTTCATATTATCTGTTATTTTTCCGGATAATTCAAGCTGTTTGCTTTACAGCATTTGTTTTAAATTCTCTATCTTTTACTCTTCCTGCAGACGTTTTATCATTTTCCACATGGCATCTACAGAATTAAAATTTGCAGGAGTCATCTCCGAAGCATCTATTTCAATATTAAATTCTTCCTCCAGGTCAGAGATCAAGGTAAGCATGCCAAAAGAATCCAGGATCCTGTCATCTATTAACGCATTTTCATTTTCCCATTCAACGCCATCATCAAGCTCCATCAGAATATTCATCAATGTTTCCATTATTTATCGTCCTTTCTGTAATCCATATTCCATTGATAGGTTGATTGTTTTTTTCTCAGAAGTCTCCATCCTGTGTTTTTTCCATAAGCAGCTACCGCCGGCAGTTCATGGCTTAAAAATAAAGCCATTCCCTCCATGGGCGCATAAGCTCCTGTATTTTCAAAAACCAGAATATCCCCTTCTTTCAGTTCTCCTGGTATTTTTACATTCTGGATCAGAACATCATTTACTGTGCACAGGGAACCACAGATCGTCCATTCCTGTTCCTCTCCCTCGTGTGCTTCCCTGAGTAACCGGAATTTCGGACAATACATTCCCCGGATCTGTCCATCATACTGCAGCTGATGAATACCACCGTCTACAATGCAGTAATTTTTCCCGTTATTCTGCTTTATATCACGGATCCTGGTGAGATAATACCCGCAGGAGGCAGTCAGTGCCCTCCCCATCTCCAGCGTGATCCTGCCTTTCCATTTCATCATTGCGGTCGTTTTTTTGATTTCCCTGATATAAGCTTCCCATTCATTCTCCTGATTTTTAAAATAAGCGGCCGGAATGCCGGGACCATATTCCAGCTCCTCGATATTCCCCAGTCTTATACAGACCTCATCCAGATAAAGCAATTCTTTTTTTACCTTCTCTGCCGACTTTTTCTGTGTACCCGAAAAGTAATGGAGTCCTTTTATCTTCAAAAACGGGTATTTTCTGCCTGCCATCATAAGAGATTGGATCTCTGCTTCATCCATTCCGAACTGATTTCCGCTACTCAGGCGAACGTACACGGAAAGAGTTTCATGATTCTCCTCACACCAGTCGGCCAGGGAGTAAAACTGATTGGCTGACTCGACCGTATAAGCACATCTTCCCTTATAATGATCCAGGACCTTCCGGATCTCTCCTTTCTCCTTGAGGACTCCTGAGATCAGGATTTTTTCCGGTGTAATTCCCAGAATTCTCGTGATCTCATATTCTCCCATGGAGCAAACCTCGATCCGCTCCACGATATCTGCCATTTTTCCTGTCAGAAACGGATTCGCCTTCATTGCAAAGCAAATCCCTGCACTGCCGGTTAATTCCTCCTTAAAAGCAGCTGCCGTATCCAGCAGTTCATCTGTATCAAATAGATAAAGAGGGGTTCCGTATTTTTCTGCTCCTGTTTTTAATTCTTCCGCTTTCATCTTACTCCACTCTCCAGCCTGTAACGAAAATAATTCCTGTCAATCTTTCCGTTTTTATTCAATGGTATTTTATCTGTCCTTAATATTGTATGTGGAATCATATAGGCCGGCAGTTTCTTTTTCAGATACCTTTTAATATCCTTCTCATCCGCTGTTCCAAAATAAAAGGCTACCAGCTTATTCTTCCCTGTATCCATAAGACAGCAGCATCTCTGCACATCTTTAACCTGTTGTATCACGGACTCTATTTCTTCCAGTTCGATCCTGTGTCCCATGTGTTTTATCTGGAAATCTTTTCTTCCAGAAAAATAAAGATCTCCATCTGCACCATAAGATCCTAAATCCCCTGTAAAATAGCACCTGCTTTTCTGTCCGTCAAGTGTAAGCGTCCGGAACCGTTTCTCCGTTTCGGTTTTATTATGATAATAGCCTTCTGCCAGGGATTCTCCGGATACACAGATCTCGCCTTTGATTTTTGGTGAAGTGACCACTTCCCCATTCTCATTTACAAGAAATACCTTTCTTCCGGGAAATGCCTTTCCTATTGGAAGTTTTTCCCCTTCATGGAAAATTTTTGTGATCCGGCAGTATGTGCAGTTGCAGGTAATTTCCGTGGGACCATATAAGTTTACGAATTCTGCAAGTGGTAAGGCTGCCTGCCACTTTCTCAGAAGATCAAGGGGCATCACCTCGCCACTGAAAAATATTTTATCTACTTCATCCGGAACCTTATATTCCAGTCCCTTCAGCGCGGCTATCATTCCAAGAGCAGAGGCTGCCCAGATCAGGGTTGTCACCCTTCTGTCACAAAGATAATCCAGAAGCCGCGATGGCAATGAAAACAGTTTCTTTGGAATTAACACCAGTCTCGCTCCCGTTGCCAGACTGCTGTATATATCCTTTACCGAAACGTCAAAATCAAAAGGAGCCTGGTTCCCGATGCAGTCCTCCGATGAGATCCCAAAAATATCAACAAAATGTGTGATAAAATCCAACGCAGCCCTGTGGGACACCACAACCCCCTTTGGCTTTCCTGTTGAACCGGAGGTGAAAATCCCATAGAGCAGATCGGTTTCAGAGCTGTTTTCCCTTCTGGTTTTCAGGTCTGACAGATTGATTTCTGTATCCATAATATCGCCCAGAATAAATGCTTCGCCGTTATAGCCTGCTTCCCTGACGATTCCCTGATACCGTTCATTCTGTACCAGCACTGCTTCCGGCTTTAATACCGTAAAAATGTCCTGGATTCTCTGACCTGGAAAAAAAGGATCCACTATGGTATAAAAACATCCCGCATATACCGTTCCCAGCATCGCTGCCAGGGTAAAGACATTTTTTTCTGCCACGATCGCCACCGGTTTTCCTGCGTCACATATTTTGCATAGAAATGAGCCGATCCTCCTGGAAAGCTCCCTTAGTTCACACCAGTTCAAACGTCTCTCATCATCTTCCACAGCTATATGTTCCGGGTATTTTTCTTCTGTCTGTTCCAAAAATTCCAATATATTTTTCATTCTGAATTCCTTTCATATATTGTCTTTTTTTGTGTCACACACACTATAGCTGCCATATCTTAATATTTCATAAAACAAATCTTAACAAATCTAAAAGGAAAACCGTTTTTGCATCTGCAGGATTTCCAGAAGTACTTTATACACTTAATATTGAAATCCAACGCTTTTTTCAGTATAATTGGCATAGACACTTGTGAAAAAGATATCCGAAGGATTTATAACGATATATCTGATCACAGTCATTAAAGGAGGAATATGATTATGGCAACATGGAAAAATCTGGATACCCTTGCTTCTTACAGCGAACTTAACAATCTGAAAGGTCATGTAAACATTGCCGGGGCAATGTCCGGCGAGCAGGGAGCCCAACGTGTAAAGAAATACAGCACACCGATGGCAGCAGGTCTGGCTTATAACTACGCAGCCAAGGAAGTCGATGAAACCGTTCTTGACGCACTTTCCAGACTGGCTGACGAGGCAGAACTCATCGACAAATTCGAGGAATTATACAACGGTGCGGTGATCAACACCGGCGAGAAACGTATGGTCCTTCATCATCTTGCACGTACACAGCTTGGAAATCCGGTTGTTGTTGACGGCGTGGACAAGCGTGAGTTCTATGTGGCGCAGCAGAAAAAGGCTGCGGATTTCGCAGACAAAGTACACTCCGGTGAGATCACAAATGAGAACGGTGAGAAATTTACCACCGTTGTACAGATCGGTATCGGCGGAAGTGATCTTGGACCACGTGCATTATATATCGCACTTGAGAACTGGGCAAAGGCGAACAGCACTTTCAAGATGGAAGCAAAATTCATCAGCAACGTAGACCCGGATGACGCGGCAGCAGTTCTTGCATCGGTAGATCTTGCCCATTCTCTTTTCATCGTTGTATCCAAATCCGGTACAACTCTTGAGACTCTTACAAACGAGGCCTTTGTAAAAGATGCCCTCACAAAAGCAGGATTAAATCCATCCAGACATATGCTTGCAGTGACCAGCGAGACTTCTCCTCTGGCAAAGAGCGAGGACTACCTTACCGCAATCTTCATGGATGACTATATCGGTGGACGTTACTCTTCTGTTTCCGGTGTAGGTGGAGCGATCCTTTCCCTTGCATTCGGACCGGAAGTATTTGCAGATATTCTTGACGGTGCTGCCGAGGAAGATAAACTTGCAACAAACAGAAATCTTCTTGAGAATCCGGATATGCTGGATGCCCTGATCGGCGTTTATGAGCGAAACGTACAGGGATATCCTTCTACTGCAGTTTTGCCATATTCCCAGGCATTAAGCCGCTTCCCTGCACATCTTCAGCAGTGTGACATGGAGTCCAACGGTAAATCTGTAAACCGTTTCGGTGAGCCGGTTGACTATGTGACGGGACCTGTGATCTTCGGCGAGCCGGGAACCAACGGACAGCACTCCTTCTATCAGCTTCTCCATCAGGGAACCAATATCGTTCCGCTTCAGTTCATCGGCTTCAAGAAGAGCCAGCTTGGCGTTGATGTTGATATCGAGAACAGCACAAGCCAGCAGAAACTCTGTGCAAACGTTGCCGCTCAGATCGTTGCCTTTGCCTGCGGTAAAGAAGATAAGAACCTGAACAAAAACTTCAAGGGCGGACGTCCTTCCAGCATCATCATTGGCGAGGAGCTTACACCGAAGTCTCTGGGTGCCCTTCTTGCCCACTTTGAGAACAAGATCATGTTCCAGGGATTTGTATGGAACCTGAACAGCTTTGACCAGGAGGGTGTACAGCTTGGTAAGGTTCTTGCGAAACGTGTTCTTGCCCATGACACAGACGGAGCACTGAAGGTTTACAGTGATCTTCTTGACATCTGATAAACCAATTTTACCGTCCTGAAAAACTTCTTTTTTCAGGACGGTTTTTCTGTCCTTCCATCCATTAAGAAGAAAGGAATTTCATAATTATGCAGCAGATAAAAATGATCGGCCTTGATCTGGACGGCACTCTTCTGAATACAAAAAAAGAGCTCACAGAACATACCCGGCGTGTCCTTACGGAGGCTATTGACGCAGGCATTCTTGTCCTTATGGCAACCGGCCGCCCCTTTACCGGGATTCCAAAAGAGCTTCGGACTTTTCCGGGTATCCATTATGCGCTGACCTCCAACGGTGCCCGGGTTCTGGATACCGATCACAACAAAATCTTAATTGAGCAGCTTCTTCCTCTGGAAGGTGCCAAAAAAGCACTTCGGATCTTTGAGAAATATGATACCTTAAGTGAGATTTATTTTGACGGCCAGGGATATGCAGACGCTGCCAAACTTGACAATGTGGGAAAATATCATCATGACCCCAATATGTGGGATTATGTACGCACCACCCGTATCGCGGTTCCGGATATCTGGGATGTCATTGCAAAAGAAAACCGGAATATGGATAAGGTCCAGGCTCTCTTTGCGGACATGGATGAGCGTGCCGCTGCCTGGAAGGAGTTAAGTAAGCTTAACGAGCTGGAACTTGTAGGCTCTTTAAGCTACAATATTGAGATCAACGCCGCCGGTGTCAACAAGGGAACGGCTCTCGTCGCACTTGGGGAGATGCTGGGAATCCCAAGAGAATCCATCATGGCCTGCGGGGACGGAGACAACGATGTCCATCTTCTCCGGGAGGTTGGATTTGGCGTAGCCATGGCCAATGCTCAGCCCCAGGTAAAAGATGTGGCTGATTATATTACTTCTTCCAACGATGAAGACGGGGTTGCACGCGCCATTGAGAAATTTGCACTGCACCGGTAAATCGTTAATATACTCCGGACAGCCAACGAAAGCACGAAACAAAAAAAGACTGATTTCCGACGCAGATTGAAAAAGTAAATCATCAAAGCTGTTCAGAAATCAGTCTTATTATGTGTAAAAATATTATGATTGATCTGTAAAGCCAAACGGATATCCGCAATCCGTCTTCACGATCTGTCCATGATAATACAATCACGAAGCATAGCCAGCGCATGCGCGGTGGTCTGCTCACGGATACGCATGCGGTTTCCTGTGAAGTGGAATTCCTTTGCAATGGTCCTGCCCTTATAGCAGCAGCCCATAAATACCGTTCCCACAGGTGTTTCTTTCGTTCCGCCTCCCGGACCCGCAAGACCTGTTACGGAAATACTGATGTCCGCTCCGGATGCCCTGCACGCTCCCTTTGCCATTTCTCTGGCACATTTGGCAGAAACTGCCCCCTGTTCTTTCAGAGTTTTTTTCTTTACTCCCAGGCATTTATGCTTTGCCTTATTACTGTATGTGACAAAACCATAGCCAAATACCTCCGATGCACCGGAGACATTCACGATACGCTGGGCGATCATACCGCCGGTCAGGGATTCTGCAAGAGAAAGCTTCAGATTTTTCTCCCTCAGAAGATCAATCACCGCTTCCTCCAGTGTCTTGCTCTCATCTGTGGCAAAAACATTCTCACCAAAACGCTTCTTTAACTCTTTGACTACAGGTTTGATGAGCTTTCTGCAGGCTTTTTCATTCTCTGCACCTGCTGTCACACGAAGATGAACTTCACCTGTCTTGGCATAAGGTGCAATGGTAGGATTGGTCTGGCTTTCGATCAGATCCTGAATCTCCTCTGCCACCTGGCTCTCACCAATCCCGCTGATCTTCACCATCTGGGATACAATGATCTCCGGCTGGTTTTTCTGCAGATACGGGATAATATATTCCTCAAACATAGGCTTCATCTCATTCGGCGGCCCTGGAAGAAGAATTGCAGTTTTTCCCTTTTTCTCAAGGATCAGTCCCGGTGCAGTCCCGTTATGGTTGTCAAGGACGATGGCCCCCTTTGGAACCATTGCCTGCTTGTAGTTATTCTTTGTGATACGTCTCTGGGGATTGTTTTTTTCGTATTCCTTCAGATATTTATCGATCAGCTTCCTTGAGTGGGAATCCTCCTTCAGAGGCATTCCCATCAGGTCAGCCGTCACTTCCTTGGTGATATCGTCCTCGGTTGGTCCAAGACCTCCTGTAAGGATCACAATATCGGAACGCTCCAGTGCTGTCCGGATCACATCCCGCATACGTCCCTCATTATCACCTACTACATCCTGATAGTAAACATTTAAACCGAGCAGTGCACATTTTTCAGAAAGGTAGGCACTGTTCGTATTCACAATATTCCCCAGAAGGATCTCTGTCCCAACGGATACCAGCTCTGTGATCATAGAAAGAAACTCCTTTCGTATACTTACTACTCCTGCATGGAAAGAACCTTACGGTTCTGCATGATATAGGTCAGCAGGGAAATAACGGTCAGTGCAACAGACAGCCAGATAAATACCTGTGTCAGCACTACAAAAGCTCCCCCAAAATCCACGATCAGAAGTATGATCATGATCATCTGGGAAACGGTTTTGAATTTCCCCCAGTAATTTGCTGCAATGACAACCCCGTTCTCGGCTGCGATCAGACGAAAACCGCTGATGATAAACTCCCGTCCGATGATGATGATCACAACCCAGGCCGGAAGTCTGCCAAGCTCGATCATGCAGATCATGGCTGAACATACAAGAAGCTTATCTGCCAGAGGATCCATAAATTTCCCGAAATTGGTTATCAGGTTATATTTTCTGGCAAGATGACCGTCAAACCAGTCGGTAATACTTGCTGCGGCAAAAATCACAAGACAGATCCAGCGGTTGCCTTCACCGCCCCAGCCTGTCAGCATAAAAACTACAAGAAACGGTACAAGTATCATTCTTGCAACTGTCAGTTTATTCGGTGTATTCATCTCCAAGCACTCCTATCAAATCATACTCCAGCGCACCCGTTACACGTACCTTTGCAAAATCACCGGTTACAAGCAGTTCGCCTGTCTGGACGAAAATGTACCCGTCAACCTTCGGTGCATCCCCGTAGGTACGTCCGATATAGGCACTTTCATCTGCAACTTTACCTTCGATCATCACAAGAAGCTCCTGACCGATACGGTCCTGACCCTTATCATAGGAAATCTCCTGCTGAAGCTCCATCAGCTCATCCCGTCTCTCTTCCTTTACTTCCTCCGGGATCTGATCTGCCATTTCTGCTGCCGGAGTATCCTCCTCCGGTGAGTAGGTGAAAACTCCAAGACGGTCAAACTCCATCTCGTCTACAAACTCCTTCAGCTCTTCATGGTCTTCTTCGGTCTCCCCCGGAAATCCGGTGATCAACGTTGTACGCAGCACGATATCCGGAATTTCCTTCCGGAGTTTTCCAACGATATCGATCAGCTCCTGTTTGGATGTACGGCGGCCCATTCTCTTAAGAATGCGGTCTGATGCATGCTGGATCGGAATATCCAGATAATGACAGATTTTTTTCTCATCACGGATGGTTTCGATCAGCTCATCATAAATCTCCTCAGGATAACAGTAGAGAATACGGATCCAGCGGATCCCTTTGATCTCGCAGAGTTTCTTTAAAAGGATATGAAGAGATTTTTTTCCGTAGAGGTCTTTTCCGTAAACGGTTGTCTCCTGTGCTACCAGGATCAGCTCCTTCACTCCCTGTTCTGCCATATCCTCTGCCTGGGCGATCAGACGCTCCATCGGGACACTCCGGAACCTTCCGCGAAGCTTCGGGATGATACAGTAGGTACAGTGCTTGTCGCAGCCCTCTGCGATCTTCAGATATCCAAAATGGCCTCCCGTTGTGAGGACCCGCCTGCTTCCCGTATCCGGAAGATAATCTATATCACGGAATTCTTCGAAATGGTTTCCGGCTGCTGCCTCCTCCAGAGCTTTTACGATATCCCCGTAGGAGGTTGTCCCAAGAACAGCATCTACCTCCGGCACCTCCTCGATGATCTCCTTCTGATACCGCTGTGCCATGCATCCGGTGACAACCAGGGCACGGCAGCTTCCTGTTTTCTTGTATTCTGCCATCTCAAGAATGTTTTCCACACTCTCTTCCTTGGCGTCCTTGATGAAGCAGCAGGTGTTGATCACGATCGCATCCGCCTGTGTCTCATCATCTATGATCTCATGACCTCTGGCTGTAAGAAGTCCCAGCATCTCCTCGGAATCCGCAAGATTCTTGTCACAGCCAAGAGAGATGAATAATATCTTCATAAAATTACTCCGCCTCTGCCTGAGCTGCAGCTGCATCCTCAGCGTTTTCTGCGGTTTCACCCTCTGCTGCCTCAAGAACTTCTTTCTCTGCTTCCAAAGCTTCGATCTCTTCCTCTTCTTCCTGTCCCGGAAGGATCTTAACCTTGCCCTTGTACAGTTCATCAATAGCTACGGAAAGTGGTTTCTTGCCTGCTGCACCAGGTACAAGCGGCTCTGCTCCTGCGATCAGCTGACGTGCACGTTTGCTTGCTGCAAGTACAAGAGAATAACGGCTGTTCAGCACGAGAGCCTCATCATCGTCCTCATTGTTTGTGTTGATAGCCTCAATTAATTCTGAATAAGATGGATGTATCATATCTTTTCTCCCTTCTGTAACGGCAGGGCCGTATTTAACTTGTTAATTGGTATTTATAAAAAAGCTTCTGCTTCTTTCTGAATCATGGATACAAAATCATGATTCCTGGATGCCCGCATATGCTCACACCGGATGGTTTCATGAAGTGTATCAACACATTCCTCCAGATCATCATTGATCAGAAGATAATCATATTTATCCATTCCCCTGGATTCCTCAACTGCCCTCTTAAGACGTCCGTTGATCACATCCGGAGTCTCGGTTCCGCGGCCTGTCAGACGGTTCCTAAGCTCCTCCATGGATGGCGGGCAGACAAATACCAGAAGTGTGTCCGGATATTTTTCACGGATCTTCATGGCACCCTGGATCTCGATCTCCAGGATCACATCCCTGCCGGATGCAAGCTGCTCCTCAACATATCTGCGCGGAGTACCATAATAATTCTCTACATACTGTGCATATTCGATCAGGCCATCCTCCCTGATCAGCTGCTCAAATTCTTCTTTTGTACGGAAGAAGTAAGCTTCTCCATCCTTCTCGCCGGGCCTTGGATTTCTGGTGGTAACAGAAACGGATAATGCATAATTGTCATATTTCTCCATCAGCCGTTTCATGACGGTGCCCTTTCCGGAACCGGAAAAGCCCGAAACAACAACTAAAATTCCCTTACTCATTTCCTTCCTCCCTCTCTTTTTCTCCATACGCCTCTGAAAATCTCTTCGCAATAGTCTCCGGCTGAAGTGCAGAAAGAACCAGATGATCATCGGATGTAACGATCACAGCCTTGGTCTTTCTCCCCTGTGTGGCATCAACGAGGGTACGTGTTCCCTTAACACTCTGGATCATACGCTTCACAGGTGCGGCATCCGGACTTACCACTGCCACGATCCTGCCTGAATTAACAACATTTCCAAAGCCTATATTGATCAGTCTCGCCATTTCCATCTTTCCCTTCTGCCGGTCCTGATACCGGGTAATTACTCAATATTCTGGATCTGCTCACGGATCTTCTCAATCTCTGTCTTGAGGTCGATCGCCGCATTGGATACCTTAAGATCACTGGACTTGGAGAGGATCGTGTTTGCCTCACGGTTCATCTCCTGTGCCATGAAATCCATCTTACGTCCTACGCCTTCATTCTCATCCAGGATCTTACGCATGCCATGGATGTGGCTTCGGAGGCGTACCGTCTCCTCATCATTGCAGATCTTATCGGAAAAAAGTATCACCTCTGCGGCAATCCTGGAATCATCGATCTGGTTATCCTCAAGAAGCTCATGCACCTTGGCTTCCAGCTTCTCTCTGTAAGCCTTCACAATCTCCGGGGAACGTTCCTCCACAACATCGACCTTCGCTTCAAGGCCGTCAAGCTTCTCCAGAAGATCACGTTTCAGGTTCGCACCCTCCCTCTCGCGGGTTTCCACGAATTTCCGGCAGGCCTCATGGAGAGGGCACTCCAGAAAGCTCCACAGCTCTTCTTCATCCAGATCCTGCTCTTCCATCGTAAATACATCCGGGTATCTGGAAAGTGTGGATACACGGATGTCATTCTCGATTCCCAGTTCCTCACTCATCTGGTTTAAATATCCCAGATATTCCTTCGCAAGCTCTGCATTATATTTCAGAGCCATTCCACCCATTGTATAATCCTCGTAGGTGATGAATACATCGACCTTTCCGCGGCGGATATAACTCTTCATCACATTTCGGATCTCTCCTTCAAAATAGCTGAGTCGTTTCGGCATCTTGATATTCAGATCCAGATACCTGTGATTGACGGATTTCAGCTCAACAGAAACCTTACGCTCCCTGGAAACAGCTTCTGCCCTGCCAAAGCCGGTCATACTTTTTATCATGTTGTCCTCCAATACTGCCTCTTAAGTTTATCAGCTGCCGATGTGAACGGTAACTGATTGCATACGGATTTATTATAGTTCATTCCAAAACCCTAGTCAAACTCTTTTTTTACTGTTATAATAACGAATGTTGAAATGGAGGTAAAAATCATGGCATTTGACGGAATCACAGTCTCCGCTCTTGTTGCGGAGATCAATGATAATTTAAAGGGCGGCCGTATCAACAAGATCGCCCAGCCCGAGAACGATGAACTTCTGATCACCGGAAAGGGTGCAAACGGACAGCGCAGGCTTCTTTTAAGCGCAAGTGCTTCCCTTCCTCTGATCTATTTCACAGATAAGAACCGCATCAGCCCTTTGACTGCTCCGAATTTCTGTATGCTTCTCCGTAAGCATATCGGCAGTGCACGTATCCTGGATGTGAAACAGCCGGGAATGGAACGTGTGGTGGAATTTGAACTGGAGCATCTCAATGAGCTTGGCGACCCCTGCCGGAAGCGTCTGATCATGGAACTTATGGGGAAACACAGCAATATCATCTTCTGTGACGAAAAGGGAATGATCCTGGACAGCATCAAGCATGTGTCTTCCCATATGAGTTCTGTCCGGGAGGTTCTTCCGGGAAGGGAATATTTTATCCCGAACACCCGGGATAAGGAGAATCCGCTTACTGTTTCCGAGGAGGAATTCACACAGCATATCTGCAAAAAGCCTCTGAATATTTCCAAGGCTCTTTATACCTCTCTTACAGGTATGAGCCCGGTAATGGCTGAGGAGATCTGCTACCGTGCTTCTGTTGACGGAAGCGATGCAGCGCAGTCCCTGGATAAAAAAGCCTGCACACACCTGTATCACACCTTTCTCCGGCTTATGGAACAGGTCCAGAACCGAGAGTTCACCCCGAATATTGTCTACCGTGGGGAGGAGCCTGTGGAATATGGCGTTTTTCCTTATCAGCAGTTTGGCAGCGAATACCGAAGTGAAACCTTTGACAGTGTTTCTGCCATGCTTGAGACTTACTATGCTACCAGGAGCCTTCTCACAAGAATCCACCAGAAATCCGCAGATCTCCGCCGCGTAGTACAGACTGCTCTGGAACGTAACCGCAAGAAATATAATATCCAGGAGAAGCAGCTGAATGACACGGCCAAAAAAGATAAATTCAAGGTTTACGGCGAGCTGATCAACACCTATGGATATGGTCTTGAGGAAGGCTGCAGATCTTTTAAGGCACTGAATTATTATACAAACGAAGAGATCAGCATTCCTCTTGATCCCACGCTCACACCGGCGCAGAATTCCAAGAAATATTTTGACAAATATGGAAAGCTGAAACGTACGAAAGAGGCCGTAAGGGAGCAGATCGCAGATACTGAAAGTGAGATAACGCATCTGGAATCCATCTCCAACGCCCTGGATATCGCCAGATCTGAGAGTGACCTTTCCCAGATCAAGGATGAGCTGACTGAATATGGCTATATCAAGCGTCATTACACCAACAAAAAAGGACAGAAGGCCCAGCCGAAATCCAAACCGCTCCACTACATATCCAGTGACGGTTTTGATATCTATGTTGGAAAAAACAATTTCCAGAATGATGAACTGACTTTCAAATTCGCAACCGGAAATGACTGGTGGTTCCATGCAAAAAAAATGGCCGGTTCCCACGTGGTTGTCCGCACCAAAGACGGCGAACTTCCGGATCGTACCTTTGAGGAGGCAGGACGTCTTGCTGCCTGGTACTCCAAGGGTCACTCCGCCCCCAAGGTAGAAATTGATTACATCCAGAAAAAACATGTCAAGAAGCCTGCCGGTGCAAAACCCGGTTTCGTTGTTTATTACACCAATTATTCTCTGATGGCTTCTCCGGATATTTCGGATCTTAGAGAGGTTACGGATTAATTTCCGTAACCTCCCAAATGTCAGATCACCATTTTTTTCTTCACCGCCGGTGCAATGGATGTATCCATCTTATAGTACGGGATCAGCGTTGACTGTAAGGCATGATACAGATCGGATTTTCCCGGCCATACGGTTCCCTTAAGATGATTTTCTTCATCCAGCTGGTGGAACCAGGAACCGTTTTCGTGGTCCATGACCACCTCGTCCAGATATTTCATAAATTCTGTATAGTCTTTTGCATATTTCTCCTGTCCGGTCACATGATAAAGAACGGCTGATGTGTTGATCGCTTCTGCCAAAGTCCAGTGCATGCGGTCACGTACCACCGGTTTGCCATTCCAGTCTGTGGTGTATACAATTCCCGGCGCACCGTCTGCATTCCATCCGTCTTTTACAGCTGTTGTGTAAAGCTTCTCCGCTGCCCGGAGATATTTTTCCAGTTTTTCTTTCTCTTCCCCGCAGTTTGCAAGTGCCCACTGCGTGATCAGTCTGGCCCACTCGATGCCATGTCCCGGTGTTGCGCCATATGGCTTGAAGGGATCATCCGGGCGGTCACGGCTGCAGTCAAGATCTGCCACCCATTCCTTTGTAAAATGTTCCGGAAGCCTGTAGGTGTTATCTTCTGCCCACCGGATCACATGGTCGATGATCCGCCCTGCACGGATATGATATTTTTTGTCCCCGGTGACATCCCCTGCTGCCAGAAATGCCTCTACGGTATGCATATTGGCATTTAAGCCCCGGTAATCATCCAGCACCGTAAATTCCGTGTTCCAGGTGTCACAGGAGAGTCCTTCCTCCTCATTCCAAAAATACCGGTTATAGACATCCAGTGCCTCCTCAAGGAGTTCTTTTGCCCCTGGCCTTTCCGCTGTCAGCGCGGAGGAGGCTGCCAGGATCACAAATGCATGTGCATAGCACTGTTTATCCGGCACAATACCGCCATCCGGTGTCACGCCCGCATACCAGCCGCCATTTTTTTCATCGTGAAGCTCACCCCCAAGGCCCTTCAGTGCCGCATCTGCAAGCTCTCTGCTTCCCTCATGCCCCAGCATCACGCCTAAGCTGTAGACATGCGCCATACGGCAGGTGATCCAGGTTTCCCGGTTTCTGTCCGTCCATGGTGTTCCGTCATCTCCCAGATAGTACGAACCGCCGCCAGGAGACGGAAATCTGTGCCCGAAGCTCAAAAGCCCCTCACAGGTTCTTTTCAGAAATTCACGGTTTTCTTCTGTGTTGATCTGATATTTTTTGTTCATTTTAACCACCCCGTCTGTTTTTTCTAAGAATAACATTCTTTTCTGTGAATTTCAATTCCATGATAAAAGCGTTCCGGTTCTGAAATATTCCGATGTCATATAAAGAAAAAAAGGAGAATGCCTTAAAGCACTCTCCCACTATCCTGACCTCCAGGTTAATCCTCAAAACAGGTGATCACATAACGGTCGCTTTCTATGGTCACATCGGAAACATTATCTCTGTCCCAGATCGCATCACTGATAATATCCTTCAGCTTATCATCCATGACGATATTAAAATTTTCCTCGATCGCCTGAAACAAAACGCCCTCATTCTCCTGTGCACGCTCCATGATAAAATCAAGAATCTTCTCTTCCATTCCTCAAAATCTGCCTTTCTGTAAATAATAACGTTTAATATCTTACCTCAGATTTGCGCGTATGTCCATGAAAAATTTTAGTGAATTTCTTTTATTTTCTGTTACGGTACTGAAGCGGTGTCATGCCGAACTTCTCCCGGAAGATCTTTCCAAAATAGGCATTGGAAGAAAACCCGCAGTGCAGGCTGATATCCGTAACTGACATTTCGGTTTTCTCCAGATATTTTCTGGCTGTATCCATACGGTATTCCATGAGATATTCCACAGGTGTCCGGTCAATAGTATTTCGAAAGCACCGGATACATTCCCTGGTACTTACAGAAGCAGATGCCGCAATCTCTGCCAGGGTCAGCTTATCCTCATAATGCTGATGGATAAAGGTAAGCATGCTCTGCAGCCTCTCCTGGCTCTGGAAATTAACGGTATGAGACGGCTGCTCTTTGATTTCCTCCAGAAGCAGCAGCCAGATCTCCGAAAAAAGATTTCTGGTCTGAAATTCCATATTTTCTTTATGCTGCAGTGCACTTGCCTGACCAAGTTTCTGCAAAAGCTTCTGCTGGTTCCTGGTTTCGCCGGTAAAAACAAGCGCATCAATATTTCTGTCATGGATCACAGGATCTATATATTTCGTCTCAAAAATACTCTTAAAATGTCCACTCAGAAAGATTGGATGAAACATATGTGTCTGCACATGTGTTACCTCACAGTTCTCACTTTTCCGGGTGCAGGTCAGCGCATTACTGTTTGTGAAATATCCCTGTTTCTTTCCAATCCTGTAAGAACGGTCTGCCAGGGTCAGCTCAAGCTCTCCGCTCACCACATATCCAAATTCCAGTTCTTCATGCCAGTGCCAGGGAATTGCATTTGAATAAAGATCTGTCACATGCATACTGTAGGGATATTCGTTCGTCACACCCGCCACGTTTTCCCGCTGATTGTTGTCTATCTGAATATTCTCTGCAGAAACAACCTTTCCTGCTGCCATTTCATCCCACCTCTCTTTTCAGGCCCGTACTATAACCGGTTTCCATAAATTGCCGCATCCGGCCCGGCTGCCTCAGGACAAAAATTTCTCTGCCTGGCTTCCTTTTGGTACACTGGCACCCAGAGCCGTTATAATATATATCAT
>CAVIGE010000020.1:0-24126 GCA_963642325.1 Prevotella sp. CAG:279
TTACTTAATATTCGCTGTACTAGGGAGTTGTTTTTTTAGTGTGTATAGACATATCGCATTTCGGATAAGCTATCCTCATGAACATAAGAAGAACGATGGAATGCGCAGGAAACCATGATCAGCATTATCACAATAATCTTATTTTCAAGGAGGGAAAATAAAATGTTACGTTATCTGCCTATCCGAAAGGTTCATGCACGACAGGTTCTGGATTCCAGGGGAAATCCTACTGTGGAAGCAGAGGTGACAGTAGGAGAAGGAATCGTAGGGATCAACGGGTTCACAGGAAGAGCCATGGTTCCGTCCGGGGCATCCACGGGAAAATTCGAAGCGGTGGAGCTTCGTGACGGAAACCGCGGGGAATATCTGGGACAGGGAGTAAAAAAAGCAGTGGAGAATGTCAACATCCGTCTGGCAGATGCCATTATAGGGGAAAATGCCCTGCATCAGGCCTGGATCGACCGGCTCCTTATTGAAACCGATGGCACAGAAAACAAAAGCGGCACAGGAGCGAATGCAACGCTGGCGGTATCCCTGGCAGTAGCCCGGGCGGCAGCAGGTGCACTTCGGATTCCACTGTATCAGTACCTTGGCGGATGCCATACGCTCAGGCTTCCTGTGCCTATGATGAATGTTTTAAATGGGGGAAAACATGCAGATAACACAGTAGATCTGCAGGAATTTATGATCATGCCTGTGGGAGCTTGCTGCCTGGAGGAAGGAATGC
This sequence comes from Prevotella sp. CAG:279, assembly GCA_963642325.1. Classification (GTDB taxonomy): domain Bacteria; phylum Bacillota; class Clostridia; order Lachnospirales; family Lachnospiraceae; genus Blautia_A. The sequence continues at coordinate 728 of CAVIGE010000020.1, forward strand.
GCATGTGCACCGAGGTTTATCATCATTTAAAGCTCCTTCTCCGGGAAAAAGGTCTTTCCACAGCGGTTGGGGACGAGGGCGGTTTTGCCCCGGATCTGTCAGATGCAAAGGAAGCCCTGGCCTTGCTGGTCCATGCCATGGAAAAAGCAGGATATGAGCCAGGAAGGGAGCTTTCCATTGCTATAGATGCGGCTTCGAGCGAGCTTTATGATGAGGAAAAGGCAGCTTACTTTTTTCCGGGAGAAAGCCGTATGAAGGGAGAAAAGATATACCGGGATGCCAGGGAGATGACAGCCTACTATGAGGAACTGGCAGAAATGTTTCCTGTTGTATCGATCGAGGACGGACTCTGGGAAGACGACTGGGAAGGCTGGAGGTATCTTACAGAGCATCTCGGAAAAAAGCTCCAGCTGGTTGGAGATGATCTTTTTGTTACCAATATCAAGAGGCTTCGCTGTGGAATACAACTGGGGGCTGCCAATGCCATCCTTATTAAACCAAATCAGATCGGTACTCTGACAGAAACACTGGATGCAGTGGAGCTGGCCCAGCATGCGGGATACAGGGCGGTGATCTCCCACAGATCTGGTGAGACGGAGGATTCTTTTATTGCGGACCTGGCGGTAGCATATGGTGCAGGACAGATCAAAACGGGTGCTCCCTGCAGATCTGACCGCAATGCAAAATATAATCAGCTGCTGCGGATCCAGGAGCAGCTTGGCTCTCTTGGAAAATACACAGACCCTTTTGAAAAAAATACTCAGAAAAACCCCTGCACAAAATAAACGGAAAACAGTTGAAATCCGGTATCAGCTATGGTAAAATAACCTCTAGTTGATTAGGAGGTGTAACCGCGTTGGATATTTTGAAGATTATTCTGACTGTAATTTATGCAATAGATTGTATCGCTCTGACTGTTGTGGTACTGATGCAGGAGGGCAAGCAGCAGGGCCTTGGCTCTATCGCCGGAGTAGCTGATACCTATTGGGGCAGGAATAAAGGACGTTCCATGGAAGGCGGCCTTATAAGAGGAACCATTATCATGGGAGTTATTTTCTTTGTACTTTCAATCGTACTGAACATTATCTGACCGGAGGTTTTATCCGGCCGGTAGGTGGGAACACTCTTGCTGCGTTAGCATGCAGAAGGAACTCGAGGGAGTCTTCTTTTGTTAATCAGCAGGAGTGTTTTTGCGTTGATATAATATCTTATCATGAAACAGGAGAAATTGTGAAAAAATCGAAAAATTTTGAAAAAAGAAAAAAATTTATGATGGAGCTGCTGGGAGATCCTCTGTATAAGCCTATGCGCCTGCGTGAGATCGGTTCTCTGCTCCAGCTGGACAAGAGTGAAAAAAAAGAACTTTTTGATGTGCTGGACGAGCTTTGTGCCCAGGGTAAGGCTGAAGTAGACAACAAGGGCAGATATAGTAAGACCTCCGGGAAACATAAGGGAAGAGGAAAGAAGGAAGGTTTTAAATCCGGGAAGAAAGACAGAAGCAGCCGTGGAAGAGATCATGGTGCTGATTACCGTGAGGAACGTCATTTTACTGAAAAAGACGGAACCATTATGGAAGGAACTTTCATTGGCCATTATAAAGGCTTTGGTTTCGTTGAGGTGGAAAATCAGGAACAGGATATTTTTATTCCGGAGAATGATACAGGAAGTGCCATGCATCAGGATAAGGTGCAGATTCTTGTGAAGAACGGACATAAGGAGGGCAAACGTCCGGAGGGAGTTGTGCTGAAAATTCTGGAACGGGGAATGCAGTCTGTTGTGGGAACGTACCAGAGCAGCCGTGATTACGGTTTTGTGATCAGCGATAACCCGAAATTTTCCAGAGATGTCTTTATTTCCCGGAAGAATTCCATGGGAGCTAAAGACGGAGATAAAGTGGTTGTCGAGATGACGGATTACGGTTCCAAAAACAGGAAACCGGAAGGAAGGGTTACAGAGGTTCTGGGAAATCTCCGTTCGCCGGGGACGGACATCCTGGCTATCGTGAAGAGCTTTAATATTCCAAGTGTCTTTCCGGACAAGGTACTCCGTCAGGCAGACCGTGTACCGGATCATGTACAGGAAGCAGATATGGACGGAAGACTGGATCTGAGGGAGCTTGTTACGGTCACGATCGACGGTGAGGATGCCAAGGATCTGGATGATGCCATTTCCCTGACAAAGGAAGATGGAATCTATCATCTTGGTGTGCATATTGCGGATGTAAGTAATTATGTTCAGGGTGGCAGTGCCCTTGACCGTGAGGCACTGAAAAGAGGAACCTCCGTATACCTGGCGGATCGCGTGATACCGATGCTTCCGGAGCGGCTTTCCAACGGAATCTGTTCTTTGAACCAGGGGCAGGATCGCCTTGCATTGAGCTGTTTGATGGATATTAACGAAAAGGGCAAGGTTGTTTCCCACAGGATCGCAGAGACTGTGATCTGTGTTAATGAGCGTATGTGCTACACGGATGTAAAAAATATCCTAGAGGATACCGATGAGAAGGCACGGAAACGCTATGAATCGCTGATCCCGATGTTTTTTATAATGAAAGAGCTTTCCGAACTTCTTCGCAGCCGCCGTCACACAAGAGGGTCGATTGATTTTGATTTCCCGGAAAGCAAGATCATTCTCAACGAAGCAGGCAAAGCCATTGACGTACAGCCTTATGAAGCCAATGTTGCAACCAGGATCATCGAGGATTTTATGCTGCTTGCAAATGAAACGGTAGCACAGGAATACTGCACGGGAGATTATCCTTTTGTATACAGGACTCATGAGACTCCGGATCCGGAGAAAATCGAGAGCCTTCTGATGCTTCTTCATAATGAAGGAATCAATGTCAGGAAATCCGGTCAGGAGATCACTCCGGGAGAAATCCAGGAAATTCTGGAGAGCATTGAGGGTATGCCGAATGAAGCGCAGATCAGCCGTATGACCCTGCGTACCATGAAGCAGGCGAAATACACAACGGAATGCAGTGGCCATTTCGGCCTTGCTGCAAAGTACTACTGCCATTTTACTTCTCCGATCCGAAGATATCCGGATCTTCAGATCCACAGGATCATCCATGACAGGCTTCGTGGAAGACTGGTGAGGGAAGGACGCACGGAGCATTATAAGGAGATCCTGGACGAAGTGGCGCGTCAGTCAAGCGTGTGTGAGCGGCGTGCAGATGAGGCAGAGAGGGAATCTGACAAGCTGAAAAAAGCAGAATATATGTCATATCACCTGGGCGAGGAGTATGAGGGAATCATCTCCGGTGTCACAGGCTGGGGACTTTATGTGGAGCTTCCCAATACTGTGGAAGGACTGATCCATATCAATACGTTGCGTGACGATTATTATGTATTTGACCAGGATGCATATGAATTACGGGGGGACATGACAGGCCGGATCTTCCGTCTGGGACAGAAGGTGCGTGTTCGTGTGGCAGATGCAGACAAGCTTCTGAAAACGGTAGATTTTGTTCTGGTCGAGGAAGACTGAGGTGGCAGAAAATGGCAAAAAAGTCAGGAATGAAGCTGATCGCTAATAACAAAAAAGCATTTCATGATTATTTTATTGAGGATACCTATGAGGCAGGGATCGCACTGGCAGGAACGGAGGTAAAATCTCTCCGTTCGGGCAAATGCAGCATCAAGGAAGCCTTTGTCCGTGTGGAAAACGGGGAAGTATATGTATACGGAATGCATATCACCCCTTATGAGAAGGGAAATATTTTTAACAAGGACCCGCTCCGTGTGCGCAAGCTTCTGCTGCACCGTTATGAGATCAACAAGATCGAGGCCAAATTAAAAGAAAAAGGCCTGACACTGGTACCTCTTAAGGTTTACTTTAAGGACAGCCTGGTAAAAATAGAAATTGGCATGGCCAGAGGAAAAAAACTCTATGATAAACGCCAGGATATTGCAAAGAAGGATCAGAGAAGAGAAGCAGAGAGAGAATTTAAGGTGAAAAATCTTTATTAAAGGCTGCACCGTATCACCTGGAAACCGCCCGGGAAGAGTGGATGAGGATATCTGATGCTGCTGTTTTTTGCATAGTCTGAAAAAACTAAAAATTGTGTGAAATTCAAAATGGTCAGGTTGACAAGAAAGTGATACTCTGCAATAATAGAAAGAGATGGCTCAGAAGAGAGAATACCATTTTATATGGAGGAGATAGAATGAAGAAACACTATTTGATTCTTGCCGGAATTCTGGCAGCAAGTGTATTTGCGGCTGGCTGTGGAAGTAAAGCTTCCGTAGCACCGGAGCAGAAGATAGAAGCAACTGCAACACCGACAGTAACAGAGGCTGCGAAATCTGATGTAGTAGAGATGCAGACATCTACGGATGACACGGCAAATATCAAGAATGTGATGGGAACCAAGAGTGACACTACCACAAGTATTATATTTACCAATAAGATGGGTTCCACGATCTCAGCAATTTATGTCCGCCCAACCAGAGATGACGGTGATGACAGTGATGAGACATGGGGCAGTGATCTGGTGAACAGTAAGTTTACACTGGCTGATAATGACAAGGCTGTTTATTATATGGAAAAGGATCAGAAGGATGATAATGGCGATACAGCAACCAGCTTTGATGTGCGCATTACGTTCTCTGACGAGGATCAGAATGAATGCTTTTTCCGTCAGCTTCCGCTCACGACCATCTCACAGATCAGTCTGTGCATGGATGGAGAGGGAGAAGATGGAATTCCATATGCTACATATCTGACAAGCGGAAGTACGAAAGAGGTTTCCACTCTGAAGGATGTGAAGGCAAGACTTGGAATCGAAGATGACAGCGAAGAGAGTGACAGCACAGATTCCGACAGTACCGGTACAGATGTTACACCGACTCCGTCAGCGGATGGAGAGAGCGATAGCAGCAGTACGGATAGTTCAGATCCAGATTCGGGTTCTTCGGATTCGGATTCAGGCTCTTCAGATTCGAATTCAGGCTCTTCGGATTCTGGTTCTTCAGCTTCCACGGATGGTGACAATGATGGGGATGATCCGGCATCTGTTGCAGCAGGGTATATTGGACAGTCCATGTCAGCCCTTGAGAGTGCATGCGGAAGCCCGAACGGCAGTGATTATGAGGATGAGCCGGAATCCGGTAAGACCGGTTATTATTATTATGATACGTTTACGGTTTCCACAACTTTTGACGATGACGGCAATGAAGTTGTGGCCGGCGTATGGTAAAGGAGAATAAACATATGAAGAGAGTGTTACTGAAATTAAGTGGAGAAGCTCTTGCTGGAGAGCAGAAGAGAGGCTTCGATGAGGCGACAGTTACAGAGGTAGCCAAACAGATCAGGACTATTGTTGATGAGGGACTTCAGGTTGGAATCGTCATCGGAGGCGGAAATTTCTGGAGAGGACGTACCAGCGGAGCTATGGACAGAAGCAAGGCAGACCAGATCGGTATGCTTGCAACCATTATGAACTGCATCTATGTATCGGATATCTGCAGATACGTAGGGCTTAAAACGGAAGTGTTCACACCATTTGTATGCGGTGCATTCACAACGCTTTATTCCAAGGATGCCGTGGAAGAGAGCTTCGCGGCAGGCAAGGTGGTATTTTTCGCAGGCGGTACCGGACATCCGTATTTTTCCACAGATACAGCTACCGTACTTCGGGCAGTTGAGATCGGTGCAGATGCGATCCTTCTTGCCAAGGCTGTTGACGGAATCTATGACAGCGATCCGAAGGTAAATCCGGAAGCCAGAAAGTATGACGAGATTTCCATCGATGAAGTGGTTGCCAAGAAACTTGCAGCTATGGATCTTACAGCTTCGATCATGTGCATGGAGCAGAAGATGCCGATGCTGGTGTTTGGCCTCGATGAAAAGGAAAGCATTGTGAATACAGTGCATGGCAGATTTTCAGGAACAAAGGTAACGGTATAATTTGGAAATACCGTTACGAAGCGGACAGTAACGGAACAGCCACTAAAAAAATAACCATACAGGGAGATATAAGAAATGGATGAGAGAATTCAGGTATACGAAACAAAAATGGGAAAAACACTGAATGCTTTGGAGAGCGAGCTTGCAACGATCAGGGCAGGACGTGCGAATCCGCATATTCTTGATAAGCTTACCGTAGATTATTATGGAGCACCAACTCCGATCCAGCAGGTTGCAAACATCTCCGTACCGGAGGCACGTATGATCCAGATCCAGCCATGGGAATCCAGCATGATCAAAGCGATTGAGAAAGCGATCCTCTGCTCTGACCTGGGATTAAACCCAAGCAATGATGGCAAGGCGATCCGTCTCGTATTTCCGGAGCTTACCGAGGAACGCCGTAAAGAGCTGGTCAAAGACGTCAAGAAAAAAGGTGAGGGTGCCAAAGTCGCAGTAAGAAATATCCGTCGTGATGCAAATGATGCTTTCAAGAAGCTTGCAAAACAGGATGTGTCCGAGGATGAGATCAAGGAGCTTGAGGACAAGATCCAGAAGCTTACAGACAAGTACATCAAGGAAGTTGACAAGGCGATCGAGAACAAGTCTAAAGAGATTCTGACCGTATAATTGCAGGAATACAATAATGAGAGGGCTTCTTCGAAGAAGCTCTCTTTCTGTATGGAGGAGAAATTATGAACGTACCAAATCATATTGCGATCATTCTGGACGGAAACGGAAGATGGGCCAGGGAACGGGGAATGCCGAGAACATATGGACATGTGAAGGGCTGTGCCAATCTGGAAAATATCTGCTACGATATCAAGGATCTGGGAGTGAAATATCTGACGGTCTATGCTTTTTCCACAGAGAACTGGAAACGTTCCAGGGATGAGGTTGAGGCACTGATGAAGCTGTTTCGCAGTTATCTCAAGAAATGTATCAGGATTTCCAAAAAAAATAACATGCGGATGAAGGTTATTGGGGACATCTCAGCATTTGCGCCCGATATCCAGCAGAGCGTCCGTGAGCTTGAGGAGTATTCAAAGGATTTTGACGGCATTTATTTCCAGCTGGCCTTAAATTACGGAAGCCGCGATGAGCTTCGACGCGGAATGCAGAAGATGGCTCTTGATGTAAAAGCCGGAAAAGTAGAGCCGGAGAACATTACAGAAGCTACGATCGAGAGCTATCTGGATACGGCAGGGGTTCCGGATCCGGATCTGATGATCCGTACCAGCGGAGAGCAGCGTCTTTCAAACTTCCTTCTCTGGCAGCTGGCTTATTCTGAATTCTATTTTACGCCGGTAGCATGGCCGGATTTTAACAAGGCAGAGCTTATCAAGGCCATCGAAAAATACAATCAGAGAGACAGACGTTACGGCGGCGTTAAGGAGGAGTAAACCTATGTTTAAGACAAGACTGATAAGTGGTATCATCCTTGTCATCATTGCCCTTGCAACGATCATTTCCGGCAGCTGGATATTATTTTTTACACTTCTGGCGATTTCACTGATCGGAATGCGTGAGCTTTACAGGGTTATGACGGTAAGCGATGAAAAATTTACCGTGCTGGAGCTGGCAGGATATTTTGGAGCAGTGCTCTATTATATTGCCATGAGGTTTGATTTTGAAAGATTTGGAATGATGGCAGTCATCGTGGGCATGATCCTGATCCTGTTCGTATATGTATTTGGATATCCCAGATACCACGCGGGGCAGGTAATGGCAGCATTTTTCGGTGTGGTATATGTTGCAGTGATGCTTTCGTTTATCTATCTTACCAGAAGCCTTCCGGATGGTAAGTTCCTGGTATGGCTGATCTTTTTGTGCTCCTGGGGCTGTGATACCTGCGCTTACTGCGTGGGAATGCTGATCGGAAAGCATAAGATGGCACCTGTTTTAAGCCCGAAGAAATCCATTGAGGGAGCTGTGGGCGGCGTTGTCGGGGCAGCACTTCTGGGAGTGATCTATGCAGCAGCAACCAGGGGTGAACTGGCTGAGTATGCCCTGATCTGCGGGGTTGGAGCCCTGATCTCCATGGTAGGTGACCTGGCAGCGTCTGCGATTAAGAGAAACCAGAACATCAAGGACTATGGAACTCTGATTCCCGGACATGGTGGGATTCTGGACCGTTTTGACAGCGTGATCATCACGGCACCTGTTATTTATTACCTTGCAAAACTGATTCTTGGAATTTAGGAGATATTGAAATGAAGAATATTGCAATATTAGGTTCTACCGGTTCCATTGGAACCCAGACACTGGATGTGGTACGGAAGAACGATGATCTTTGTGTTGTTGCAGTCAGTGCAGGTAAGAGCGTGGAGAAGCTGGAGAAACAGATCCGGGAATTTCAACCTGTTCTGGCAGCTGTCTGGGACGAGAAAGCAGCTGAAGACCTGAAGCTGCGTATCGCAGACACCACGACAAGGGTTGTCAGCGGAATGGATGGCCTTCTTGAGCTTGCGGCCATGCCGGAGTCTGATATCCTGGTTACTGCTGTTGTGGGAATGATCGGAATCCGCCCAACTATGGAGGGAATCCGTGCGGGAAAAGATATCGCACTTGCGAACAAGGAAACACTTGTCACAGCGGGACATCTGATCATGCCCATGGCGAAGGAGTATGGCGTTTCCATCCTGCCGGTTGACAGTGAACACAGCGCGATCTTCCAGGCGATCCATGGCGAAGAAAAAAGAGAGATCCACAAGCTCCTGATCACAGCTTCCGGGGGACCGTTCCGTGGGCGCATCACAAAGGAACTTGAAAATGTGACAGTAGCAGATACCCTCAGGCATCCGAACTGGGTAATGGGCCGGAAAATCACGGTAGATTCTGCAACACTGGTAAATAAAGGCCTTGAGGTAATGGAAGCGAAGTGGCTTTTTGATGTAGATCTGGATCAGATCCAGGTTGTGGTGCAGCCACAGAGCATCATTCATTCCATGGTGGAATTTAAAGACGGTGCGATCATGGCGCAGCTTGGAACTCCGGATATGAGGCTTCCGATCCAGTACGCACTGTACTATCCACACAGACGTTACCTGGACGGAGAACGTCTTGACTTTACGAAGCTTCATGAGATTACTTTTGAGGTTCCGGATATGGAGACATTCCGAGGCCTTCCTATGGCAATCCAGGCTTCCAGGGAGGGCGGCAGCATGCCGACAGTCTTTAATGCTGCCAATGAGCTTGCGGTAAAGAAATTCCTGGAGGAGAAGATAGGATTTTTGGATATTTATGATATTATTGCGCAGTCTATGGACAGACACAAAAAAATAGCTCATCCGGATCTGGATGAGATCCTTTTTGCAGAGCAGGATACTTATCAGTGGATCGAAAGCAGGTGGTAAATTGAGAATTGTAATTGCTGTTATTATTTTCAGCGTTGTGATATTAATCCATGAACTTGGACATTTTCTTCTGGCAAAAAAGAACCATATTGAGGTAATTGAATTTTCTCTTGGAATGGGTCCCAGACTTATAAGCACCGTAAGAGGAGGAACCCGTTACTCTCTGAAACTTCTTCCTATTGGAGGCTCCTGCGCCATGGCTGGGGAGGATGCAGAGGATGAAGGGCCTGGAACCTTCAATTCAGCTCCTGTATGGGGAAGGATCGCAGTGGTTGCTGCAGGACCTCTTTTTAATTTCCTGCTTGCCTTTGTGCTTTCTGTAATTATTGTAGGCGGTATAGGGTATGATCCGGCTAAAATACTGGAAGTGAAAAAAGGTTCGGCAGCAGAGAAGGCAGGGCTTGAGGCCGGTGATGTGATCACGGAATATCAGGGATATCATATTGATCTTGGAAAAGATCTCTATGTATATGCCTACCTGCATGAACTCAAGGAGGGCGACACCATTCATCTGAAGGTGGTGCGTGATGGAAAGACAAAAGAAATTTCTTATAAGCCAGATGTGAATGTGCGGTATTTGCTGGGGTTCAACCGTTCCGATGAGAATTCCATGACAGTGGAATCCCTGATCGAAGGAATGCCGCTGGAAGAAGCAGGGCTTGAAGCCGGAGACGTGATCACAAAGATCAATGGAGTGGAAGTGCCGGATGGAGCGGCTTATGATAAATATCTTGAGGAACATCCTCTGTCGGATCAGCCGGTTACGATCACTTATGAACGGAACGGGCTGGAATATGAGGCGCAGATCACACCACGGGAATACAGAACCCCGGTATCCGGTTTTGCATACAATACCTACAGTGAAAAAACCTCGGGTTTAAATATACTGAAATATGGTGCGGTAGAAGTGAAATATATGATCCGTACTACCATCCTGAGTCTGGAAGAGCTTGTAAGCGGACATCTCGGAATGAAGAATTTAAGCGGCCCGGTTGGCGTTGTGGATGCCATTGGCAGCACGTATGAGAAGTCCAAGAGTGAGGGTGCACTGATACTCTGGATGAATATGCTGAATATGGCAGTTCTTCTTTCTGCAAACCTTGGTGTCATGAACCTGCTTCCGCTTCCTGCACTGGATGGAGGCAGGCTGGTATTTTTGTTTGTGGAGGCTGTCCGAAGAAAACCGATCAACCGTCAGATAGAAGGCATGGTACATTTTGCAGGACTGATGATGCTGATGGCATTGATGGTTGTGGTCATGTACAATGATATATTAAAAATTTTCTGAAAAAACACGGAAAATGTCCCTTATTTGTAAAGACGGATGAGGGGCATTCTTTTATATTCGGGCATATACTGACAGAGAGCCAATGTGTTTTCAGGCACAAAAAGGAGCCTCTGTTTATGAAAAAGCATTCTTATATTTCCATGCAGCAGGATAGGCCGGACCAGGGACGGCTGCAGGTGAGCGTGCAGGACGGAACGAATAACCGTCCGGTGGAAAATGCCAGGATACGGATCTCGTACACCGGTGTATCGGATAATATCATTGAGGAAGTGCGCACAGATTCCTCCGGAAAAACCCCTCTTCTGGATCTGGCAGCTCCACCTCTGGAGTACAGCATGAAGCCGGTAGAGCAGCAGCCTTATTCGGAATATACAGTTCAGATCCGTGCAGATGGATTTGAACCAAAGGAGGTGGCAGGGACAGAAGTCCTTCCTCATGCAATCGCACAGCAGGAGGCATCTCTTTCGCGGCAGCAGGGAAACGGGGAAGACTATCAGCGCATCGTTATCGGACCCCATACCCTGTTTGGAGAGTATCCGCCAAAAAATCCGGAAGTGGAGATCAAGCCGGTGAATGAATCCGGCGAGATCGTTTTAAGCAGAGTGGTGATCCCGGAATATATTGTAGTCCATGATGGGCCGCCAGGCGACACCTCTGCGCAAAATTATTATGTACGTTACAAAGATTATATTAAAAACGTAGCCAGCAGTGAGATCTATGCCACCTGGCCGGATGATACGATCCGGGCGAATGTTCTGGCGATCATGTCATTTACCCTGAACAGAGTTTATACGGAATGGTACCGGAATAAGGGCTACGATTATACCATCACTTCCTCCACCGCATATGATCATAAATGGATCAATGGCAGAAATATTTTTGACAGCATTGACCGGATCGTGGATGAGCTTTTTGAAAATTATCTTTCCAGGCCGGATGTGCGCCAGCCGATCCTTACGCAGTACTGTGATGGAAGACAGGTACAGTGCAGGGACCGCGGCTGGATGACCCAGTGGGGAAGCAAGGCACTGGGAGATCAGGGATATTCTGCGATCGAGATTATCCGGAGCTTTTATGGAAACGATATGTATATCAATGTGGCAGAGGCGGTTTCCGGAATTCCGGCATCCTGGCCGGGATATGATCTGACAACCGGTGTTACCGGGGAAAAGGTGCAGCAGATCCAGGAACAGCTGAATGCCATCCAAAAAGCCTATCCTGCGATTCCGGCTGTGACTGTGGATGGAATCTACGGTTTAGAAACAGCAGCTTCTGTAAAGAAATTCCAGAATGTATTCGGACTTCTGGCCTCCGGGGTGGTAGATTATCCAACCTGGTATAAAATCCAGGAAATCTACGTGGCCGTTACCAGGATCGCAGAACTGAGATAAGCTTATGAGGCAAAAGCAGGTTGTCAATGTAGAACAGATATGATAGTATAAAATCCAGAAGGACAAAATAATGCATCACAGAGCCACAGGCCGGGTGCATTATTTTTGTGGGGAAAAAGGAGTTTGGAAAATGAATACACTGACAATTCTGTTACAGCAGATCGGTATGTTCGTGATCTACATCATCACAGGCATTATTCTGATCCGCACGAAGGTACTGACAAGAGAAACTCTGGAGGTGATCTCCAAATTTGTGATCAAGCTTGTACTGCCGGTTATGATCTTTATCAATACAGTGGATGGAGTAGACCGCAGGACATTTTTTTCATCCTTATCCATTCTTGCGATCGGAATGGCAATGTATATGGGGCTTCTGATCCTGGGAAAAATATCCGGAAAAATATTCCGGCTGCAGGGGGATCATCTTCAGCTGTACCGGGCAATGGTCGTGTTTGGCAATGTAGGGTTTATGGGAATTCCCATTATTATCAGTATCTATCCGGAGAAGGGAATGCTGTACATCTCTGTTTTTACGATTATCGATCAGCTGATGCTCTGGACACTGGGAGTAAAGCTCACCTCCCCGGCAGAGAAAGAAGGCGGGGAATTTAACCCGAAAAAGCTTGTCAATCCTGTTACAGTAGCAATTATCCTGGCTATGGTCTGTGTGCTTTTTGGTATCCGGCTTCCGCTGATCCTGGACACTGCACTTGAGAAAATGGGAGCTTGTGCAACGCCCCTGGCCATGATCTATCTGGGAGGGATTTTTGCCTGCGTTGATGTGCTGAAATTCATCAGGGTGCCGGATTATTATGGAATCGCTTTAATAAAGATGGTGATATTTCCAGTAGTATTCTACGTATTGCTGGGATTCTTTCCTGTTCCGTCAGACATCCATATGACAATGGCACTGACTTCTGCCATGCCGGTAATGTCTTCCGTTGTAATGATGGCCAATGCTTCCGGTTCCGATGGAGATTATGCAATGGGCGGGATCCTGGTTACTACAGTATGTTCTGTCGTGACACTTCCGGCTGTATCCTGGATCCTTCAGATGATCGGGTAAAAGTATTGCTACAGAAAATATTTTGCCGTATAATGTGCAGTAGCGAAATGGTTACTGCACATTTTTGTGGCTGGTAAGAGGAGAATTATTATGTACGAAGAAACAACAGAGAAGCTTTTGGAATTTATAAACAGCAGCCCGACTGCATTTCAGGCAGCGGAGACGATACGGAAACGGTTTCTGGAAGAGGGCTTTACAGAACTGAAGGAGGAAGAACACTGGGAGCTGGGAAAAGGCGGAAAATATTTTGTCATGAGGAATCATTCCGCGATTATTGGATTTTCCATCCCGATAAATGATTCCAGAAGATATCATATCATTGCGAGCCACAGTGACTCACCATCCTTTAAGATCAAGGAAAATCCGGAAATGTCCGTGGGCGGAGCTTATGTGAAGCTGAATGTGGAACGGTATGGCGGGATGATCCTTTCCACCTGGTTTGACCGGCCTCTTTCAGTGGCAGGACGTATGATCGTGCGCAAGAATGGTAAGATCCTGGAGAAGCTTATAAATATTGACAGGGATCTTGTGATGATCCCGAGCCTTGCCATTCATATGAACAGGGATATCAACGGCGGATATCATTATAATGTACAGAAAGATATGCTTCCCCTGTACAGCGGAAACGGAGAAAAGGGGAAATTCCTGGATATGATAGCCAAAGAAGCAGAGGTTCGTCCGGAGGATGTCCTAGGACATGATCTGTTTCTGTATAACCGTATGCCCGGAACTGTCTGGGGAGCCAGAAATGAGTTTGTATCAAGTCCGAGACTGGATGATCTGCAGTGCGCTTTTGCATCTCTGGAAGGCTTTTTGCAGGCAGATAAGAAGAAAAATATTGCGGTTCATTGTGTTCTTGACAATGAAGAGGTGGGAAGCACCACCAGACAGGGTGCGGCATCCGCATTTCTTAAGGATGTACTGTACCGGATCAACCTGGCACTTGGCGGAGATCATGAGAGCTACCTTATGGCACTTGCGGAGAGCTTTATGATCTCTGCAGATAATGCACATGCACTTCATCCGAATTATACGGATAAAGCAGATCCGGTGAACCGTCCAACGATAAATGGCGGCATTGTGATCAAGTATAATGCCAACCAGAAATACTGTACAGACGGGGTTTCGGCGGCAATCTTCAAGGAGCTTTGCAGGGAAGCGGAGGTTCCGTATCAGACATTTGTAAACCGCTCGGATATTGCAGGGGGATCTACACTCGGAAATATTTCCAACACGCAGGCAGCCATGAACACCGTGGATATCGGACTTCCGCAGCTGGCCATGCACTCTGCTTACGAGACTGCCGGAGTGAAGGATACAATGAGCCTGGTCCGTGCGGCAGGTGTATTTTACAGATGATGGGGAGGCATGGGAAAATGGATAAAAAAGCAGTATTTTTTGACGCGGACGGAACAATCTGTGATATGAAAAAAGGCACGCCGGACAGTGCAATAGAGGCAGTTCGTGCCCTGATAAATAACGGTCATGAGGCCTGGCTCTGTACAGGGAGAAGCCGTGCATTTGTTCCCTGGTATCTGGAGCAGATTCCTTTTACAGGGATGATCACTGCCTGCGGTTCCACCATTGAGAAAGACGGGAAGAGACTTTTTAACAAAGAGATGACACCAGAAGTAGCGAAGCTTTCCGTGGAGGTATTAAGAAAATATGGCCTGATCCCAGTGATGGAGGGGGCAGACTATATGTATTATGACAAGGATGAGTATACGGACGAAGTAAACTGGTATGCAGGCCTGATCACAGAAGCTCTGGGCGATAAGTGGAGACCGATCCGCGGAAATGAGGACTGCATGAAGATCAATAAGATCAGTGCAAAGATGATGCCGGGATGCGATGAAGAGGCTGCGCTTTCCATTCTGGGAGAGTATTATGATATTATCCGCCATGAAGGCAGCAGCTCTTTTGTGGGAAATACCATTGAGCTTGTGCCGAAGGGCTTTAACAAGGCGGTGGGGATCGCAGCGGTGATCCGTCTGTTTGACATTCCGTGGAAGGATACCGTGGTATTCGGGGACAGCAATAATGACCTGGCAATGTTTGAATATGCGGCTACCAGGGTAGCCATGGGAAATGCATCCCCAAAGATCCAAAAGCTGGCAGATCATGTTACGTCCGATATGTTCCACTATGGAATCCGGGACGGGCTTCGTCATCTGAACCTGATATAAAAAGCGTGGAGCAGACTGGACTTAGATAAGCCCAAGGCTTTTGCAGATAAAAAGCCAGAGCGTTAATGTAAAGGCACTGAAAACTGTGGTGAGAAGAACGACTCCGGAGGAGAAGGAACCCTCATGCCCCATATTTTTTGCCATAACAAAACAGGTTACTGTGCTGGCAGAGCCAAGCATGATGATAATAGAAACCAGCTTGTCCTGTGTGAAACCGCAGCGGATGGCAAGCGGCAGAAAAAGTGCTTCATAGCCAACAAGTTTCATAAAAGTGCAGGCAGCAGAGGCCTTCATCCTGGAAAAAGCTTTTCCGAATTTCAGGGAGCCGCCCATGGCCATCAGGCCAAGAGGTGTGGCTGTTTTTGCAAGGTTTCCGACTGTGGAATCCAGAATTTGCGGGAACGGAAGACGAAGCAGGGACCACAGTGTACCGGCTGCGATACCAAGAATAATAGGGTTGGTGACGATACCCTTTAAGGTTCTCTTTAAAACGGAGGGACTCAGTCCTTCCTGATCCGGTTTAAAAAGAGAAAGTACTACAACAGCCATGACGTTGTAAAGAGGTACACTTGCAATGATCATCAAAGGTGCCATGCCGGCATTTCCGTAAAGGTTCTGAATGATGGCAATGCCAAGGATCGCGGCACTGCTCCGGTAGGATGCCTGGATAAACTCACCCCGGATATCAGAAGGATGAAGAAAACAGGACAGGATCACGGAAATGATAATACTTAAGGATGTGACTGCGAAACAGAAGATCACCATCTTAAAGTCCCAGGCTTCGTAAATATCGATCTTGGCGATATCCTGAAACAGAAGTACGGGCAGGGGTATCACGAATACGAATTTATTCATACGGCTGACAAAGGCATCATCAAAGATCCCGATCCTTCGAAAAAGGTATCCAAGAAGCAGTGTTAGAAATATCGGAACCGTGACATTCAGGCAGAAAATAAAGTTTTCCATAAAGAAATCCTCCCATGGGTAAAATATCTCCATTTATTATATCGAATACATGAAAATTGTCAAACAAGGTGTACGGGACAGTAAAATTCTGGTATGATAAAGTGTGCCCTGCAAAAGGTGCAGGGGCGAAGAAGGAGAAAGGAAAGAAAATGAGATACGGAAAGATACGGATCGAGGATGGATTTTTTGTATTTAACAGGCATATGATGCTGAACAGCCTTCCGTGTAAGGATATTGTCTGGGCATATATGCGGCGGGAAGGTGCGGATAAGACAGGCGAGAAACAGCTGATCATCAACTATCTGGTAATCATAACAAGACGTCAGAAACGTTATAAATTTGATATGACGGAACAGGAGGTTCAGGATTGTCTCCGGCTTCTTAAGGCACTGAATCCGGATATGGCAGTTGGATTCCCAAGGGGAAGCAGGCTTCTTCTGGAGAATCTTCCTAATACCAGGGATCTTGGTGCACTGATGACAGAGAGCGGTTCGCATATCCTTCCAAGGAAGCTTCTGCGCAGCGGTGAGATCTATCATGCTTCGATCACAGATACCCGGATTCTTTCAGAGGAATATAATGTAAAAACGGTGATCGATTTCCGTTCGGCCGCCGAGGTAAAGAAAAAACCGGATGACATTATGGCTGGTGTGGAATACTATCATATCCCGATCCTGGATGAGGAATGCGGAGGAAGAAGCTTTTTTGAACAGGTAATGTCCTGCTACGGAGATACCGACAGATATATGATCGACAGATACCGCAGCTTTCTCGCAGATGAGTATTCCCTGAAGCAGTATGCACGTTTTCTGGATGTACTTCTCCATGTAAAAAACGGAGCTGTGATCTTTCACAGCGGAACAGGAGAAGACAGAGCCGGTGTCGGAACCGCACTGGTACTTTTGGCTTTGGGCGTACCGAAGGAAACAATAAGAAAAGATTTCATGCGCTCCAATCCATGCCTTGATGAAGATCTGAAATATATGCGCAGGCTTTACCGTGCCTACCGTCCGGAAAACAGCCGGAAGTTTGCTAATCTTAACGCTTTTTATCAGGTAAAGGAATCCTATATCAATGCTGTATTTGATCTCATTGAGAAGGAATACGGAGGGACAGAGAAATTTCTTCGAAAAAATCTGTATCTGACAGCAAAGGCAACAGAGGAGCTGCGCAAAAAATATCTGATCTGAGGATGAAATTGCTTCCTGTCAATTTTAAGAAGCGTTAAGTTATTTTAGGAGAAATTTTGATTGACAAAATTTTCGAAGTTGCTATAATGGTAGGAAAGCGAATATTTATTAGATTAAAGCGTTACTTGACGAAGTCAGGTTACTTTACATAACATGTTGAAAGCAGGTGTATTATGGAAAAGAAGATACTATCCATTCTTGTGGATAATACTTCCGGAGTCCTTAGCCGTGTGGCTGGCCTTTTCAGCCGCCGTGGGTATAATATTGACAGTATTACGGCAGGTGTGACAGCGGATTCGAGATATTCCCGTATGACGGTTGTCTGTGATGGAGATGACCAGACGATCCAGCAGATCACCAAACAGCTGGCCAAGCAGGAAGATGTGAGAGATGTCAAGGTTCTGGAGGCGGACGATCGTGTTGTCAGGGAATTAATGCTGGTGAAGATCGCCGTGAAGCCGGAGCAGAGACAGGGAGCACTTTCTATTGCCGATATCTTCCGTGCCAAGGTAGTGGATGTAAGTAAGGATTCTCTGATCATGGAGATGACGGGAAGCCAGAATAAGCTGAAGGCTTTTATTGAACTGATGGCTGACTATGAGATTCTTGAGCTTGCCAGAACAGGTATCACGGGATTATCCCGGGGAAGCGGAGATGTACGTTTCCTGTAGTATTTCCTGTATATATGTTTGCTAGGAGGGTCGAAGCTCTCTTAACGATAAATAATTTTTATGAAAAAGATGTGATGAACATCAGAGGAGGAAAGTAAAATGGCAAATAAGATTTTTTACCAGGAAGACTGTAATCTTGGCTTGTTGGATGGTAAGACAATTGCGATTATCGGATATGGAAGCCAGGGACATGCACACGCACTGAACCTTAAAGAGTCCGGATGCAACGTAATCATCGGTCTTTATAAGGGAAGCAAATCCTGGAAAAAGGCTGAGGAGCAGGGCTTCGAGGTATATACATCTGCAGAGGCTGCTAAGAAGGCAGATATCATCATGATCCTGATCAACGATGAGAAACAGGCTGCACTTTATAAGAATGACATTGAGCCGAACCTTGAGGAAGGCAACATGCTTATGTTCGCGCATGGTTTCAACATTCATTTTGGATGCATCAAACCGCCGGCATATGTTGACGTTACAATGATCGCTCCTAAAGGACCTGGACACACAGTAAGAAGTGAGTATCAGGCTGGCAAGGGTGTTCCTTGTCTGGTTGCTGTAGAGCAGGATGCTACAGGTAAAGCTCAGGATATCGCACTTGCATACGCACTTGGAATCGGTGGAGCAAGAGCTGGTGTTCTTGAGACAACATTCCGTACAGAGACAGAGACAGACCTCTTTGGTGAGCAGGCTGTACTTTGCGGTGGTGTTTGTGCACTTATGCAGGCTGGTTTTGAGACACTTGTTGAGGCTGGCTATGACCCGAGAAATGCATATTTCGAGTGCATCCATGAGATGAAGCTGATCGTAGACCTGATCTATCAGTCAGGCTTTGCCGGAATGAGATATTCTATCTCCAACACAGCTGAGTATGGCGATTACATCACAGGACCGAAGATCATCACAGAGGATACCAAGAAAGCTATGAAGAAAGTCCTTTCCGATATCCAGGATGGTACATTTGCAAAAGACTTCTTACTTGACATGTCTGATGCAGGTGCACAGGTTCACTTCAAGGCAATGAGAAAATTAGCTGCTGAGCATCAGTCTGAGAAAGTAGGCGAAGAGATCCGTAAACTTTACAGCTGGAACGGCGAAGACAAGCTGATCAACAACTAAGCAAAATTTGCTTGCAAATTTTGCGATACTCGAACGTAGTGATATTTTAAATCCCCATAGGATCTGTTATACTGACGGATCATATGGGGATTTTTCAGGAAAAAACCAGTTGCATTTTAAATAAGATTCTGTTATAATTCCTTTTGTTGCGGGGTATGGCGTAGCTTGGTAGCGCGCACGGCTGGGGGCCGTGAGGTCGCAGGTTCAAATCCTGTTGCCCCGATATTTTTTGAAATCAGAGGTTTTGCGAGGTCTGTCGGCCTCGTTTTTTTATTTATAAATGTTTTGGAAAACAGTACTGAGGTGGAAGAAAAATACATAAATTTTATAAAGCTGTCAAGGAATATCCAATATGATTTCTCTCAGTCTTTGTATGATCGTAAAAAATGAGGAAGCAGTACTGGAGAGGATTCTGAAACCGATGTCAGAGATCGCGGATGAGATACTGATCGCGGATACCGGGTCTTTAGATGGGACAAAGGAGATTGCGGGAAGGTATACGTCACAGGTGTTTGACTTTTCCTGGTGTGATGATTTTTCGGCAGCACGTAATTTTCTTCTGAAAAAAGTCCGGACGGATTACTGGATGTGGCTGGATGCAGATGATGTCCTGGACGAGGAAAACCTGGAGAAGCTGAGAAAACTAAAGGCATCCCTGGATGAAAAAATCGATGTGGTGATGATGGAATATGCAGTTGGCTTTGACAGTACCGGAAGAACAGAATTTTCCTATTACCGAGAAAGGATTCTTAAGACTTCGGAAAAATTTTGCTGGAGTGGCAGAGTCCATGAGGCGGTAACTCCAAGGGGAACTGTTTTTTATTCGGACATAGAAGTGCGGCATCAAAAATGCGGTCAGGGGGATCCGGACAGAAATCTTAGGATTTATGAAAAAATGCTTGCGGAGGGTGAAGAGCTGGAGCCAAGACATCAGCTGTATTACGGGAGAGAGCTGTTTTATCATCAACGATATCAGGAAGCGGCGGATGAGCTGGAGGCGTTTCTGGAAGAGCCATCCGGATGGAAGGAGAACCGTGTGGATGCCTGTCTGGTCCTTGGGCGGTGTTATGAAAAAATGGGAAAAAAGGAAGCAGCACTGGAGGCTTTTTTATACAGTCTGACTGTGGATATTCCAAGGGCAGAGATCTCCTGTGAGATAGGAAAGCTCTTTCTGGAAAAGGGGTGGTGCAGGCAGGCCGCTTACTGGTATGGCCAGGCACTTACAGCTCCTTCAGAGAAAAAGAACGGAGGCTTTTTTGTGGAAAAATATCATGGATTTGTGCCATATATGCAGCTATGCGTCTGTTATGACAGAATGGGATGTCATAAGCAGGCGTTCTTTTTTCATAAGAAAGCCAGGGAGCAGAAACCGGATGATCCCGGGGTGAAATATAACGGGAATTATTTCCGGGAGAAATACGGACTGGAATGACAGGTGGCATAAATGCACAGATCGTGCCTGGGAGTCATATACTGTATCGAAGATTATTTTCAGTATGAGGTGATCGCAGTATGTTGTTGAGACGCAGGAAACAAAAAGGGCTGGAGATGCAGCAGAGCAGTCATGAAGATGTGTCCTGTACATCCTGTTTTGGGAATAATAATCACTGTGGATGTGACAGAAATACTATGAGGGGCTGCCCTGGCCCCACGGGTCCAACCGGCCCGGCAGGCCCAAGAGGTTGTCCGGGTGTGCCAGGCCCCATTGGACCACAAGGCCCACAGGGAGAACCCGGGATTCAGGGATATACAGGCCCGACCGGGGCAACGGGTGCCACAGGCCCTGCGGGAGGACAGGGAATAACTGGGCCTACAGGAGCCACCGGAGCCACGGGCCCTGCGGGAGAACAGGGAATAACCGGGCCTACCGGAGCTACCGGAGCCACAGGTCCTGCGGGAGCTACCGGATCGATAACGCCAGCAGCGGCTGTAGGGGATGCGACAACGGTGGAGGATCTCGTGGAGGATTTTAATGCACTTCTTGCAAATCTGAGAGATGCAGGGATACTGGAACGCTGATCCTGATGCAGCAATTTGTGGAAATGCTATAGATATGCGGCTGCTGTGTTTATTATGCAGCAGCTGCAAGTTCGTTACGGTTCACTTCCTTCTCGGTAACGCATGTTCTTTATAGAAAGAATTCATTGTTGACTTCTGTTAAAAGGTGTTATAATGATCCCGTATAAGAAGATACGACGGGGGAATAAAATCGTGAAAAAAAACAAATATGAGATCGATATGTGCAATGGATCGATCATGGACAAACTAATCTCTTTTTCACTGCCACTGATGCTGTCCGGTATTTTGCAGCTGATGTTCAATGCGGTGGACATTGTGGTGGTGGGACGTTTCAGCGGAAGTGAAGCACTGGCGGCAGTTGGCTCCACAACAGCACTGATCAATGTGTTTACCAATCTGTTTATCGGGATTTCCCTGGGTGCGAATGTGCTGGCGGCTAGATTTTATGCATCCGGAAAAGATGAGGAGATGTCAGAAACCGTACATACTTCGATTTTTCTGGCTCTGATCAGCGGAATCATTATGGCATTTCTTGGAGTGATCTTTGCGAGGATCTGTCTGGAACTGATGGATACGCCGGACGATGTAATTGATCTTTCGGCACTTTATATGAGGATATATTTCCTGGGCATGCCGTTTTTCATGCTGTATAACTACGGCGCGGCAATCCTCCGCGCAGTGGGAGATACGAAACGGCCGCTGGTATTCCTGATCATTTCCGGGTGTGCCAATGCGCTTTTGAATCTGTTTTTTGTGATCGTGTGCCATTTAAGTGTGGCAGGCGTTGGAATCGGGACTGTGATCTCACAGCTGATTTCCTGTATTCTGGTGCTGCGGTGCCTGTATCAGACGGAGGGGAGCTATCAGCTGCGTTTTTCGAAGCTGTCAATAAAAAGGGAATACATCAAACAGATCTTTCAGGTGGGCCTTCCGGCAGGAGTCCAGAGCACAGTGATCAATTTTTCAAATGTATTGCTACAGTCCTCGGTAAACTCTTTCGGTTCCATTGCCATGGCCGGTTACACAGCAGCCAACAATATCTTCGGATTTTTGTATGTATCCGTGAATTCCGTTACACAGGCGTGTATGAGCTTTACCAGCCAGAATTATGGTGTCCGTAAGCCGAAACGGATGGACCGTGTCCTTGTGGATTGTCTGATCCTGTCCTTTGTGGTCTCCTTTGCAATGGGATGCGGTGCATATTTTTTCGGACCGGAGCTGCTGAAAATTTATACAGAAGATACAATGGTTATCCAATGTGGAATGGAGATCCTTGCTTATACAACGGTCACTTATTTTCTCTGCGGACAGATGGATCTGTTTCCGGGAGCCATGCGTGGAATGGGACGCTCCGGTGTGCCGATGATCCTGTCCATTATCGGAACGGTAGGACTTAGAATTGTGTGGATCTTCGGGATTTTCCCGGCGCACAGATCCCTGAAGGTTCTGTTTATTTCCTATCCGGCATCCTGGATTTTTACGATCATTATGCAGGTGATCTGTTTCTATTTTGTAAGACGGAAGGTGCACAGACAGCTGATGGGGACAGCTTATAACCAGAAATTATCCTGATATTAAAAATATACATTTTAATTAATCAGCATTTTGTGTTAGAATATAGGACGATAAGGGCGGCAGAGAAATGCCTGCCCCGGATGGCTGCTGTTCACGAAGCGAACCGTAACCGAAAAACGGATAACAATCAGAAAGGAACTTGTTTTTATGGATAAGGGAACAATTTTTAAATTTCATAATGACCTTGATACCGATCAGATCATTGCATCCCAGTACCTGCTTCTACCGAATCTGGATGAAATGAAGAGTCATACCTTTGAGTCACTGGATCCGGATTTTTCAAAGAAGGTGAAACCTGGAGATTTTGTAGTCGGAGGAGAGAATTTCGGATGTGGCTCCTCCAGAGAGCAGGCACCGGGTGTCCTCAAGGCACTCGGAGTAAAAGCTGTCATCGCGAAATCTTTTGCCCGCATTTTCTTCCGCAATGCCATTAATATCGGACTTCCGGCTATCGTCTGTAAAGATCTTCCGGACGATGTAAAGACAGGGGATACCATGGAGCTTCATATGTCCGAGGGAACTGCCGTTGCCAATGGAAAAACTTATTCCTGCACCAAACTGCCGGAATACATGCAGAATATACTGAATCAGGGCGGCCTTATCGCTTCTCTGAACCGTGAGGAGGAATAAGAGATGGGAATGACGATCGCAGAAAAAATCATCGC
>CAVIGE010000020.1:24400-35209 GCA_963642325.1 Prevotella sp. CAG:279
CAGATCATGATCGAGAATTATGTCCGTCCGGGACAGCTGATCTTTGGTGCAGACAGCCATACCTGTTCTTATGGAGCACTTGGTGCTTTCGGTACCGGTGTCGGATGTACAGACTTCCTCTATGGAATGGTGACCGGAACCTCCTGGGTTATGGTTCCTGAAACCGTAAAATTTAACCTGACCGGGAAGCTTCCGGAAGGTGTTTATGCGAGGGATCTGATCCTTACCATTATCGGTGAGATCGGAGCAAATGGCTGTAATTATCAGGCGATGGAGTTTACCGGTGAGGGTGCCAGGACATTAAGCATCAGCGACCGTATGGCACTTTGTAACATGGCAGTTGAGGCCGGGGCAAAGACCGGTATCTTTGAGGCAGATGACAAAGCTCTGGAATATCTGAGGGAGCATGGCCGTGAGCCGAAAGCTGTATATCACAGTGACCCGGATGCCGTTTACGCGAGAGAGTATACCTTTGATCTTTCCAAGGTCCGTCCGGTTGTGGCGAAACCGGATTTTGTTGACAATGTAGTTCCTGCCGGGGAAACCTGCGGTATCAAGATCAATGAGGCATTTCTTGGTTCCTGTAACAATGGCCGTATTGAGGATCTCCGTGTAGGTGCCGAGGTGATCAAGGGCAAAAAAGTGGCAGAGGGTGTTCGGTTCCTGGTCGTTCCGGCAAGCCAGACCATCTACCGCCAGGCATTAAAAGAGGGCCTGATCGATATCTTTATGGAAGCAGGAGCCATTGTGATGAATCCGAACTGCAGTGTATGCTGGGGAAGCTGCCAGGGTGTTATCGGGGAGAACGAGGTTCTGATCAGCACCGGAACACGTAATTTTAAGGGACGTGCCGGTCATCCGAGCTCCAAGGTTTATCTGGGATCAGCGGCAACGGTTACGGCATCTGCCATTGCAGGTGAGATCGAAACTGCAGACAGAGTATAAAATTTCAGGAAAGATAGAAAAACAGGAGACATACATATGGAAGCATTTACAGGAAAAGTGTGGGTACTTGGAGACGATATCGACACCGATATCATCATCCCGACCGAGTATCTGGCACTGAAAACCATTGACGATATGAAACAGTACGGATTCAGCCCGCTCCGCCCGGAACTGGCGGGACAGATCAAAAAGGGTGACATCATTGTGGCAGGAAAGAATTTCGGCTGCGGTTCCTCTAGGGAGCAGGCACCGGAGATCATCAAGGCACTGGGAATCCAGTGTGTGATCGCGAAATCCTTTGCCCGGATCTTTTTCCGTAACTCCATCAATAATGGTCTTCTTCTTATTGAGCAGCCGGATCTTCACGACAATGTAAAAGAGGGAGATCAGGTTACCGTCGTATTGAACGAGCATGTGGATCACAATGGAAAACAGTACCCGATCGCTTCTCTTCCGGAGAATCTGATGGACATTATAAAGGCTGGCGGACTTGTAAAAGCCATGCGCAAGCTGAACGGTCTGGACTAAAAAACGGAGAGGAGAGAAATAATGGGCGAGACGATCATTGAAAAAATTATCAGACATAATACAGGCAAGGCAGTAAAGCCGGGGGATATCGTGACAGTCAACGTTGACAGAGTGATGATACATGATATCTTCATTCCGTTTGTAGCGGATAAATTTGAGGAGATGGGATTTCAGAAGCTGTGGAATCCGGATAAGGTTGTCCTGATCTACGACCATCTTGTACCGGCAAGTCAGCAGGACGATACCAGACATTTCCATGTGGGAGATGCTTTTGCGGCGAAATATGGCATGAAAAATGTGCACAGAAGTGACGGTATCTGCCATCAGCTGATGACAGAGGCAGGATATGTAAAACCTGGAAATATCGTATTTGGTACAGACAGCCATACCACAACCTATGGCTGTGTCGGTGCATTTTCCTCCGGTATCGGATATACAGAGATGGCAAGCATCCTGGGAACCGGAACCATGTGGATCAAGGTTCCGGAGACGATTAAGATTGTGATCGACGGAGAACTTCCGGAGAATGTCATGTCCAAGGATATCATCCTCCGTATCATCGGTGACCTGCGTGCAGATGGTGCGACATACCGTGCGCTGGAATTTTCCGGAAGCACCATTGAGAACATGTCTGTGGCAAGCCGTATGACGATGTCGAACATGGCGATCGAAGCCGGAGCAAAATGTGCTCTTTTCACACCGGATGAGAAAACTGCTGCTTACTGTAATGTGGAGCTTGACGATTATCAGAAGAGTCTTGTTGGTGATGAAGATGCCGTTTATATGAAGACGATGACTTATAAAGCTGAGGATTTTGTGCCGGTAATGGCGTGTCCGTCACAGGTGGACAAGATCCGTGATGTCAGCGAGCTTCAGGGCGAGACCATCGATCAGGTATTTATCGGTTCCTGCACAAACGGACGTCTGGAGGATCTTATGGCAGCAGCCGAGGTTCTGAAGGGCAAAAAAGTTGCAGATTATGTGAAGCTGATCGTAACTCCTGCAAGCCGCAAGATCTACCGCCAGGCGATCGAGCTTGGTATCCTGGATACCCTTGCCGAGGCCGGGGCCATCATCACACATCCGGGCTGTGGTCTTTGCTGCGGAAGAACCGGTGGAATCCTTACAGATGGTGAGAAGGTAGTGGCAACCAACAACCGTAACTTCCTGGGGCGTATGGGAACCTCCAGGGTTCAGATCTATCTGGCATCTCCGAAAACAGCAGCTGCCTGTGCAGTCGCAGGCAAGATCGTAATGCCGGAATAAACAGCAGAAGATCCGGAAGGAAATACTGCTGACAAAAAACAGATAAAGAAACGTATGAAAAAGACAGATTTTCGCAGAAGGCGTCGGTCTGTCTTTTTTTACCGGTTCAGACGGATTCTGGATAACTCATTTTTACAGGAAAGGGTGACATGCTGTATTATAATAACAGGCAATGTGGCAACATAACATATAATACATAAGACTCGAGGGATAAGAGTATGGAGAAAAAATCAACCATCAGCAGAAAGACACGGAAGATCGTACTTGGGATATGTATCGCTGCGGCGATCCTGGCGGTGGCAGGTCTGTTTGGATATACATACATGGCAGATCGCAATACACTGGGACGTAAGATTTCCGTATGGGGAGTGGATGTTTCCAGGCTGAACGCGGAACAGGCAGAAGAAAAAATTGTTTCGGAATTTGCAGACCGTTCCGTATCCTTTCAGGAAAATGATCAGGAAATCTACAGTACTACCTTAAAAGATCTTGGTTACAGTCTCAATGAAGAGGATCTTTTAAGCAAGCTTACAGACCTTCAGAATCAGAGGGAAAAGAACCGGAAGATTTTTGCGAAGGAAGAGAATGTAGACCTGGAGTATCAGATCCGGCAGAATGAGGAGCAGGAAAAACAGGCCCTGGAGCTTTCCAATTTCGGAGACAGGGAGAGAACGGCTTCCACGGATGCAGAGATCCGGTATGACCAGGACAAAAAAGAATTCGTTCTTGTAAAGCAGAAACAGGGAACCGAGATCGATGAAGATAAGCTCCAGACAATCGTGGAGACTACATTGAATGCTGCTTTTGATACTGCGCTTCTGGGAGATACCATTACAGTACCGGTGAATAAGCATGTGTATATCAGCCCGGCGGTTACTGCAACGGATGACATGGAGAACAAGGTTACAGAGCTGAATGATCAGTTGGGCAAATATCGGAGCACCACGGTTACATACACATTTGGAAGTGAGACGGTGGTACTGGATTCTGAGACTATCGGCTCCTGGCTGAAGACAGAGGGAGAAACCTTAAGTATTGATGAGGCTTCTGTCAGGACATACGTAAGTGATCTGGCAAATAAGTATAATACGATTTATATACCGCGTACCTTCCATACTTCGACAGGCACAGATGTAACGATCGAGGGCAATGAATACGGATACCGGATCGATCAGGATGCAGAGGTGGCCCAGCTCCTTGAGGATCTGAAAAGCGGAACGGCCGTAACCCGTGATCCCATTTACAGCAAAACCGGTTATCAGAGGAACGGAACCGATGACCTGGCAGGCAGCTACATAGAAGTCAGCCTGGATGCCCAGCATCTGTGGCTTTATAAAGATGGAAACCTTGTAACAGAGACAGATATTGTCAGTGGAAAACCGGTAAAAGGCAGAGAGACATACCGTGGTGCCTGGCCCATTGCCTACAAGGCAAGTCCTTTTAATCTGACCAGTGACGAGTATGGATATGACGTAAAAGTCAATTACTGGATGCCATTTGTCTACGGTCAGGGACTTCATGATGCCTCCTGGCAGTCCTCCTTTGGCGGAAACCGTTATAAGACAAACGGAAGCCACGGATGCATCAACCTTCCAAAGGATCAGGCGAAGCTGATCTATGAGACGATCGACGCAGGATATCCGATCATTATTTACTGATCCTTAAAACGCATTCCAGCATAATAAAATAAGATATGTAAAGAGCTTTGGAGAGATCTGAAGCTCTTTTTTACTGTGTAAATGAGAAGCTTTTTCAAAAGTGTGTTAAAAAAAACACAAGAAATTCATGAAAATCTCTTGTGAAAACAGAATTATCGTGCTATGATAGTCCCTGAAATCGAGCTAATACACCTCATGATTGCGGAGGGAGGGTGTTTTACCTCTTTTGTTTGAGTGCTTTTAAGAAAATTTCTCAAACATGTATGGAGCAAGGTTTCCTTTTTTTAAATTCATATTGTTAAAAAATAAACAATATGAAAGCGAAAAAGATCCATTTTAACCGTCAGATTTTAGACTAAGAAAGGATAATGAAAGGTATGAAGTACAGTTATTATCCGGGTTGTACTCTGAGAACAAAGGCCAGGGATCTGGACGATTACGCCAGAGCCAGTGCCAGGGCACTTGGGTTTGAGCTGGAGGAGATCGAAAACTGGCAGTGCTGCGGCGGTGTTTATCCGCTTGGTACAGATGAGATTGCCACGAAGCTTTCCTCTGTACGTGCCCTGAACCAGGCAAAGGAAAAAGGCCAGGAGCTGGTGACGATCTGTTCAGCCTGTCATCATGTGATCAAACGTGTCAATGATGATATGAAAAATGTAGAGGATATCCGGACCAGAGCAAACAATTACATGCAGCTTGAAACTCCTTACGAGGGAGAGACAACAGTTCTTCACTATCTGGAGGTACTTCGGGACCGTGTAGGTTTTGACAGGCTGAAAGAAAAAGTAGTAAATCCTCTGAAAGGAAAAAAGATCGGAGCTTACTATGGATGTCTTCTTTTAAGACCCGGAAAGATCATGGCATTTGATGATCCGGAAAATCCAGAGATCATGGAGGATTTTATCCGGGCTCTTGGAGCAGAACCTGTGATCTATCCTTACCGTAATGAATGCTGTGGCGGATATATTTCCCTGAAGGAAAAAGAAATGTCACAGAATATGTGTGAAAAGATTGAAGAGAGCGCAGCTGGATTTGGCGCGGATATGCTGATCACGGCCTGTCCGCTGTGTAAATACAATCTGAATAAAAATGCCGGAAACAAATTGCCGGTTTACTATTTTACAGAGCTTCTGGCAGAGGCTCTTGGAGTCAAAGAGGAGGTGGCAAAATGAGAGATAACCATTCTGCTGCGGAAAAGATAAAGGAGATCAGCGGGACCAATCCTTTGAAATGTATGAAATGCGGCAAATGCTCTGCAGCCTGCCCTTCTTTTGACGAGATGGATATCAAACCGCATCAGTTTGTATCCTATGTGATCAATGAAAACATCGAAGCACTTGTAAATTCAGCATCCCTGTGGAAATGTCTTTCCTGTTTTGCCTGTGTGGAACGCTGTCCGAGAGACGTAAAACCCGGAAAGATCATTGACGGTGCAAGACAGCTGGTTGTCCGGGAAAAGGGTGGAGATTATCTTTCTCCTGACGAGATTCCAATGCTTCTGGATCCCGAGCTTCCTCAGCAGCTGCTGGTAAGTGCATTCAGAAGATACAGGAGGTGAGAAAGTGCAGAGAATCGGTGTATTTGTCTGTCATTGCGGAAGTAATATTGCCGCTACGGTAGACGTAAAAAAGGTTGTGGAGATCATAGCGAAGGAGCCTGGAGTTGTCCATGCAGAGGATTATCAGTATATGTGTTCCGAGGCAGGACAGTCCAAGATCCAGGAAGCCATCCGTGAAAAAAATCTCACAGGCGTGGTTGTCTGTTCCTGTTCTCCACGTATGCATGAGGCCACTTTCCGTAAAGCAGCGGAAAAAGCCGGCCTGAACCCATATATGGTGGAGATCGCAAACATCCGTGAACACTGCTCCTGGATCCACAAGGACATGCAGGAAGCTACAGAAAAAGCAGTGATCCTTGCAAGAGCAGCAGTAGCAAAGGTAAACTTAAATTCTCCTCTTCATCCGGGAGAAAGCCGTGTTACAAAGAGAGCACTGATCATTGGAGGCGGTATTGCCGGAATCCAGACAGCCCTTGATATTGCAGATGCGGGATACGAAGTAGATATCGTGGAAAAAACGCCAAGTATCGGCGGAAGAATGTCACAGCTTGACAAAACCTTCCCTACTCTGGACTGTTCCGCATGTATCCTTACCCCGAAAATGGTAGAGGCTGCAGCCCACGAAAAGATCAATATCTATACATACAGTGAAGTAGAAAAAGTAACAGGCTTTGTGGGAGATTTTACCGTTGATATCCGCAAAAAGGCGCGAAGCGTCAACATGGACAAATGTACAGGCTGCGGAGTCTGCCAGGAAAAATGCCCATCCAAAAAGATCCCGAATGAATTTAACAGAGGCTTAAATAACCGGACTGCAATTTATACTCCGTTTGCCCAGGCGATCCCAAATGTTCCGGTGATCGACAGAGAGCACTGCCTGAAATTCAAGACAGGAAAATGTGGTGTCTGTTCCAAGGTATGCCAGGCAGGTGCCGTTGATTACGATCAGCAGGATGAGATCGTGACACAGAAATACGGAGCGATTGTGGTGGCAACCGGATTTGATACCATCAAGCTTGACAGATATGATGAATATGCATACAGCCAGAGCAAGGATGTGATCACCTCCCTGGAGCTGGAGCGTATCATGAATGCAGCAGGACCTACCAAAGGACATCTGGAGCGACTTTCCGATGGAAAAGCACCCAAGGAGATCGTATTTATCCAGTGTGTCGGAAGCCGTTGTTCCGATGACCGCGGAAAGCCATACTGTTCCAAGATCTGCTGTATGTACACAGCAAAACATGCCATGCTGATCCGCGACAAATATCCGGATACCAACGTAACCGTATTCTATATTGATGTCCGTACACCAGGTAAAAACTTTGATGAGTTTTACAGAAGAGCCGTTGAGCAGTACAACGTAAATTACATCAAAGGGCAGGTAGGAAAAGTAATCCCTCAGCCGGATGGAACACTTCTTGTTCAGGGATCCGACCTTCTTGACAATAAGCAGATCCTTAAAAAAGCAGATATGGTAGTCCTTGCGACAGCTATCGAGCCAAATCCGGATGTGCGTAGGATCGCTACCATGCTTACTGCAAGTATTGATACCAACAATTTCCTTACAGAAGCCCATGCAAAGCTTCGTCCGGTAGAATCACCGACAGCAGGAATTTTCCTCTCTGGCGTGTGCCAGGGACCAAAGGATATCCCGGAGACAGTTGCCCAGGCAGGAGCTGCGGCTGTAAAAGCGATCGGCCTCCTTGCAAAGGACAAGCTGACTACCAATCCATGTACTGCAAAATCCGACGAGCTTCTCTGCAACGGATGCTCCACCTGTGCAAATGTGTGTCCTTACGGAGCGATTTCCTATGAGGAAAAACAGGTCAACGATCATGGTATCCGTGAGACAAGAAGAGTTGCGGTTGTCAATACAGCACTTTGCCAGGGCTGCGGTGCCTGTACAGTAGCCTGCCCGTCAGGAGCCATGGATCTTCAGGGCTTCTCCAACAGACAGATTATCGCGGAGGTGGATGCAATATGTCGATAGAAACAAAGGAAGAATTCAGACCAAAGATCGTGGCATTCTGCTGTAACTGGTGCAGCTACGCAGGAGCAGACCTTGCGGGAAGCAGCCGTTTAAGCTATCCGGCAGATGTAAAGATCATCCGTGTTCCCTGCTCCTGCCGTGTCAATCCCATGTTCATCCTCCGTGCTTTTGAAAAAGGTGCCGATGGTGTGATCATGTGCGGATGCCATCCGGGAGACTGCCATTACAGTACCGGAAATTATTACGCAAGAAGACGTATGACACTTCTTTTCTCCATGCTGGACTACATTGGCGTGGAAAACGGAAGAACACGTGTGGAATGGGTATCTGCCGCAGAGGGCGTGAAATTTTCGCAGACCATGAATGAGTTTGTGGAAAAAATCTGTTCCCTTGGCAAGAACGTGAGATTGGAGGATATAAGATGCAGGAGCTGATAAAACGTGCAGAAGAACTGCTTGCAGATGGCACGGTAGCCCGGGTCCTTGGATGGAAAGCCGGAGATCTTGCCTTTAATCCGGAACCGGCCTATTTTGAGACACCGGAATCTTTAAAGGATTTTGTCTATGACGGATTCTGCGGTGCCAATTTAAGCAAATATATGATCGAAGCTTCCAAACTGGAAGGAAAAACCATGGTCTGTCTGAAGCCGTGTGATACATACAGCTTTAACCAGCTTTTAAAAGAGCATCGTGTGGACAGGGAAAAAGCCTACATCGTAGGTGTTGGCTGCAAAGGAAAGCTGGACATTGAAAAAATCCGCAACATGGGAATCAAGGGTATCCGAAGCATCGTGGGATCAGAAATTGAAGGAGAGGCGGAAACGCTTACCATTGATACCATTTATGGAGAAAAAACCTGTGCATACAAGGATGCAATGCTGGAACGCTGCCATGTATGTAAGGGAAAAGAACATAAAATTTACGATGAGCGGATCGGTGAGTCCAAAGAGACAAAGGATGCGGACCGTTTTACAGAGGTTGAGCGGATCGAGGCCATGAGTCCGGAAGAAAAATTCGCATTCTGGCAGAGCGAGCTGAGCAAATGTATCCGCTGCAATGCCTGCCGTAATGTATGTCCGGCCTGCAGCTGCCGCAAATGTGTTTTTGACAGCAACAAGTTCGACAGTGCCCAGAAGGCAAATGTGGATTCCTTTGAGGAAAAAATGTTCCATGTGATCCGTGCATTCCACGTGGCCGGAAGATGTACGGACTGCGGCGAGTGCAGAAGAGTCTGCCCGCAGGGAATTCCGCTTCATCTGTTTAACCGTAAATTTATCAAAGATATCGATGAGTTTTACGGGGAGTACCAGGCTGGCGAGGATGCCAAGTCAAAGGGTCCGCTTACCAGCTTTACCTTCGAGGATGTAGAGCCAGGAATCGTGGCAGAAAGGGGATAATGTATGTATAAGATCGCAGTAGAAAACCTGCCGGCATTATTCCGGAAAATTGCCGCAGACCAGGAATTATATTTACCGGTAAAAGTAAGTGGACAGGTAAACTTCAAAGCATGGAGCGAAGATGCAGTGATTTCCCTGGAAACACTGAAAACCGTAAAATCACCGAAAGATGCTTTTTTTCCACAAAGTGAGAATCTTTACACCTGCAAAAAGGACGGAAAAAATATCAGCATTGAGCCCCAGGCATTAAAAGAGCAGAATTTTGTTGTATTTGGAATGAGGGCCTGTGATGTGCAGGGAGTGAAAGTCCTCGACAATGTATTCCTGGGAGATCCGGTGGATACTTTTTATCAGGCAAGAAGAGAACATGGAACCATCGTAGCCCTTGCCTGTCATGAGCCGGAGGAAAGCTGTTTCTGTAAAGCTTTTGGCATTGATGCCGCAGATCCGGCCGCAGATGTTGCAGCATGGATCATCGGGGGAGAGCTTTACTGGAAGCCTCTGACAGAAAAAGGAAACGTTCTGACAGAAGCTGTGAAGGAACTTTTTGCCGAAGGCGATGAGGCAAAGGTAGAAGAGGAGAAGAAGGCAATCCGCGATGTGATCGAGCTTCTTCCTTATACACATCTTTCCCTGGAGGGATGGGCACAGGAAGAATACATGGACCGCTTTAATTCTCCTGTATGGGAGAAGCTTTACAAGCCGTGTCTTGCCTGCGGAACCTGTACCTTCGTATGTCCGACCTGTCAGTGCTATGATATCAAGGACTATGATACGGGGCACGGCGTTCACCGTTACCGCTGCTGGGATTCCTGCATGTATTCAGATTTCACCATGATGGCTCACGGAAATAACCGTAACAGCCAGATGCAGAGATTCCGCCAGAGATTTATGCATAAGCTTGTATATTATCCGTTAAATAATGACGGCATGTTCTCCTGTGTTGGCTGTGGCCGCTGTGTGGAGAAATGTCCGGAATCTTTAAATATCGTAAAAGTCATCAAAGCTTTTGAAAAACAGGGAGGTGAAAAGAATGAGTGAATGTACCTGCCATAAAAATTATACACTGGATACGCTGATCCCGAAGGTCGGCGTGATCACAGATATCCGTCAGGAGACACCGGATGTAAAGACTTTTCGTGTGGAGGCTCCGGAAGGCGGAAAGCTTTTTGAGCATATGCCCGGACAGTGTGCCATGGTCTGTGCACCTGGAGTCAGCGAAGGTATGTTTTCCATTACTTCTTCCCCAACTGTAAAGGATTACCAGGAATTCAGTATCAAGAAATGCGGATCCCTTACCGATTATCTCCACAGCCTTCAGGTTGGAGACGAGATCGCAGTCCGTGGACCGTACGGAAACCATTTTCCGGTGGAAGATAAGTTAAAGGGAAAAAATCTCCTGTTTATCGCCGGTGGAATCGGACTGGCACCTCTTCGTTCCGTGATCAATTATGTGCTGGATAAC
>CAVIGE010000021.1:0-34840 GCA_963642325.1 Prevotella sp. CAG:279
AGATCCTTAGTCTTGCTCGTCTGCCAGTTCCGACACTTCCGCATATCGCATTTCTGTAGGATTCTTTATCTTCTCCCTCGCGACAAATAGTAGTATAGCAAAGAGGTTCCTATATGTCAACACTTTTTTCGAAAAAGTGTAAAAAATTTTTATTGTTTATATAATTAAAATTTTTCATCCAGAATAAGCAGTTTCAGAAGGAGACAGCTTACGCCCCCAAGAAAAGACAGCCTTCGCAAAGGCTGCCTTTCCCATTAAACAAGACGTTAAACCAGATCAGTCAAAAATGATCAGTGCCATAAATACAAGGTCTGTCTCACCTGTATTGGCAAGGCCGTGACCTTTTCCGTCTGGGGTGATGGTGATGTCACCGGCTTTTACCGGGCGTTTCACACCATTATCATCGTACTCACCCTCACCGCTTAAGATATAGTAGGTCTCTGTCTCGCCATGATGCTCATGGTATCCAAGGGAACAGCCTTTTTCGATCGTAACCTGGGAATAGAGACCACATTTTCCCTTCAGCTCCTCTCCCTCAAGAATGTCTTTGATGATCACGTGGCCTTTACCGCCGCACATATTTTCTACTCTTCTGATACCCATGATAAAATCCCCTTTCGTGATTGCGTAAATTTGTGTTTTTCAACCTGCTCCGCAATTTACACCTGTATTACAGATTTTTGATTCTCTCGATCGCTTCCAGTGTATTCTCATAGCTTCCGAATGCTGTCAGACGGAAGTATCCCTCGCCGTGTGCACCAAATCCGGAACCTGGTGTTCCTACGATATGTGCTTTTTCAAGGAGATAGTCGAAAAACTCCCAGGAAGTCATCTGATCCGGTGTTTTCAGCCAGATATATGGAGCATTTTTTCCACCGGATACGGAAAATCCTGCTGCGGAAAGTCCATCAAGGATCGTCTTTGCATTACGCATGTAGTAAGCGATCTGTTCTTTCAGCTGCGCCTTTCCTTCCGGAGAATAAACAGCCTCTCCTGCCTTCTGCACGATATACGGAGCACCGTTGAATTTGGTTCCATGGCGGCGCGCCCAGAGACTGTGAAGATCTACGCCATCCCGTACCAGTTCCTTCGGAACTACGGTAAAGCCAAGACGTACTCCTGTGAAGCCTGCGTTTTTGGAAAAGCTTCGAAGCTCAATGGCGCAGGTTCTTGCACCCTCGCACTCATAAATGCTGTGCGGTACATCCTCCTCGGAAATATATGCCTCATATGCCGCATCATAGATGATCACGCAGCCGTTTTTGTTTGCGTAGTCAACCCACTCCTGAAGAGCCGTTTTTGTGATAGCACCACCGGTCGGGTTGTTCGGGAAACAGAGATAGATAAGATCCGGAACCTCACCTGCCGGGATCTCCGGAAGGAAGCCGTTCTCCTCTTTGCACGGCATGTAGATCACACCGTCAAAATTCTCACGCTCTTTGTTATAGAGGCCTGTACGTCCGGCCATAACATTCGTATCTACGTATACAGGATAAACCGGATCGCAGACAGCAACCTTGTTATCCAGCCCAAAGATCTCCTGGATGTTTCCGGAATCACTCTTTGCTCCGTCGGAAACAAAGATCTCGTCTGCGCTTATATCGCAGCCTCTGGACTGATAATCATTCTTTGCAATGGCACTTCTCAAGAACTCGTATCCAAGATCCGGTGCATATCCATGGAAAGTCTCCGCATGAGCCATCTCGTCAACGGATTTATGAAGGGAATCGATAATGGCCGGTGCAAGAGGCTGTGTCACGTCACCGATTCCAAGGCTGATCACAGAATCCTTAAATTCAGGATTTGCCTCTTTGTACGCGCTTACTTTCTTTGCAATATTGGAAAACAGATAGCTTCCCGGAAGTTTTAAATAATTCTTGTTCACTGTAACCATAGTATTTATCTCCTTCTCTCAATTTCCTCTGCCAGTGCTTTTCTGACGCTGTCAGGATTTGCCTTGCCTTTCAGCTCTCTCATCAGCTGTCCTACGAAAAATCCCATAACCTTATCCTTGCCGCCAAGAAGCTCTGCAAGCGGTCCCGGATTGGCATCTACGATCTTTTTCACCGTTTCTGTGAGAAGCCCGGTATCCTCTACGATCTTAAGACCCTTTTCTTCTATATATACAACCGGATCAATATCCTCGTCAAATACTTTTTCGAATACCTTCTTCGCATTCTGTGCGCTGACCTCTTTTTTCTCCACCATGGAAAGAAGATCTGC
This sequence comes from Prevotella sp. CAG:279, assembly GCA_963642325.1. Taxonomy (GTDB): domain Bacteria; phylum Bacillota; class Clostridia; order Lachnospirales; family Lachnospiraceae; genus Blautia_A. The sequence continues at coordinate 2,224 of CAVIGE010000021.1, forward strand.
CAGATGCTTCGGTGTAAAGCTTACTTTTTCCGGATCAAGGCCTTTATCCTTTGTCAGGCGGAGAACCTCGACCATGAACCAGTTCGCTGCTTTTTTCGGATTTCCAAGAAGAACTGCCGTCTCCTCAAAAAGTCCTGCCAGATGTCTGGATTCAGTAAGGATTCCCGCATCATAATCCGGAAGCTCATATTCCTTCTGATAACGTTCCATCTTGGCTTCACGAAGCTCCGGAATGGAGGTGCGCAGCTCTTCGATCCAGGCATCGGAAATGTGGATCGGCGGAAGATCCGGGTCCGGGAAGTAACGGTAATCCTTGGCATCCTCCTTGGAACGCATGGCATGGGAGGCTTCCTTGTTGTCATCCCATCTTCTGGTCTCCTGGACAACGGCTCTGCCCTCTTCCAGAAGCTCGATCTGACGCTCTCTCTCACCCTCGATCGCTCTTGCGATAGCCTTAAAGGAGTTCAGGTTCTTCATCTCGGTTCTGGTTCCAAAAGTCTCACTTCCCACCTCACGGACAGAAAGGTTGACATCGGCACGCATGGAGCCTTCCTGGAGCTTGCAGTCAGAAACACCAAGATACTGCATGGTGCAGCGGAGTTTTTCCAGATATGCGATAACCTCCTCGGAGCTTCTCATGTCCGGCTCGGATACGATCTCGATCAGCGGCACACCGCTTCGGTTGTAGTCAACCAGGGAGCAGTCTTCCCACTCGTCATGGATCAGCTTACCCGCGTCCTCCTCCATATGCATTTCATGGATACGAACGGTCTTTTTGCCTGCGGAGGTCTCAATCTCAACAGCTCCGTCATAGCAGATCGGCAGATACAGCTGGGAAATCTGGTAGTTCTGCGGGTTATCCGGGTAAAAATAGTTCTTACGGTCAAACTTGCAGTACTGGTGGATATGGCAGTTTGCCGCAAGACCTGCCTTGATGGCAAATTCCACAACCTTTTTGTTCAGGACCGGAAGGGATCCCGGCATACCGGTGCAGACCGGGCAGGTATGTGTGTTCGGTGCGCCGCCGAATTCTGTGGAGCATCCGCAGAAGATCTTTGTTTTTGTGGCAAGCTCTACATGCACCTCAAGTCCTATGACTGTCTCATACTGTTTCATGCCTTTTCTCCCCCTTCCATTGCAGTTCCGAAATCACCGCGTTTTTTCTCGTAGGCGTGCGCTGCACGGAACAGATTGTTTTCTCTAAAGCAGTCACCGATCATCTGGATACCGATCGGAAGCCCTGCTGCGTCTTTTCCGCACGGAACGGTAATTCCGGGAAGTCCGCACAGGTTTACTGCTACCGTATAAATATCGCCAAGATACATGGCAAGCGGGTCTTTCAGGCTCTCCCCAAGCTTCGGCGCGGTAAACGGTGATGCCGGGGCAAGAAGAACATCATATTTGGAAAATGCCTCATCGAATTCTTTTTTGATCAGGGCTTTGGTACGGAGTGCCTTGAGGTAGTAAGCATCGTAATAACCGGAGCTCAAAACGAAAGATCCAAGCATGATACGGCGTTTTACTTCTTCGCCGAAGCCTTCGGTTCTTGTCTTTTTGTACATGTCATGAAGTCCCTCGTACTCCTTTGCGCGGAAGCCGTACTTCACGCCGTCAAAGCGCTCCAGGTTGGAGCTTGCCTCTGCACTTGCAATGATGTAGTAGGCAGGAATCATATATTCTGTAGTTTTCATGGAGAAAAATTCTACGACTGCGCCCATCTCGGTAAGGCTTTTCAGCGTGTTCATAAATGCCTCTTTTACCTCCGGGTTCAGTCCTTCGGAAAGATATTCCTTCGGCACACCGAATTTCATTCCCACGATCTTATCTGTCATGGAAGAAGAAAATCCAAGATCCGCTCTCTTCATGGAAGTGCTGTCCTTCGCATCGTGTCCGGCAATGATCTCAAGAAGTGCAGCGCAGTCTGCAACGTCTTTTCCCACCGGCCCGATCTGGTCCAGGGAAGACGCATAGGCAACCAGCCCGTAACGGGATACCGTGCCGTAGGTCGGCTTGATTCCGGTAACGCCACAGTAGGAACTTGGCTGACGGATGGAACCGCCGGTATCGGAGCCGAGTGCCAGATATGTCTCTCCTGCCGCCACTGCCGCACAGGATCCGCCGGAGGATCCGCCCGGAACGTGCTCAAGATCCCACGGGTTTCTGGTCACGCCATAAGCAGAAGTCTCGGTAGTACTTCCCATGGCAAACTCATCCATGTTTGTCTTTCCGATAATTACAAGACCGGCCGCCTCTAGTCGGTCAATGACCTCTGCATTGTACTGTGGCACAAAATTCTCAAGGATCTTTGATGCACAGGTGGTTGTTTTTCCCTTGATGCAGATATTATCTTTAATTGCGATCGGTACACCGGCAAGAGGTCCGGTATAGGTTCCGTCCTCAATGCCTTTCTGTACTTCCTTTGCTCTTGCATAGGCTTCTTTTTTATAGGTGTCAAGATAAGCGTGGACCTTGTCCTCTTTTGCCTCGATCTGATCAAATACGTATTTCACACCGTCCAGGACGCTTATCTGATGCTGTTTGATTTTTTCCGCAAGCTGTAATGCGGTTAATTTTCCCAAATCCATGTCCTGTCTCCTGTCTTATCCAATTGTTTTCGGAACCTGATACTGATTTTCTTTCTGCTTCGGCGCATTGGCAAGCATTGCCTCATGATTATCGCCATTTGTCACAACATCTTCGCGGAATACATTTTCATCTTCAAAAATATGGGACATCGGCTCTACAGAAGAAGTATCAAGCTCATCTAACTTATCTACATAATCCAGCATCTTCTGCATATCCTCTTTCGCTTTTTCCTTCTCATCCTCTGTCAGGGAAAGCTTCGCCAGAATGCAGACATTTTCCATCGTTTCATCATCAATTATCTTTGCCATCTTTTCTCTCCTTATTACGGCTCAAGTCTGTTCATATCACGTGGGAACAGGCAGGTCTCACGAACATTTTCCTCTCCAAGGATCTGCATGGTAAGACGCTCAAGACCAATTCCAAGTCCACCATGAGGCGGCATTCCGTGCTTGAAGGTATCCAGGTACTGCTCCATACCCTCTTCCTCCATACCGCGGGCTGCAAGCTTATCCTTCAGCATCTGATAATCGTGGATACGCTGTCCGCCGGTTGTCACCTCAAGTCCCTTGAACAGAAGGTCAAAGCTTAATGTGAATTTCTCATCTGCCGGGTCATCCATCGCATAGAAAGGACGCTTCTTGGACGGATAATGTGTGACAAATACAAAGTCCGCATCATATTCCTCTTTGAAATATTTTCCGATCAGTGCTTCTTCCTCCGGCTCCAGATCGTATGGGTTGCGGATCTTACGGTCGTATTTCTCAGCCACCAGCTCTTTGGCCTTATCAAAACGCACGGCCGGAATCTTATCCACTTTCGGAAGTTCCACCTTCAGAATGGAAAGCTCATGTGCGTAGTCTTTTTTCAGAAGCTCTACCGCATACTGGAGAAATCCCGTTTCCATCTCCATGATATCCTCAAATCCGTTGATATAGCCCATCTCAAAATCAAGGCTTGTATATTCGTTCAGGTGGCGTTTGGTGTTGTGCTTCTCTGCACGGAATACCGGGCCTGTCTCAAATACGCGGTCAAAAACGCCTACCATCATCTGTTTATAAAACTGTGGACTCTGTGCCAGGACTGCCGGTTTGTGGAAATAGCTCAGCTTGAACAGGTTCGCGCCGCCCTCTGCACCTCTGGCTCCGATCTTCGGGGTATGGATCTCTGTGAAGCCCCGCTCATAGAGATAATCCCGAAATGCCCGCACAAGTGCCTCCTGGATCTTAAATTTCGCACGCTCCTTGATATTACGCAGGGCGATCGGACGATAATTCAGCTTTGCCTCCAGAGAAGTGTTCAGCTTCCATTTATCAATTGCCAGCGGAAGCGGCTCAGCCGGTGAGGAAAGGATTTCCACGTGACTGATACGAAGCTCTCTTCCATGGGGTGCGCGTTCCTCCTCATGAAGAGTTCCGGTAAGGCGTACACACATTGCTTCCTTCAGATCATGAATGGATACATTTGTCTTATCGTTCTCATATACGGTCTGAAAAAGTCCCTCTTTTTTACGAAGTATCACAAAGGCCACATCGCCCATATTACGGATGCTGTGTATCGCGCCTTCCACAGTTGCTTCCTGGTCCTTCATGCTCTCGGAAAGAAGCATATCCCAGTCGCATTCTTTTTTCTTACAGGTTCCATCCATAAATTCCATTCCCTCATCCTCCAATTCAAAGTAGTTTAACCGAATCAGGAAAATCCCCGGCGGGGACTTTCCTGATCCGGTATCATATCATGCACTGCCGTCCGCTTTATGGCCGGCCGCTGTCAGTTATTCAATTATGGCTGCTGTCCACTGTGTGGCCAGCAGTGCTCTCCTATACGGAATCATATAAAAGCATCAGAACCATCTGGGCTGTCTCCACCATATTGGTTCCGGAATCCATACTGCATTTCTGGATATAGCGGTATGCTTCCTCCTCACTCAGATGATTTCTTTCCATCAAAAGCATTTTTGCATTTGAAATATAATTCTGTTCCTTCCATGAACGCTGCTTCGGCTTTTTCTTATCCTTCTTCCAGCGTCTTTCGATCTGGGAAAGCATCATACTCACCGTATTCACAAGATCCCCGGCCTTCAGAGGCATCCCCACACACAAAATAGAAGACGGAGCTTCACTGATCACTCCCTGAGAAGCCATAAGCAGCATCTCAAAATAATCCGGCATATAGTCCAGAAGATCCCGGTAATACATATCGCGCAGATGATATCCGCAAAGCAGCACGCCTCCGTCCAGTTCGGAAATACTTGCCAGCGCATTCGCGCCGGAATTGCACACTGCCGCTACCGAAAATCCATACCTGTTAAGGACTGTGCGGATCTTTTTTGCATCTTCTATTTTGGGTAATGCAATCACGATACTCGTGTTCATAAGCCGCCACTCTCTTTCGTCCCTTTATGCCTCTGTTTTCAGATCCTGTACAGATATTCCTCGATCTCCCAGTCAGAAATCTCCTGGGAATAACGCAGCCATTCTTTTTTCTTGGCCTGCACATACTGTTTGCAGAAAACCTCTCCCAGAATCTCCTTCATCCAGTCGCTCTCCTCAAACAGTGTGATCGCCTCCCTCAGATTTTCCGGTAAATTCTCCACACCAAGTTCCTTCTGGTCTGACTCGGAAAGCGAGCGGTCAGAAGCCTTTGTCGGATAGATTTTCTTCTGGATTCCGTCCAGTCCTGCTGCCAGGCATACCGAAAAAACAAGGTATGGGTTGGATGCAGCATCCGGGCTTCGCAGCTCGATCCTGGTATCCGCCCCATTAACCCTCGGGATCCTCACAAGTGAGTTCTGATTATTTCTCGTCCAGGTCAGCTCTGTAGGTGCATCAAAGCCCGGTACAATACGCTTGTAGGAATTTACGAGCGGATTTGTGACAAGAGCCATTTCCCGGCTGTGTGCCAGAAGTCCACCGATGAAATAATAGGCCTCTTCACTCAGTTTGGACGGATCATCCGGATCCACAAAAATATTTCTTCCATTTTTAAACAGCGCAAAATGGATATGCATGGCAGAACCGTTTACCTCCCGCCTTGGCTTCGGCATGAAGGTTGCATGGAGACCGTGACGCTTCGCCACAGTCCTGACCGCCATCTTAAAAGTCATAACTGCATCTGCCATCTGACGCACCTCGCCATAGCGAAGGGCGATCTCATGCTGTGCCGGTGCTGTCTCATGATGGGAGGACTCCACCTCAAAGCCCATATCTTCCAGAGTCAGTACCATGTCACGTCTTGCATTTTCGCCCAGGTCCACCGGACTTACATCCAGGTATCCGGCCTTTTCATGGGAGACTGTCGTTGGCATTCCGTTATCATCAATATGAAACAGGAAAAATTCGCATTCCGGGTCAACATAGCAGGTATATCCTGCATTCTCCGCTGCCTGCGCTGTTTTTTTCAGGATGTATCTTGAACTCATGTCATGCTCAGATCCATCTGCGCGGCGCATATCACAGATCAGCCTTGCAACCTTTCCCTGCTGAGGACGCCATGGGAGAATTGAAAAAGTATCGTAGTCCGGGTACAGGATCAGATCCGGCTCCTTCTCTCCCACAATGCCCGCAATATGAGAGCCATATACCACACACTGGTTATCCAGGGCTCTTGGAAGCTCTCTTGCTGTGATCGCAATATTTTTCAGAGTTCCAAACATATCTGTAAACTGGAGGCGGATGAACTCTACGTCTTCCTCCTCTGCCATTGCAAGAATCTCTTCTCTGGTATAATTCCCCATAGTATTCTCTCCTTTATTTCCTCATCACATAAAATAATTACCCATAAAAACAGAAAAAGGGTGCACTTCAAAGAGCTCCTGCTCCTGAAGAACACCCTTGTTCATGGACGTAATTATAGCAACCGTCCAATTCTTTGTCAACAGATTTTTCAAGGGAAGTTCTTTATTGTAAATAAGAATAACTCATCAGAGACTCATCCACTGCCTTTGCAGCTTCACGTCCTTCATGGATCGCCCAAACAACAAGAGACTGTCCTCTGTGCATATCACCGGCTGTGAACACACGGTCAACGCTGGTGGCATACTGCTCCGGCTTTGTCTCCACGTTGGTACGCGGTGTCAGTGCAACACGGAAAGCGTCTGTTACATATTTCTCACTTCCCAGGAAACCAGCCGCGATCAGGACTACATCTGCCGGGATCACTTCCTCGCTGCCCTCAACCGGAACCATGTTAAATCTTCCTGTCTTTTCATCCTTTACGCTTTTCAGCTTAACGATCTTGGCCTTGCAGACATTTCCTTTTTTATCTTTGATAAATTCCGTAACGGTTGTCTGATAGATCCGCGGATCGTGGCCAAATACTGCGATCGCCTCTTCCTGGCCGTAATCGGTTTTCAGAACCTTCGGCCACTCCGGCCACGGATTGGATGGAGTTCTTTCAGCAGGAGGCTTCGGCATCATCTCAAGCTGTGTTACGGATTTTGCGCCAAGACGGATGGAAGTTCCCACACAGTCGTTTCCGGTATCACCGCCGCCGATGACCAGGACATGTTTCCCTTTTGCAAGCTCATAAGGGAATTTTCCAAAATCTGTGTCCAAGAGACTTTTTGTTACCTGTTTCAGGAAATCCACTGCGAAGTAGATTCCCTTGGCATCTCTTCCCGGAACCTTGATATCCCTCGGATGAGAAGCTCCGCAGCAGAGAAGAACGCGGTCATAATCCTTCAGAAGCTGCTCTGCGGTAATGTCCACACCAACATTGATGTTGGTCACAAATTTCACGCCTTCCTCTTTCATCAGCTCCAGTCTGCGGTCGATGACCTTTTTCTCAAGCTTCATGTTCGGGATACCATAACGGAGAAGCCCTCCGATACGGTCATTTCTCTCAAATACCGTTACGCTGTGGCCGCGGCGGTTCAGCTGCTGTGCCGCTGCCAGTCCGGAAGGACCGCTTCCGATCACTGCGATCGTCTTTCCTGTACGGACAGGCGGGATCTGCGGTTTTACCCAGCCCTCTGCATAGGCAGTCTCAATGATCGCTTTCTCATTTTCCTTCGTGCTGACCGGATCTCCATTCAGATTACAGGTACAGGCAGCCTCGCAAAGTGCAGGACACACTCTGGAAGTAAACTCCGGAAAGCTGTGGGTCTTGTTCAGACGTAAGAATGCCTGTTTCCAGTTTCCTGTGTATACAAGATCGTTGGTCTCAGGAACCAGGTTATGAAGCGGACAGCCAGAAGCCATTCCGCCGATCATCATACCCGCCTGGCAGAAGGGAACGCCGCAGGCCATGCAGCGTGCCCCCTGAAGTTTCTGTTTTTCTTTGTTTAACGGAATACGAAATTCATTGAAATTCTGAATACGTTCCTTTGGCGGCAAAACCTTTGCCGTTTCTCTTTCATAATCTATAAATCCAGTTGGCTTTCCCATTTCCTCATCCTCCTTAATGTTTCACGCCGATGCTCTCATAGAATGCTTCCATCTGTGCCTGCTGGCTGGTCAGACCTTTTTCTTCCAGCTTTGCACTTAAGGTGATCATTCTCTTATACTCATCCGGAATGAGTTTTTTGAAGTGAGGCAGATAGGAATCAAAATCAGCCAGCACCTTCTTACCGATCTCGGAGCCTGTTGCTTCCACATGAGCCTCGATGAGATCACGAAGCTCTTTTTTATCATATTTATTATCCACTTTTTCAATGGAGATCATTGCCTTGTTGAGGTTTTTGTAAAGGACATTGTCTACATCAAGGACATAAGCGATACCACCGCTCATACCTGCTGCAAAGTTCTTTCCGGTTTTTCCGAGGACTACCACACGGCCGCCAGTCATATATTCACATCCGTGCTCACCAACACCCTCAACAACCGCGATTGCACCGGAGTTACGGACTGCAAAACGCTCACCTGCAACACCGTTGATAAATGCGGTTCCGCTGGTTGCTCCATAAAGAGCTACGTTTCCGATGATGATATTTTCTTCTGCCTTGTATGCAGCCTTTTCCGGAACCTTGACGATAAGCTTTCCACCGGAAAGACCCTTTCCGAAATAGTCATTGCTGTCACCGGTAAGCTTCAGTGTCAGTCCCTTCGGGATAAATGCACCGAAGCTCTGTCCGCCTGCACCTGTACAGTTAACGGTTACAGTATCCTCCGGAAGTCCGTCTTTATGGTTTCGTGTGATCTCGGAGCCAAGGATCGTACCGAACGCACGGTCTGTATTGGTAACATTCACATCGACAGAAACCTTCTCCCCCTTCTGGATGGCTGGTGCACATTTCTTAACCAGCACTTTTTCATCCAGGGTTTTTTCAAGACTGAAATCGTATACTGCCTTCGGATCAAAGGTCACTTTGCCCTTTCCTGCGTATGGGTTGTTCAGGATCGCACTTAAGTCCACCTTACCCTTATGTGGCTCCTTGACGCTGTCAGAAACCATAAGAAGATCTGTACGTCCGACCATCTCATCAATGGTTGCAACGCCAAGACGGGACATGTACTCTCTCAGCTCCTGTGCGATAAAGCGCATAAAGTTCTCTACGTACTCCGGTTTTCCACGGAATCTCTTACGAAGCTCCGGATTCTGGGTAGCCACGCCGACCGGACAGGTATCTAGGTTGCAGACTCTCATCATGACGCAGCCCATCGTTACAAGCGGAGCTGTGGCAAAACCGAATTCCTCTGCGCCAAGAAGTGCTGCAATGGCAACGTCACGGCCGCTCATCAGCTTACCGTCTGTCTCGATACGTACACGGTTACGGAGTCCGTTCATGATCAGTGTCTGGTGTGTCTCTGCAAGTCCCAGCTCCCACGGAAGTCCGGCATTATGGATGGAGCTTCTCGGTGCAGCACCGGTACCACCGTCATATCCGGCAATCAGAACAGTCTGTGCTCCGGCTTTTGCAACACCGGCAGCGACTGTACCAACACCGGCCTCAGAAACAAGTTTTACAGAAATATCCGCATATTTATTAGCATTTTTCAGGTCATAGATCAGCTCAGCCAGATCCTCGATAGAATAGATATCGTGGTGCGGCGGCGGGGAGATCAGGCTGACTCCAGGTGTTGAATGACGGGTTTTTGCGATCCACGGATAAACCTTCTTTGCAGGAAGATGTCCGCCCTCACCAGGCTTTGCACCCTGTGCCATCTTGATCTGGATTTCTCTTGCAGATACCAGGTAACGGCTGGTGACGCCGAAACGTCCACTGGCAACCTGTTTGATCGCGGAGCAGCGGTCATTGTCTGTTCCTGCGGAGTCCAGACGCTCATCACTCTCTCCACCCTCACCGGTATTGGATTTTCCATGGAGATGGTTCATGGCAATGGCCAGTGTCTCATGTGCCTCCTGGGAAATGGAACCATAGGACATGGCACCTGTTTTAAATCGTTTTACAATATCCTCAACGCTCTCAACCTGGTCGATCGGAAGCGGCTCTTTTGCAAATCTGAAGTCCAGAAGTCCTCTTAAATTTCCATGGCCTTCTTCATCTACCAGCTTTGTATATTCCTTGAACATTTCATAGCTGCCCTGCTTTGTGGACTGCTGGAGAAGATGGATGGTACGCGGATTATATTTGTGCTCCTCGCCCTGGCTTCTCATCTTGTGTGCTCCTACGCTGTCCAGTGTAAGATCGGTGGCAAGTCCCAGCGGATCAAATGCCTCAGAATGAAGCTTCTCCACATTATCCTCAATATCTTCCAGTGTAATTCCACCTACGCGGCTTACCGTTCCTGTAAAGTAGCGGTCGATCACATCCTTTGAAATTCCGATCGCCTCAAAAATCTGGGAACCCTGGTAAGACTGGATGGTTGAAATACCCATCTTGGAGGCGATCTTTACGATACCGCTGATAACGGCATGGTTATAATCATCAACTGCCGCATAGTAATCCTTATCCAGCATATGTGTATCGATCAGCTCATGGATGGTATCCAGTGCCAGATACGGATTGACCGCACTTGCACCATAGCCCAGAAGGGTTGCAAAATGATGTACCTCTCTCGGCTCGCCGGACTCCAGGATCAGGGCAAGGGATGTACTCTTCTTTGTTTTTACAAGATGCTGGTGTACTGCGGAGACAGCCAGAAGTGACGGGATCGGCATATGGTTCTCATCTACGCCACGGTCAGAAAGAACCAGAATGTTTGCACCCTCACGGAAGGCCTTGTCAACCTCTACGAACAGACGGTCAATGGCACGCTCAAGCTTTGTGCTCTTATAATATAAGGTAGAAATAGTCACAACCTTAAAGCCGTCTTTTTTCATGTTCTTGATCTTCATCATATCGGTATTTGTCAGGATCGGATTGTTGATCTTGAGAACCTGACAGTTCTCCGGAGTCTGAACAAGAAGATTTCCGTCTTTTCCTACGTATACACTTGTGGAAGTAACGATTTCCTCACGGATCGCATCGATCGGCGGGTTTGTTACCTGTGCAAAAAGCTGTTTGAAGTAATCGAACAGCGGATAATGCTCTTTGGAAAATACCGCAAGCGGGGTATCGTGTCCCATAGCCCCGATGCTCTCGGAACCGTTTAATGCCATGTTGCGAATGGATGTACGGTACTGCTCATAGGTATAACCGAAGGCCTTCTGGAGACGCGCTCTCTCCTGTGGTGTGTACTCGATCACGCGCTCATTCGGGATCTTGATGTCACGCAGCTGTACCAGATTGCTGTCCAGCCACTCGCCGTACGGCTGTTTTTTCGCATATTTCTCCTTCAGCTCATTATCATCGATAACACGGCCCTGGACAGTATCCACCAGGAGCATTTTTCCAGGATGAAGACGCTCTTTTAAGACGATCTTCTCCTCATCTACAGGAAGAACGCCAACCTCGGAAGAAAGGATCATATAGCCGTCAGAGGTAATGTAATATCTGGATGGACGAAGACCGTTCCTGTCAAGGACGGCTCCCATCACATCACCATCGGAAAACAGGATCGATGCCGGTCCGTCCCATGGCTCCATCATGGTTGCATAGTACTGATAAAAATCACGTTTTTCCTGTGAAATGGTATAGTTGTTTGCCCATGGCTCCGGAATGGTGATCATCACAGCGAGCGGAAGATCCATTCCACTCATAACAAGAAATTCCAGGGTATTATCAAGCATCGCCGAATCCGAACCCTTACGGTTAACTACCGGAAGAACCTTATGAAGCTCATCCTTCAGATACGGAGACTCCATGTTTTCCTCACGGGCCTGCATCTTATCCGCATTTCCACGGATGGTATTGATCTCACCGTTATGTACGATAAAACGGTTCGGATGCGCTCTCTCCCAGCTTGGGTTCGTATTGGTACTGAAACGGGAATGCACCACTGCAATGGCAGATTCATAATCCTGGCTCTGAAGATCTCCGAAGAAGGTACGGAGCTGTCCAACCAGGAACATACCTTTGTATACGATCGTACGGCTGTTCATGGATACAACATAGGTATTATCGTTACTCTGCTCAAACTCGCGGCGGGCAATATAAAGCTTACGGTCAAAAGCAAGACCTTTCTCCACATCCTCCGGTTTTTTGATAAACGCCTGCATGATACTTGGCATGCACTCTCTTGCCTTATGTCCGAGTACCTCCGGGAATACCGGCACACTACGCCATCCCAGGAGCTCAAGACCCTCTTTTTCTACGATGATCTCAAACATCTTCTTTGCCTGGGCGCGTTTGATCTCATGCTGCGGGAAAAAGAGCTGGGCTACGCCATATTCTCTCTCACTGCCGATATCAAAGCCCTCTTTTTTACAGACCTTCTTAAAGAATTTATGGGAGATCTGAAGAAGGATACCGACACCATCGCCGGTTTTTCCTTCTGCATCCTTACCTGCACGGTGCTCCAGATTCTCTACGATCTTAAGGGCATTGGCAACGGTATCATGTGTTTTCTTTCCTTTTATATTGACAACGGCTCCGATGCCGCAGTTATCGTGTTCGAATTCAGGGCGGTAGAGACCCTGCTGTCCCTTTGTTACTTCTCTCATATTCCTCATCCTTTCATTGCAGCTTCTTCTGCCGTTTTTTTATCAACTGCCGCCTGCACAAATCCACGGAACAGCGGATGTGCATGGTTCGGTCTGGACTTGAATTCCGGATGTCCCTGTGTTCCCACAAAGAACGGATGTCCGGAAATCTCGATCATCTCAACAATATGGGCATCTGGAGAAGTTCCAACGATAGACATTCCTTTTTCACTCAGTTCTTTACGGAATGCATTATTTACCTCATAACGATGCCTGTGTCGCTCCTGGATCTCTTTTTTTCCAAAAAGCTCATAGGATCTGGAACCTTCTGCAAGCACACATGGATAGCTTCCAAGACGGAGGGTTCCCCCAAGATCCTCCACATCCTCCTGGTCCGGCATCAGTGCAATGACCGGATGTGTGGTCTCCGGTGCCAGCTCAATACTGTTGGCATCCTCATATCCCAGTACATGACGGGCAAACTCCACAATGGCCATCTGCATTCCAAGGCAGATTCCAAGATATGGGATCTTATGAGCTCTTGCATATTTTGCCGCAAGGATCATTCCTTCTGTACCACGGTTTCCGAATCCTCCCGGAACCAGGATTCCATCCACTGTGTGAAGGGTCTGGTCCAGATTTTTCTCATTCAGCTCCTCAGAATCCACCCAGACGATATCAACCTTCGCGCGGCAGGAAATTCCGCCATGCTTCAGGGCTTCCACAACACTTAAGTAGGCATCATGGAGCTGTGTATACTTACCAACCATTGCGATCTTAACGGTTTTGTCCGGGTGGCGGAGGTTTTCCACCATATTCTCCCAGTCTGTAAGATCTGGTTTACGGTTCTCAAGTCTTAAGCTCTGAAGTACTACATCTGCAAGTTTCTCCCTCTCCATTGCAAGCGGAGCTTCATATAAATATTCTACATCCAGGTTCTGGAGCACATGGCTTTCCGGTACGTTACAGAACTGTGCAATCTTTCCGCGGATATCTTCCGTAAGCGGATACTCACTTCTGCATACCAGGACATCCGGCTGGATTCCCATTCCCTGCAGTTCTTTTACACTGGCCTGGGTAGGCTTGGTCTTCATCTCACCGGAAGCCCTCAGATAAGGGATCAGGGTAACATGGATGAGGATCGCATTGTCATGTCCCACATCATGCTGGAACTGACGGATGGATTCCAGGAAGGGCTGGCTCTCAATATCACCGACCGTACCGCCAACCTCGATGATGGCAATTCTGTCCTCATCTGCTGATTTTGCTCTGTAAAAACGGCTCTTGATCTCATTTGTGATATGCGGGATCACCTGTACTGTTCCTCCGCCAAAATCGCCGTGACGTTCCTTCTGGAGAACAGACCAGTAAATCTTACCGGTTGTCACATTGGAATTCTTATCAAGGCTTTCATCAATGAATCTCTCATAATGTCCCAGGTCAAGGTCTGTCTCTGTGCCGTCATCCGTTACAAAAACCTCTCCATGCTGGATCGGGTTCATAGTTCCCGGGTCAATATTAATATAAGGATCAAATTTCTGCATTGTCACCTGATACCCTCTTGCTTTCAGAAGGCGTCCAAGTGACGCTGCCGTAATTCCCTTTCCCAGTCCGGAAACAACGCCGCCTGTTACAAAAACATACTTTACTGCCATCTTCGATTTCCTCCTCCATTTGTATTTCATAAAAAAAATCAGAAACAGGTCCAAAAGGGTGAAAATCCCCCTGTAACATCTGTTTCTGACGCCTTTGTCAGTTATCTTTCTCAATAAAATATGGTCTACTATAAACTATTTTTTTTTATTTGTCAATAATAGATTTCCCCCGATGTCTGCCGGATTTCTTCCTATAATAATAGCAAAAACTGCCAGGCAGCAATCTGCAGCCATCGGATACGCAGCCCCTGTGTATATACAAAAAGCAGACACGTCCACAAAAGGTGTCACCCCTTTGCAGATATGTCTGCTTTTCTTTATCATCCTTCACCGGCACAGTGAATATCAGGCAACTGCAAACCTCTGAAGGAACATATTAAATTCACGGTCCTCCCCATGACAGGTTACGGTAAGCACCCTGCTCAGATCCATGCTGAGAACCCCAAGAATAGATTTCGCATCGATCAGCACCCTGTTATAAGAAACATCCACATCAAAGTCGCATTTGCTCGCAGCTTTAACAAATTCCTTAACATCCTCTGCTGCATTCAGTTTGATTTCCTGAGACATAATCTTCAACCTCTTTTCTTCTCTCGGTTCTAAAACCGGTACTGCTCCGGCCTGTATTTTCGTTACTCCCCGCTCCGTTCTCAGTAACAGCGGAACCCGAACAATAACGTATCTTTACATCCGGTGGTCTCTTTTCTTCTGGTTGTTCCACATTATGTCCCATGATCCACCAGTTGTCAAGGTCAGATTTTTTTATGTTTTTTCGGTTTTTTTACAAAAACCCGAATTTTTAATAATATTTTTCAGATTTCAGGACTGTTTATTGTATATTTGTAATAATTCTATAATCTGTCATCCCTGAGATATTTTGACAAAAAAATGCCAAATTTTCGGCTCATACCGTTTGGAATCCTGTCGCAAAAGACAATTTTCATGGGTTTCGGCCGGCAGTGGCAAAACCGGGGCTGCTGCCTCCGTTAATTCTGCCGGATCTCTTCCGGTATCTCCATCGGATACTTACCATCAAAACATGCCTTGCACAGCGGAAGCCCGCCTGCCATGCCTTCCAGATAATCGATCTGCATATAGCCAAGAGAATCCGCGCCTATCATTTTCCGGATTTCTTCTGTACTGTGCTGGGCTGCGATCAGCTGGTCATTAGACGGTACATCCGTACCGAAATAACACGGATGCAAAAATGGCGGGGAACTGATACGGACATGAACCTCCTTCGCGCCTGCTTCCTTCAGCATGTGGATCAGATTGGCGATGGTAGTTCCGCGGACAATGGAATCATCCACCAGAACGATCCTCTTATCCTTCACAACAGACTCCAGTACACTGAGCTTCAGATGTACGCTGGATTCGCGCTCCTGCTGGGTAGGCTTGATAAAAGTTCTTCCAATATAACTGTTCTTGTAGAAGGCAAAGCCAAAAGGAATCCCGGATGCCTCAGAATAACCCTTCGCCGCCGGAAGGCCTGATTCGGGTACGCCTGTTACAAGGTCAGCCTCCACCGGATAGGACTTTGCAAGAGATTTTCCCCCGCGGATCCTGGCATCATAGATCTTCACTCCGTCCATGGTGCTGTCCAGTCTTGCAAAATAAATATATTCAAAGACACAATGGGCATGCTTCTTATTCTCGGAAAGCCTGCTGGATTTTACGCCGTCTCTTGTGATGGTAACAATCTCACCCGGCTCAATATCACGGATAAACTCTGCGCCTACCGACGTCAGCGCACAGCTCTCTGATGCCAGGACATAAGAATTATCTCTCTTTCCAAGACAGAGGGGCTTCAGGCCGTAAGGATCACGGGTACCGATCAGCTTCCGCGGGCTCATGACTACAAGGGCATAACCGCCCCTGATCTTTTCCACGGTTTTATGTACCGCTTCCTCCACAGTAGCGGAATGTACACGTTCCCTTGCAATATGGAAAGCAATGACTTCAGAATCTGTTGTCGTATGGAAGATCGCCCCTGTCTGGATCAGTTCCCATTTCAGGGCCTCCGTATTAACCAGATTTCCATTATGTGCCAGAGCCAGACTTCCCTTAATATAAGAAAGCACCAGCGGCTGTGCATTCTCTGCGACAGACTCTCCGGTAGTAGAATAACGGACATGTCCGATTCCGATGTCACCGTTCATATTCTTTACAACATCTTTTCGTAAAACTTCACTTACAAGGCCAAGATCCTTATGGAACTGTACATTTCCTCTCTCTCCATCGGTTCTTGACACAGCCATTCCACAGGACTCCTGTCCTCTGTGCTGCAGCGAGGTAAGGCCATAATAAATAGATGGTGCAATGTTTCCTCCATCCAGATCATAAATCCCGAATACGCCACATTCTTCCTTTACTCCTGACATATTTCCCTCCATCTGTTGTTTCTTGCATTTGTCTAATCAGATCTACAGTATTCCGGCCAAGATCGCCTCAGCCGTATCACCATGATATCAGATTATAATAAAAGAACAAGATTTGTCAACCCTGACGCTTTTCCGACAGGACTTTTCCCGTGGTCCATTTTAATTTTTTTTCAAAAAAGCTCTTGACAATATTTTATTTTGGTGTATACTGCAACACATAAAGCAAAGGCGCTTTGGATACAGGAAGTATCTGAAGTGCCTTTTCTGTTTTTTCGGACTGTTTTTCCCTCAAAGAAAGGCAGGACGTCCCTTATAAGATAATTAAAAATTATAATGAATGAGTGAAATCGAAAGGAGTGTACCTCTATGGCACAGAGTATCCCTGAAATGTATGGCAGTCTTGTATTCAACGACAAAGTAATGCGAAGCAAACTGCCAAAGGACATGTACAAAGCATTAAAGAAAACAATCGAAAACGGAACTCATCTGGAACTGGATGTTGCTAATTCCGTAGCCGTTGCAATGAAAGAATGGGCTACTGAAAACGGTGCAACACATTATACACACTGGTTCCAGCCAATGACAAATGTAACTGCCGAGAAGCATGACAGCTTTATTTCCCCGACAGGTGATGGACAGGTGATCATGGATTTCTCCGGAAAAGAGCTTGTAAAGGGCGAGCCTGATGCATCCAGTTTCCCGTCCGGCGGACTTCGCGCTACCTTCGAGGCAAGAGGATATACAGCATGGGATCCTACTTCACCGGCTTTTATCAAGGATAAGACCCTTTATATCCCTACAGCTTTCTGTTCCTACAGCGGAGAGGCACTTGATAAGAAAACTCCTCTTCTCCGTTCCATGGATGTACTTAATAAGGAAGCAGTTCGTATTCTCCACATCCTCGGAAGCAAAGAGGTCCGTCATATCAGCACTACAGTAGGACCTGAGCAGGAATACTTCCTGGTTGACAAGAATCTCTATAAGAAGAGAAAAGACCTGATCTTCTGTGGACGTACTCTTCTTGGAGCTTGTGCACCAAAGGGACAGGAAATGGAGGATCATTACTTCGGAGCCCTGAAGCCTCGTGTTGCATCCTATATGCACGACCTTGACGAAGAGCTCTGGAAGCTTGGTATCCCTGCAAAAACAAAGCATAATGAGGTTGCCCCTGCACAGCATGAGCTTGCCCCTGTATTCGACACCACAAACGTTGCCGTTGACCACAACCAGCTGACCATGGAGATCATGAAAAAGGTTGCTGACAAACACGGCATGGTTTGCCTCCTTCACGAGAAACCATTCGAGGGAATCAACGGAAGCGGCAAGCATAACAACTGGTCCATGAGCACAGATACCGGCGTAAACCTTCTTGACCCTGGAAAGACACCTGCTGAGAATACACAGTTCCTGGTATTTCTGGTAGCTGTTATCAAGGCTGTTGACGATTATGCAGACCTTCTCCGTATATCCGTTGCAAGTGCCGGAAACGATCACCGTCTCGGAGCTAACGAGGCACCGCCTGCAATCGTATCCATCTTCCTTGGAGATGAGCTGACAGACATTCTTGAATCCATCGAGAACGATACCTTCTTTGATAACAAACGTGCTGTACAGATGGATATCGGTGCAAAGGTGCTTCCACACTTCACAAAAGACACCACAGACAGAAACCGTACTTCACCATTTGCATTTACAGGAAACAAATTCGAGTTCCGTATGCTTGGCTCCGCTGCTTCTGTTGCCAACCCTAACATCGTACTGAACACTGCTGTTGCAGAGGTTCTCGCCGGATTCAGTGCAGCTCTTAAGGATGTTCCGGAAGAAGAAATGGAAGATGCAGTACATGCACTTCTTAAGAAAACGATCATCGAGCATAAACGTATCGTCTTCAACGGAAACGGTTATACAGACGAGTGGGTTGAGGAAGCAGAGAAACGCGGTCTCTACAACCTGAAGGCAACTCCGGATGCTCTTCCTCATTTCGTTGATGAGAAAAACATCGAGCTGTTTACAAAACACGGAATCTTTACAAAGGAAGAACTTTTCTCCCGTTATGAGATCTGGCTTGAGAACTATTACAAGACGATCAATATCGAGTCCAACACCCTAGCTGAGATGGTGCAGAAACAGGTAATTCCTTCTGTATTTACATATGTCGAGAAGCTTGCTGATACAGCAGCTGCAAAGAAATCTGTGGTAGCTGACATTTCCGTAGCTAGCGAGGCTGCCCTGATTTCCAGACTCAGCACACTTGCAGACACCATGACAAAAGATCTGGAAACACTGAAGGCTGACACAGCAAAGGCTCTCGCTGCTTCCGATGATGTGCTTGCATGCGCTAAGGCTTATCAGGAAGTCGTTCTTGAAGACATGGAGACTTTAAGAAAATCTGCTGATGAGGCAGAAGCTCTGATTCCGGATGAGTTACTCCCATATCCGACCTACGATGAGCTTTTATTCTCCATCTGATCTGTAACAGATCAATAATTTTCATACGGTAAACACAGGGGATATCCTTTATGAACTCTACTTCATAATTCATTATCGATTTCCTCATCCATTAATCACACGATACAGATATCCCCTGTTTTACATATATTAACATTGTTTCGTAAAGGTGCGGAAGAGTTTTTTCTCTCCCGTGCCTTTTCGTATTTTGAACCCGGATGTCTTCTGTCTGATTTATTGTTTTTATCATCCTGGTTCAAACATATCTTATTCCTTTATATAGCTCTTATATAATAGGAAGGAAAAAAACAGGAAAGGAAGTGTTACTATGTATTCTTCAGTAAACACACTTTGGGTCCTTGTCGGAGCAGCACTGGTCTTTTTCATGCAGGCCGGCTTTGCAATGGTAGAAACAGGATTCACAAGAGCAAAAAATGCCGGTAACATCATTATGAAAAATCTGATGGACTTTTGTATCGGCACTCCGGTCTTCTGGCTGGTTGGATTTGGCATCATGTTCGGTGCAGGAAATGATTTCTTCGGCACCATCGGCGGAATCGCCACAGAGGCAAACTATGGAAGCGCAATGCTTCCGGACGGTGTTCCCTTCTGGGCATACCTGATCTTTCAGACCGTATTCTGTGCCACGGCAGCCACGATCGTATCCGGTGCCATGGCAGAGCGTACAAAATTCATTTCCTACTGTATCTACAGCTTTCTTATCAGCCTTGTTGTCTATCCGGTATCCGGTCACTGGATCTGGGGCGGCGGCTTTATCAGCCAGATGGGCTTTCATGATTTTGCAGGCTCCTGTGCTGTTCATATGGTCGGCGGTGTCGCAGCCTTCATCGGCGCGCTCATCCTCGGACCTCGTATTGGAAAATATTCCAAATCCGGTAAATCCAGGGCAATCCCCGGACACAACCTTACCGTTGGAGCCCTCGGAGTTTTCATCCTCTGGTTCTGCTGGTTCGGATTTAACGGTGCATCCACGGTCAGCATGGAAGGCGATGCGATCGTAAGTGCAGGAAAAATCTTTGTCACAACGAACCTGGCTGCTGCTGTCGCAACCTGCACGGTAATGCTGATCACCTGGATCCGCTACAAAAAACCGGATGTATCCATGTCCCTCAACGGTTCTCTTGCAGGACTGGTAGCGATCACGGCAGGCTGCGATACCGTATCTCCTACATCTGCAGCCATCATCGGAATTATTGCAGGATTTATTGTTGTATTTGGTATTGAATTTATTGATAAGGTTCTCAAAATTGATGACCCGGTTGGTGCTGTTGGCGTACATGGACTCAATGGTGCTTTCGGAACACTTGCTGTTGGTCTTTTCTCCGATGGCTCCGGAACTGACTGGAAGGGTCTTCTCACAGGAGGCGGTTTCCACGGATTTGGTGTTCAGTTTATCGGCATGATCATCACCATCGCATGGGTTGCTGTTACAATGACCATCATCTTCCAGGTGATCAAACACACGATCGGTCTTCGTGTCAGTGCTGATGAGGAGATTGCAGGTCTGGATGTGAAAGAGCACGGACTCGCAAGTGCATACGATGGTTTCTTTGTTCAGGATACCATGACAAAGGCTCCTGCCCCGATGGGAACCTCCGTAAAAGCTCCTGTCACAAAGCATGCGCCTTCCGCCCCCAGTGAATCTGTTCCTGAGATCCCGGCAGAGGGCATACACAAGCTGACCAAGGTTGTTATCATCACCCGTCCGAACAAGCTGGATGAATTCATGCAGGCCATGAACGAGATCGGCGTTACCGGCATTACGATCACAAATGTTATGGGATGCGGTGTTCAGAAGGGTTCCCCGACCTACTATCGTGGCGTTGAGGTTGACATGAACCTCCGTCCGAAGGTTAAGATTGAGATCGTAGTAAGTCTCGTACCTGTCCAGAAGGTTATTGATACTGCAAAAGCAGTTCTCCATACCGGTCAGATCGGCGACGGCAAGGTATTCGTATATGATCTTGAAAACGTTGTCAAGATCCGTACCGGCGAGGAAGGCTTCCTTGCACTGCAGGACACAGACGCTTAAATCCTCTTAAGGAAAAAAATATAAAATTCTTCTACGCAATATAAGCCAGAAATAAGCCAGCAAAAAAGAACCGGAATACGCAAGCTCACGTGTTTCGGTTCTTTTTTATTTTATCTCCATGCACCGCCCGGAAACACTCCCGGCTTCTGTTATTCCGACTCTGTCCCGATGAGAAAGCCCCGTCTTTTCAGCATGTCCTGTACCATATCCAGGATCTCTTCTGACTCAGCTTCTACCTTATGATAATGATAATCGGATGTAATATTCTTCAGCGGACTGGATTTCCCACTTCGGATATCCTCCATAAAATTCCGGATCTGGCGTCTGGAGCTGATATTCAGTTCTGCCTCGATCTGTCCGTAAACTCTGTGGTTCACCATTACGTTGATCACCTTCCCACCAAGATCCACGATCCCACAGAGCTCATTCTCAAGATCCGCATCTGTATGGTGAACCTTAAAGATCCTGCTGACTGCATGGGGAGCATTCAGGATATATCCCCGGTTGGTGGAGATCACATCATTCCCTTCCGCGCGTATCAGCGCGATATCCTGTACGATCACCTGTCTGCTGACCTGAAAAAGCTTGGCCAGTGAGCTGCCCGAAACCGGCCGGTCACTGTTTTTTATTCGATCCATGATCGCTGCCCTGCGTTCTGAACCAGTCATTTTAAGTTTCCCCTTTCCTGGCTGTGCCTGTATTTTTTATAAATATCCGTATTCCTCTTACCTTTCAGGACTTTCCGGGTATTTCCTGCCACAGCCTCCGGTTTTCTCAATGATCTGCCTGTTTTCAGGAAAGCGGATGAAGGTTCTTAAGAGAAATGTCAAGAATCGGTGCGGAATGTGTCAATGCACCACTTGATACATAGTCTACACCAACATCACTGATCTTTGCAATATTTTCTTTTGTAACATTTCCGGAACATTCGGTTTTTGCCCTTCCGCCTATGAGCTTTACAGCCTCTTTCATCATCTTTGGAGTCATATTGTCAAGCATGATGATGTCCGCTCCGGCCTCGACAGCCTCTTTTACCTGGTCAAGCGACTCTGCCTCAACCTCGATCTTTCGTACAAAGGGGGCATACTCCTGTGCCATTTTCACAGCCTTCGCAACGCTTCCAGCTGCTCCGATATGGTTGTCCTTCAGAAGGACTCCGTCAGAAAGATTGTATCTGTGGTTCTGCCCTCCGCCTACACGAACGGCATACTTCTCAAAAATACGCATATTCGGTGTTGTTTTTCTGGTGTCAAGAAGAGTGATCCCTGTTCCTTCAAGAAGAGCAGCAACAGAATGCGTATACGTTGCGATCCCACTCATTCTCTGAAGATAATTGAGGGCAACACGCTCGCCGGAAAGAAGCACTCGGATATCCCCTGTAACCTTTCCCATTTTCTGGCCTTTTTTTACTTCATCACCATCCTTGCAGAACAGTTCTACCTTTGTATCTTCATCAAGAAGCGTAAATACACGGCTGAAGATATCCAGTCCTGCAATAATTCCATCTTCCTTGCAGATCAGGTCAACCTCTCCGGGAACTGCTTCCTTCATAACGGAATTGGTGGTAACATCTTCACTTGAAATATCTTCTTTTAAAGCCTCCCCAAGCAGATGGTCTACCTGTAATGTCATTGTGATCTTATTCATTTTATCATACCTCTTTCTCTATAAAACAGACATCCGCAATACGTCTATGCTGCCCCTGCGGCACTTTTCTTTTCTGCGGAAATTGCCTTTGCCGCACGCTTTGCAAATACCAGGCTTTCCAGAAGGGAATTGCTTGCCAGACGGTTAGCCCCGTGTACACCGTTGCAGCTGGTCTCTCCAACCGCATAAAGCTTATCCATGCTGCTCCTGCTGTCCGAATCTACCCAGATGCCTCCCATAAAATAATGCTGGGCCGGAACTACAGGGATACATTCTTTTGTCACATCGTAGCCTTCCTCCAGACATCTCTGGTAAATATTGGGAAAATGCTGCAGGATCGTATCCTTATCAATGTTTTCCATGGAAAGCCATACATGATCGGTTCCTTCTTTTTCCATCTCTGCCTGGATTGCTTTTGTGACCACATCTCTTGGAAGAAGCTCATTGACAAAACGTTCTTTTTTGCTGTTATAGAGCACTGCACCCTCTCCGCGGACGGACTCCGAGATCAGAAACCTGCGGCCCGGCTTTTTGGAATACAGTGTTGTGGGATGGATCTGCACATAATCCAGATTCTCCAGCCGTACATTGTGTTTCTTCGCAATATCAATGGCATCGCCTGTAAGGTGCGGATAATTGGTGGAATGCTCATATTTTCCACCGATTCCTCCGCTTGCAAGAATCGTATCTTCCGCACAGATCTCCACCAGAATCTCACCGCCCGGGTGGATCTCCTCCTTTATTTTCACAGTTCTGCCCTCTTTCATTGCTTCCAGCCGCTTCCTGTTTGCCTCTGCGGAAACCGCCCTTATGCCTGTGCATCTGCCGTTTTTTACAAGGATATCCTTCATGGAAGTATACTCCAGAACCGTTACATTCTCAAGCTTCAGCACCTGCCCCAGAAGCTTTTCGGAAATCTCTTTTCCTGTAATATCCTCATGATAAAGGATCCTGGGTCTGGAATGTGCACCTTCTCTTGTATAGGCAAAATCATCTCCATCCATCTTGAAATCCACTCCATATCCAACAAGATCATTGATGATATCCCTGGAGCTTCGGATCATAATGTCTACGGATTCCTTTCTGTTCTCATAATGTCCCGCTTTCATGGTATCCTCAAAGAAACTGTCGTAATCATTTTTATCATGGAGCACGCAGATTCCGCCCTGTGCCAGGAAGGAATCACTGCTTCTCATATCTTCTTTTGTGATGAGAATGATTTTTTTGTCCCGCGGAAGCTTCAGTGCGCTGAACATTCCTGCAACCCCCGTTCCCACGATCACTACATCTGTCTTGATTTTCATTGTTTTCGCCTCTCTGACTTTCTCTTTTTTCAGCCAATTCAAACAAGTCTGCTATGTTAAACGGATTATTTTATTCCATTCTGTCATCTTTTTTATTTTGCAAGTTCCAGCATTCTTTCCAGCGGTTTCTTTGCCTTTTCTCTTGTTTCATCATTTACATGAACTTCATTCTCGCCTGTTTTCAGAACGTGGAGTACTTTTTCCAGAAATACTTTTTTCATGTTTTTACAGGTCGGCACAGTTTCTGTGAAGTAGAATTTTTTATCCGGACAGGTGGTTTCCAGCTTGTACCTTACGCCGCATTCTGTGCAGATAATGAATTCTCTGTTATCACTTTCCTGTGCATATCTGATGATCCCGGATGTACTTCCGATATAATCCGCCTGTTTCAAAACAGTCTGCGGACATTCCGGATGGGCCAGAACAAGTGCATCCGGATGGGTTCCCTTCGCTTCCTTCACCTCCTGCGGATCCATAAATTCATGGACGATACAGAAGCCCTCATTGTAAATAAAATTTTTCTCCGGCACCTGTTCTGCAATAAAGTGGGCCAGGTTCCGGTCCGGGATGAAGTAGATATTTTTGTTTGGGAGAGCTTTTACGATCTTTACGGCGTTTGCGGAGGTTACGCAGACGTCGGAAAGTTCTTTTAAGGCTGCTGTGGAGTTGATGTAACAGACAACTGCTACGTCGTCGTATTCTTCTCTTACCTTGCGGATTCCTTCTTCGGTTGCCATGTGTGCCATCGGACAATCCGCGTCCATAGCAGGCATCAGAACGGTTTTGTCCGGACTTAAGATCTTCGCGCTTTCTCCCATAAATCCCACTCCGCAGAACACGATGGTCTTTTCCTTTGCACTGGCCGCGATCTTACTCAAATAAAAGGAATCTCCTATGTAGTCGGCTACATCCTGCACTTCCGGGCGTACATAATAATGCGCCAGGATAATGGCATCTTTCTCTTTTTTCAATTTCTGTATTTCTTCTGCAACTGTCATACTTTCACACCTTTCTTCAAAACATCCTACACATGATAGCACAATTCTTTACATGTGACAAGACAGTTGTTTAATATATGTAAAGTTTGTGTAAAGTACAACAAAAAACACGGCTTCCAGAATGAAATATCAATCCTGAAAGCCGCGTCCACACACAGCGGTTATTTTATTTATCTTCCAGCTCTTTTTCTATGCGTTCTCTTGCCTCCGGTGCCTGCTTATCCATCTTTTCCGGAAAACCAAACATCGAAACACAGGCGATATTGTCACCACCGGCCTTCGGCGCATCCGCACGGAGCTGTTTATTGGCAAAATCCATCTCTCTCAAAGTCTCAAAAATACCGGCAAAATCCACATCACCCTCGCCCATGGCAAGATGCTGATGCACCGTCACATCCGCTTTTCCACGTCCATTGAGCCACGGCGGATTCAAAATATACCGGCAGTCCATGGTCTGATTAAAGGTATCCGCAAACAGCACATGAGTCAGCTCATCTCCCGCATACTTCAACATGGACCGCACATCCCCTTTACCCTCATCATAGAAGAAACCATGAGGAGAAGAATATACATAACCAAGATTTGGGGAACGGAAGGATTTTACCATATCACAGGTCTCATTATTCAGCTCACAGAAATCATAGGGATGCGACTGGATTTCCACACGGATCCCCTCACGCTCGATCAGAGGAAGCAGCTCCTCCATGGATTTAAACCACATTCCATTACAGATCTCCTGCTGGTTCGGATCCCCGGAAAGCTCCGTGTTGATAACCTTCACGCCCATATCTCCGGCAATCTGGATCATCCGTTTCCAGTTGGCAACCGCAAACTGTCTCTGTTCCTCTGTAGGGCCGGACCAGCGGTATACTACGATAAAAGAAGAAATCTCCACGCCGGTTTCCTTTAATGCCTGTCTGTATTCCTGTTCGCACTCCCTCGAAAACAAGGGGTGTTTATAGAACGGATTGATCCTTGGATGCGGAGACTGTTCAATATATTTATATCCCCAGTCTGCCACCTGATGGACCATACGGTTGATATCCATCTGCTTTGCCAGCACATCTACGTCAAATGCGATCTTCATGATGCATTCCCTCCCTTTTCTTCTTTATTCCGGATATAATCCAGGATCAGCCCGGCTGCGCCCTCTGCTTTGGTCTTTGAAACATTGATCACCATATCGTAATAATGCGGATCGTCCCTGCGGATTCCGGTAAATTTTTCATAATACTCATTTCGGATCTGGTCACGCTTTTTCAGCTCATCAAGAGACTGGCCTTTATAATATTCCCATCCCTCTTTTTCCCGGTAATCATCATCTGCATACACGAAAAAGCTGTATGTGTGAGGCACGCCCCGAAGCACATAGTTGGCGCACCTTCCCAGGAATACACCTGGACGTCTTTTTGAAAGTTCACGGATGATCCTGCTCTGTACCTCAAACATCTGTGCCCCTGTATAATCTGCTGCCGCACCTGCAGAAGAATGTCCGTACGGGGAAAACGTGAGCTCGGAATCTTCATAATTGTAGGAATCCAGATACCGCCTTACACTCTCAAGATCTGCTTTTTCCATGCCAAACTTCTCTGCCATGAGACAGATAATCTGGCGGTCATAAACCTTGCAGTCCAGTGCTTTTGCAACATCCTCCGCGATTTTTCTCCCACTGCTGCCGTACAGTCTTCCGATTGCAACATTGACCCTGTTACCGAAAGCTGCCGGTGCGGGCATGGACTCGATCTCGCCCTGTACAGAAACTCTTTCCTCTCCGGATTCTCTCTGGATCAGCTCCCGCATCATCCTGTCGTAAACTTTATCCAGCTGATAGCAAGCTGCGATCACAAACATCACTACCCAGATTGCTACCGGAACATACAGATAAAACCCTTTGATCACACGGATGGCTTCTGCAGACTGCTCTGCTGCCGTTGCCTTGGTGCCGTCAAAATATGCTGCTGAAAGGATTCCACCCATAATAGCGGAAGTCAGTCCGGAACCGGCTTTCTGGCCCATGCTCATAGATGAGAACATCAGGCCTTCTACACGTTTGCCCGTTTTCCACTGACCATACTCAATGGCATCACTCGGAAGAGAATACTGAACGCCATAGAACGGTGCGATTCCGATTCCTCGCATGATACAGGTCACAACGCCAAGAGAAACGCTGGTAATGTTCAGAAGGAACAGAAGCTGTCCTGCAACACCCAGAATACAGCCGACACAGATAAGATTTCTTTTTCCATAGCGGGGAAGCACCTTTGGCAGGAGGGCAATTCCTGCCACAGTTGCCAGTTTCTCCGCCGCGGAAAGCGGCATGACAAGGTCTACATTTCCAAGTACATACTGACAGTAATAAGTAAGATCCGTTCCGATGATGATCTGATACGCAGTATAAAAGATCATCAGCCCGAGGGCAATAAGGAAATACCGGTTGGTAACTGTCGTTTTAAAAGCTTCCACAAAAGGGATATCTTCTTTTTCCTGTTTTGCTGCCGAAACACGCTCTGTACAGACCATGTAGGTGTTCACAAGCACGCCTACAGAAATGACCGCATACCCTGCAGTTACCAAAATCCAGGCCATCTGCTGGTTACCGGTAACACCTGCCACGATATTAATTAGCGGCAACGTGAACGCAGTAATGATCATACTTGCCGTGATAGATAAGACCATACGGATGTTACAGATCACATCACGCTCACGGCGGTCACGGCTCATCAGCGATCCCAGTGCATGGAACGGCTGACTGATGGCAGTGTATACAACCGTGTTCATGATATTATAGGTCACAAACGCGTAGATGATCTTTCCCATGTTTCCAAGAGGCGGCATGGTGAACAGAAGCACCGCCGCCAGTGCATAGGGAACTGCAAGTCTTAAGATCCAGATCCTGGCTTTTCCATATTTGGAATGGGTCCGGTCAATAATCGTGCCCATCAGCACATCCGAAAATCCATCAAAGATACGGGATAAAAGCATGATCATTCCAACAGCTCCTGCTGAAATCCCGACAACATTGGTATAAAAATAGATCAGCAGAGTTGTTGTCATGGTATACATCAGTGTCAGTGCCGGATCACCAAAACAGTACGCAAGCTTTTCTGATACCGGAACCTTGATGAATTCATTCAAATCTTTACCCTTCTGCTTATAATTCAACAATTCAGGGATTCCCTTACCAGCCATAGTATCTACCTCCTATCGGTTTAAGGTCGGATCTTTCTGAATGAATCATCCGAAATATTTCTGTACAAACTCTCTGGTAACTTCTGCCGCCTTTTTTACATTTTCCTCATGGCTCATTGCATAATACTCCGGGCGGAACTCCTCGATAGTGCACACGCCGTCAAAGCCGATCTCTTTCAGTGCAGCCGCGATTCCCGCATGATCTACAACGCCCTCTCCCGGCCACAGTCTCTTGTCATCACCACAGGAACCAAGCGGAAGATCCTCGCAGTCATTTAAGTGGTATGCAAAAATTTTCTTTCCGTCTGCTGCCTTCAGATCCTCCAGACGGGAACACATCTCATGGAAATGGAAAGTGTCCACGGTAACACCCACATTTTCTCTGTCTACTGCTTTTACAACATCATACGCAGTCCCAAACTGGTTGATCGAACAGTTCGGTGCACCGCAGAACTCCAGGGAAATCTTCATATCTGCGCCCACCTTGTCGGAAAGGTAACGAAGACGTGCAACTGCCTCTTCTTTGATCTCACCGATAGATTTATCTTTTACATCAAAGCTTGGAACCGTGATCAGCATCTTCATTCCGATGGCTTTGGAAACCTTCAGGATAAAATCAACTTCTTCGCCGATTTCTTTTTCCCCTGCTTCGTCTCTCTGATTGAAAAAGATCAGAGTGTTGTATGCCCACGGCTTCAAATGATGGTTCGCAAACCAGTCCGCCAGTTCTTCCAGTGTATGTTCTTTGAGATAATCCTTCACACAGTCAAAACGGATCTCAATATAATCAAAACCATATTTCTCGCACATTTCCAGGTCTGCCATAAGAGACTGTCCTTTGCATTCCAGCGCAGTTGCTTCGTTAAATCCTAATTTCATCTTCAATGCCCTCCATATCTTCTTATTTGTAAAATTCCGGTTTCTCAACAGCTGTAACAATCTTCTCGATCTGTCCGGTTTCCTGCGCTTTTACAAGAGCATCTGCCGTGATCGCTGCCAGATATCCGTCCCACGCATTCGGTCCTGTGATCACGCCTGCTTCTGCATTGTCAACCCAGTCCTGAACTTCTTTATCATAAGCATCTTTGAATCTTACGAAGCAATCGGTGTCAATGGCACTGGATACTGCTGCATTCTTGCGGATAGACGGGTAAGCCGGCTGTGCCATTTTCAGTGCACCGTCCTCACATACCACCTCACAGTTGATGTCATATCCGAACTTGCAGTTTACAAATACTTCCACATCAATGCACACGCCTTTTTTGGTGCGGAGCATCATGATCTGCGGATCTTTCAGCTCGGAATGAGAATATTTGGTCACTCTTGGCATTACAACCTGCGCAGATTCATACTCGTCATCTACCAGCCAGTGGAGAACGTCGATCTCATGGATTGCGGTATCGTGCACAGCCATTGGAGTGTTATAACCCGTTCCTACTTCCGGGTTTCTGTGTGTGCAGTGAAGGATCAGCGGCTCGCCGTACCCGCCGGTTGCAAGGGCTTCCTTGATCTGCTGATAGCCTTTGTCATAGCGTCTCATAAATCCAAGCTGGATAAGATGTTTGCCTGCTGCTTCCTCTGCTTTTACTACCTTCAGGCAGTCCTCAGCTGTAGTACATAATGGTTTCTCACAGAAAATTCTTTTACCGGCCTCAATTGCCTGGAGAAGGGAATCTACATGTGCAAAGCCCGGAGATACGATAAATACTGCATCTACATCCTCTGCGCTGATCAGCTCCCTGCTGTCTGTATAAACTTTTGCCCCGCAGATCTCTGCTGCCTTCTTTGCACTCTCTTCAAATACATCGGAAACCGCTACCACTTCTGCTCCCTGGATTTTCTCTGTGAGTCTTCTGATATGATCTCTTCCCATACCGCCGCATCCGATAACTCCTACTCTTAACATTTTAAATTCCTCCGTTCATTTCCTGATTTTTTATTGTTTTCTGTTTTCGTTTTCTTTTTGATGATGTTATATTATCACTTTGTGCGCGTGAACGCAATGTCCTTTTTATACAAATTTACAGATTTATTTTTATGCGTTTTCACAATTTGTTACTTTATTCACAAGTTTTTGTTGATTTTACAGCGTTTCTGCACAATTTCCCTTTACCATGGATGTGTGCTTATGGTATGTTTCCAGTTTTTGTGGCTGTTAATTTTCTAACATTTTATGTGTGCACCAGAACGCAATATTTTATTCTCCGTATACTCCGGTAATGTTTGCGGAGAATATTATTGTATTTTCACACATAAAGAGTTATAATTACATATGGTTTTATACAAAGTATACAAACCTATTCTTTGTAAGGTGTTCGTAAGGTTTCCTGACTCGCAGTTCAATATTCTTTTATCTGAAATGAAGGATTGTTTATCCAAGATCAAACGGATATTTGCGCTTAAAGCAGAGGAATTTTTACCCGCATTCAAAATGCTATACGATAAAAAACACAGCAGAAAGGATTTTCAAATATGAATGATTACAACTTAGAAACGAAATGTATCCATTCCGGATACACCCCGTCCAAAGGCGAGCCATGTGCGCTTCCAATCTGTCAGAGCACGACTTACAAATATGACACCACAGACGAAATGGGCCAGTTATTTGATCTGAAAGCAGACGGATATTTCTACACCCGTCTCCAGAATCCGACCAATGATGCTGTTGCCGCGAAAATCGCAGATCTGGAGGGTGGTGTTGCCGCAATCCTGACCTCTTCCGGACAGGCTGCCAACTTCTATGCGGTATTTAATATCTGTGAAGCAGGTGACCATGTTGTTGCTACCTCTACGATCTACGGTGGAACTTTTAACCTTCTCGCCGTTACCTTCAAGAAGCTTGGTATTGACTGTACCTTTGTGGATACCGACGCAGCAGAGGAAGAAATTGCTGCCGCATTTAAACCGAACACAAAGGTGCTCTTTGCGGAAACCATCGCCAATCCGGCTCTGGTTGTCCTGGACATTGAAAAATTTGCACGCGTTGCACACCAAAATGGAGTTCCTCTTATTGTGGATAACACCTTTGCCACACCGGTAAACTGCCGCCCCTTCGAGTGGGGTGCAGATATCGTTACTCACTCCACCACCAAATATATGGACGGACATGCTGTTCAGGTAGGAGGTGCCATTGTTGACAGCGGTAACTTTGACTGGGATGCTTACGGTCATAAATATCATGGCCTGACCGAACCGGATGAATCCTATCACGGTGTCGTTTACACCAGGCAGTTTGGCAAAAAAGCCTACATAACCAAGGCTACTTCCCAGCTGATGCGTGATCTTGGTTCTATCCCTTCTCCAATGAACTGTTTTCTTTTGAACCTTGGGCTGGAGACACTTCCACTGCGCGTTGAGCGTCACTGCTCTAATGCCCAGAAGATTGCGGAATACCTGAATGCACACGAAAAAGTTTCTCATGTAAATTATGCAGGACTTCCGGATGATAAATATCACGCACTTGCCCAGAAATATATGAAGGATGGCCGTACCTGCGGTGTTATCTCCTTTGAGCTGACCGGCGGCCGTGATGCAGCTGTCCGTTTTATGGACAGTCTGAAACTCGCCACCATCGCCACTCACGTTGCCGCTTCCATTACCATGGTTCTTCATCCGGCCAGCCACACACACCGTCAGATGAACGACGAACAGCTGGTTGAGGCAGGAGTTTCTCCTGGAATGATCCGCCTTTCCATTGGCATTGAAAATGTGGACGATATTATCAGAGATTTGGATCAGGCACTGAAAAATGCGTAAATAACATATACAGGAGGATACATCAGATAAACCAATGTATCCTCCTTTTATTGTATGCAGCTATTCATCTTTTTCCAGCTGTTTGATCAGCTGATTTACATATGTAGAAAGCCCCGCTACCAGAACTCCCTGTGTCATGGAAGTAAATACTGCCATTGCGATATCCTGGGCCGTATTACAGGAACAGGTTGCAAATACATAGATTCCGCAAACCACGATTCCTGCCGCTCCCAGTATCAGCGGAATATATTTATCCTTCACTGCCTGCGCTTCCTTTAATGCTATCCCCATGAAATACAGAGCAACTGCAGTGATCAGAAGCTCCGGTTTTATATAATTTATCAGTGTTTCCATATTCAATCTCCAACAGGACTTTAATCTATTCTATGAAGCGGACTATTTTTTTATTTCACAAATTCTTCAATATTGCGTCACTGTTTGCTCACATTTTTCCATTATATTATTAGCTGTAAACAGCAAGCAAGTAATGCGATGCTAGACAATTTTTTCTTTTTCATACTTTTTTTAGCCGGGGGTATTAATACTCCCGGCCTCCTTCCTTATTTTAATATAATACAAAGCAGATATTGCCGTTTTGCTTTGTATTCAAAAAAGGTACCTCGAGTTCATCAAGACTGATGATCCGTGGTACCTTTTTTCTGTTTCAGGTCAAAAAAGG
>CAVIGE010000022.1:0-34495 GCA_963642325.1 Prevotella sp. CAG:279
GACTAAGGATCTTGTGAGCATTGCGCTCGTGTGGGTTCAAGTCCCATCTTCCGCATGACTTTGAGACAGAGCTGTGGATAGCAGCTCTGTTTTTGGCTATGCAATTATATGAGGCAGTATTTGCATCCATTTTATATACAATATAAGAATTTTGGACATCTTCAGTTCGTATCGGACGATAAAACCAATGTTTTTTGAATTTTTTTTGAAAAAAGAGGAATTTGCGGTTTTGTGTAGAATATAATTAACAGAGGGTATTTTGTCGCCGCTGTTTGTCAGACTGTGGAGGAAGTGCTTATGAACATCAGAGAGAGCATGGAACTAAGAGAACAGGAGCTGTTAAGCCCCTTTGCTTCCCACAGCGCAGATACCAGAGGCCGGTACAGGCCGGAAGAGGAATGCGATGTGCGGACTGCGTACCAGAGAGACAGAGACAGAATTCTTCACTGTAAGGCTTTTCGCCGTATGAAGGATAAGACACAGGTGTTTCTGGCACCCCAGGGAGATCATTACCGGACCCGGCTGACCCATACGCTGGAGGTATCCCAGATTGCCCGTACCATTGCCAGGGCACTCAGGTTAAATGAAGACCTGGTGGAGGCTATCGCACTTGGACATGATCTGGGGCATACGCCTTTTGGCCATGCAGGTGAGAGGGCACTGGATCAGGTGCACCCGGGAGGCTTTGCACACTACAAACAGAGCGTCCGGGTCGTGGAAGTACTGGAGAAGAACGGGAGTGGATTGAACCTTACCTGGGAAGTAAGGGATGGAATGAAAAACCACCGCACCAGCGGGAAGCCTTCTACACTGGAAGGACAGGTAGTACGTTTTTCTGACAAGATCGCCTATATCCATCATGATATGGACGATGCCCAGAGGGCGGGAATCATAACAGAGGATGATATTCCTGTTACAATGAGAGCTTTTTTGGGATATACCACGAGAGAACGGCTGAATACTTTCGTACATAATATTATAGAGAACAGTTTGGATAAGGACAGCATTTCCATGTCACCGGATGTTTTTGAGGCGATGATGGAGCTTCGCTCACTGATGTTCCGAAATGTCTATGAGAATCCGGTTGCCAGGCGGGAAGATGAGAGAGCGGTTAAGATGCTGACGGAACTATATGAATATTATACAGGCTGCCCGGAAGCTATGCCGGGGGAATACAGGGAACTGGCAATGCACAGGGGAGCTTCTGAAAAACAGGCTGTATGTGATTACATTTCAGGAATGACAGATCAGTATTCCATGAAGAAATTCAGGGAACTGCGCATACCGAAATGCTGGGAGGTCTATTAAATGGAAAAGAGGGATAAGCATGCGTTATTCAGATGACATCATAGAAGAAGTCCGGATGAAAAATGACATTGTAGACGTGATATCCCAGTATGTGAAGCTGACGAGGAAGGGAAGCTCCTATTTTGGACTGTGTCCCTTCCACAATGAGAAGACCCCTTCTTTTTCTGTAACACCATCCAAGCAGATGTATTACTGCTTTGGCTGCGGAGCAGGAGGAAACGTATACAATTTTATCATGGAATATGAGAATTATTCCTTTGGAGAGGCACTTTCCCACCTGGCTGACCGGGCAGGTGTGGAGCTTCCGAAGATCGAATATTCCAGGGAGGCAAGGGAAAAAGCGGAACAGAGGGCAGCACTTCTGGAGATCAACAAGCTGGCTGCCCGGTATTTCTACTATCAGCTCCGGGGAGAAAGCGGAAAGACTGCCTATGGATATCTCACAGGCAGGGGACTTTCTGAGGAAACGATCCGGAAATTTGGTCTTGGATATTCGGATAAGTACAGTGATGATCTGTACAGATATCTCAAGAACAAAGAGTACAGTGATGAGCTTCTGCGGGAATCCGGTCTGTTTAATGTGGATGAACGGCGGGGCATGTATGATAAATTCTGGAATCGTGTGATCTTTCCGATCATGGATGTGAATAACCGTGTGATCGGTTTTGGAGGCCGGGTCATGGGAGATGGAAAGCCGAAATACCTGAACTCACCGGAAACGAAGATTTTTGACAAGGGCCGCAACCTGTATGGCCTGAATGTGGCAAGGACAACACGGAAGAATTATCTTATCCTCAGTGAGGGGTATATGGATGTGATCACCATGCACCAGGCCGGTTTTACCAATGCAGTAGCGTCCCTTGGAACGGCACTGACATCCGGGCATGCAAGTCTTGTGAAGCGTTATACCAAAGAAGTCCTTCTTCTTTACGACAGTGACGGGGCCGGTATCCGTGCCGCACTCCGTGCCATTCCCATTCTCAGGGAGGCAGGCGTGACATCCAGAGTCGTAAGCCTGAAGCCATGGAAGGATCCGGATGAGTTTATCAAGAATGAGGGAGCAGAGGCTTTTGAGGAACGGCTGGACCAGGCAATGGACAGCTTCATGTTCCGTATACATATTGCAGAGCAGGAGTTTTCCATGGATGCACCCCAGGGGCAGAATCAGTTTTTTGAACGGTGCGCCGGGATGCTTCTTGAGCTTTCCGATGAGCTGGAGAGAAATCTTTACATAGAAGCGATCGTGAAGGAATATGGCCGTTATGGTGTTGGAACGGAGGATATCCGAAAGAGAGTTAATACCCTGGCTATGAAGGGAACACCTGCAGAGAAGCGGGTACAGCCGAAATCCGGGACACCGGAAACCAGAAAGAAGGAGAGCGCAGCACTCAAGGCCCAGAAGCTGATGCTGACCTGGCTTGTGAATTATCCGGGGATCTTTGAACAGGTGGAAAAATACATTTCACCATCGGATTTTGTGGTTCCGTTGTATAAGCAGGTGGCGCAGATGCTGTTTGACCAGCATAAAGAAGGAGAAACCAATCCGGGCAGGCTTCTCAATGCCTTTACAGACAGCGAGGAGCAGAGAGAGGTGGCATCCCTTTTTAATGCGACCATCCACCTTGAAAATGAAGGAGAGCAGCAGAGAGCTTTTTCCGATGCCCTGCTCCGTATTAAGGAAGAAAGCCTGAAGGAAAAGAACCGCACCTGGGATCCGGCTGATATGGCGGGACTGCAGGAACTGATAAAAGCAAAAAAAGAACTGGAAGACCTTGGAAGAAAGCGGCAGCAGCTGCATATTTCTTTCAATTAAGGATAAAATATAAACACTATATGGAGGTATAGAGCACCTATGGAAATGAATATGGCAAAATTCAGCGAGAAACTTGTAGAGCTTCTTGAACTTGCAAAAAAGAAAAAGAATGTGCTGGAATATCAGGAAATCAGTGATTTCTTCAAGGATTCCCCACTGGAAGTGGATCAGATGGAGAAGGTTTTTGATTTTCTGGAGGCAAGCGGTGTGGATGTTCTCCGCATCACAGACAACGGTGGTGACGAACTCCTCCTTGATAATGATATAGAAATGGAAGGCATGGATGATGAGGAAGAGGTGGAGCTTGATAAGATAGACCTTTCTGTTCCGGAAGGCGTCAGCATTGAGGATCCGGTCCGCATGTACCTGAAAGAAATCGGTAAAGTCAGTCTGTTAAGTGCGGACGAGGAGATCGAGCTTGCGAAGAGGATGGAAAATGGTGACGAAGCTGCCAAGAAACGTCTGGCAGAGGCAAACCTCCGTCTTGTTGTCAGCATTGCGAAGCGTTATGTGGGACGTGGAATGCTGTTCCTTGACCTGATACAGGAGGGGAACTTAGGTCTTATCAAGGCTGTTGAGAAATTTGATTACAGAAAGGGGTACAAGTTCAGTACCTATGCGACATGGTGGATCCGTCAGGCCATCACAAGGGCGATCGCAGACCAGGCGCGTACCATCCGTATCCCGGTGCATATGGTTGAGACGATCAACAAGCTGATCCGTGTTTCCCGTCAGCTGCTTCAGGAGCTTGGACGTGAACCTACGCCGGAAGAGATCGCCGAGGAGATGGACATGCCGGTTGAGAGGGTACGTGAGATCCTTAAGATCTCCCAGGAGCCGGTATCCCTGGAGACACCGATCGGCGAGGAGGAAGACAGCCATCTCGGGGACTTTATCCAGGATGATAATGTTCCGGTACCGGCAGACGCAGCTGCCTTCACTCTTCTGAAGGAACAGCTGGTAGAGGTTCTGAGTACACTGACAGACCGTGAGCAGAAGGTTCTCCGTCTCCGTTTCGGACTGGATGACGGAAGGGCAAGGACTCTTGAAGAGGTTGGTAAAGAGTTCAATGTCACAAGGGAGCGTATCCGTCAGATCGAAGCGAAGGCTCTGCGTAAGCTGCGTCATCCCAGCCGCAGCCGCAAGCTGAAGGATTACCTTGACTGATAAAAAGATATCCGCACAGCTTTCCAGGCGTCTTCTGGCCATTGCCGGTATGGTAACAGAAGGAAACCGACTGGCAGACGTGGGATGCGACCATGGCTATCTGTCGATTTATCTTGTGGGCGAGAAGAAGGTACCGTCAGCGGTAGCCATGGATGTCCGTCCGGGACCGCTTTCAAGAGCCAGGGGAAACATATCCCGTTATGGCCTTGAAGATTACATAGAAACCCGTTTAAGTGACGGGCTTATGAAACTGGAACAGGGAGAGGGAGATTCCCTTGTGATCGCCGGTATGGGCGGCCCTCTGATGGAAAGGATATTGAGTGATGGAGCGAAGGTCCGGGAGGGGGTTCGGGAACTGATCCTGCAGCCTCAGTCGGACCTTCCTCATTTCCGGCATTTTCTTGCGGAGATCGGCTGGGAGATCGTAAGCGAGGAGATGATAAAGGAAGATGGGAAATTTTATCCTATGATGAAAGCTGTGCGGGATAAATCCGGGAAAAAAATCTCGTATACAGAGGAAGAGGCCTGGTTTGGTCCGATTCTTCTTAGAGAACGCCATCCTGTTTTGAAGGAATATCTCCTTCGGGAGGCGGCGATCCGTGAGAAAATACTGGCCGGTCTTTCGAAGACACCGTCTGAAGCTGCGAAAGCCCGTTTTGCAGAAGTAAAGGAGGAAAAGGAGCTGATAACCTTGGCTCTGAAACGATATGAAAGCATATGAACTGATCGAATGGCTGAATGAGCATCATCCGCAGAAATATGCGGAGGACTGGGATAATGTGGGACTTCTGGTGGGAGATGACCAGAGAGAAATTTCCCATGTTTTTCTTGCACTGGATCTGACAGAGCCTGTTCTCGAAGAGGCAGTAAAAGCCGGTGCGGACATGATCCTTACCCATCATCCGATGATCTTTTCCGGGATCAAAAAAATCAATAACCATACATTTACCGGAAGAAAAATCCTCCGTCTGATCCGGGAGGATATCCCATATTTTGCCCTGCACACCAATTATGATGTGATCGGCATGGCAGATTTAAGTGCGGATTATCTGAAACTTCAGGATACAAAGGTACTTACAGTTACCGATGGATCCGGGGAGCAGCCGGAAGGATTTGGAAGAGTGGGGAAACTTCCTCATTCAATGACTCTTGGTGAATTTGGGAAATATGTAAAAGAATGCAACCGCCTTCCGGATGTGCGGGTTTACGGTGATCTGAACAAAAAGATTGAGTCCGCAGCAATCTGTACAGGAAGCGGCAAGAGCATGATCCGTGATGTGATGGCTGCCGGTGCGGATGTGTATGTGACCGGAGATATTGACTACCATACAGCCATTGATACCATGGCAGATGGCCTGGCAATCGTGGATGCCGGACATTACGGCACCGAGTATATTTTTGCGGAGGCTATGGAGAAAGAGCTGAATGAGGCGTTTCCGGAGCTTAAGACAACCTGCGCCAGTGTGAAAAATCCATATACTGTTTTGTAGGAGAAAATAATATAAGATATGAAGCTGCGCTGTTCAACGGAGCGGGCGGCTGTATATATGAGTCTGTGGAGGTGATCGTCATGGAACAGACGATGATTAAGGTGAACATAAACGGAGAAACAAGGGAATATCCGAGGCTGACTTCTTATTACGAGATCGTTAAGGAGCATGAGGGTGCAACAGAGTATCCGCCAATTCTCGTAACTGAGAACGGAAAGCTCCGGGAGCTGCATAAGAAGGTGAAGCATGACTGTACCGTTGGTTTTATCACTGCAAAAGACAGCGCGGGGCGAAAAACATATCGGCGCAGTGCTGTTTTTATCCTTCTGAAAGCGATCTTTGATGTGGCTGGAAAAGAGAATGTGGATCATGTTGTGATCCATTATTCCATTGGAAACGCGCTGTATTTTACCATGAAAGGCAGTGCGACATTGGATCAGGAACTGCTTGGTCGAGTGAAGGTGCGGATGCGTGAGCTTGTAGAACGGAAGATACCAATTTATAAACGAAGTGTCAGTACGGATGAGGCTGTTTCCATGTTCCACAGGCACCATATGTATGATAAAGAAAAACTGTTCCGCTACCGCAGGGTTTCCAGGGTGAATATTTACAGCCTGGAGAATTTTGAGGATTATTTCTATGGATTTATGGCACCGGATACCAGCTATGTGCAGTATTTCGACCTGCAGCTTTACGATGAGGGCTTTGTACTGATCCTTCCGAGACAGAAAAATCCGGATGTACTGGAACCTTTTGAGCCACAGGATAAGATATTCCATGTGCAGAAGGAAACGGAAGAATGGGGAGATAAGCTGGAGGTTGCTACAGTCGGGGATCTCAATGACCGGATCACCAGGGGAGGCGTGCAGAGCCTCATGCTGATCCAGGAGGCTCTTCATGAGGCGAAGATCTCGTCAATTGCGGAAGAAATCCAGCGCAGAGGTAACGTGAAGTTTGTGATGATCGCAGGACCATCCTCTTCTGGTAAGACCAGTTTTTCCCACAGGCTTTCCATACAGTTGTCCGCCCATGGCCTGAAACCACATCCGATCGCTGTGGATAATTATTTTGTGGACCGGGATCATACGCCGCTAGATGAGTTTGGCGAAAAGAATTATGAGTGTCTGGAAGCGATTGATACCAGACAGTTTAATGAAGATATGCTAAGGCTTCTTGACGGAAAAAGGGTGGAGCTGCCAACCTTCAATTTCAAGACCGGATGCAGGGAATACCGGGGAGATCAGCTCCAGCTGGGAAAGGATGATATCCTGGTGATCGAAGGTATCCACGGGCTTAATGACAAACTGAGCTACGCGCTTCCGAAGGAGAGCAAGTTTAAGATCTATATCAGTGCGCTGACACAGCTGAATATTGATGAACATAACCGTATTCCTACCACAGATGGAAGGATGATCCGAAGACTTGTCCGTGATGCACGTACACGCGGAACCTCTGCGAAAGAAACCATTGCAAGGTGGCCGTCTGTAAGAAGAGGTGAGGAGCAGAATATCTTCCCGTTTCAGGAAGAGGCGGATGTGATGTTCAATTCCGCTCTTGTGTATGAGCTTGCCTGCCTGAAGGTTTATGCGGAGCCGCTGCTTTTCGGAATTGATAAAAGCGAACCGGAGTATCAGGAAGCAAAGCGGCTTCTGAAATTCCTGGATTATTTTGTGCCGGTACCCTGTGAGGGAGTTCCGTTTAATTCGCTTCTCAGGGAGTTTATCGGCGGTAGCTGCTTTAATGTGTAGGAGGATTATGAAAGTGAAAGTACAACTGACAAAGCTGGCTCCTAACTGTGGCTGTGCGGCAAAGGTAGGACCGGGCACTCTGGCGGGCGTTCTTGGAAATCTGCCAAAGTTCTGCGATCCGGATCTTCTGGTTGGAACGGACACTTCGGATGATGCGGCGGTTTACCGGGTGAGCGATGATCTGGCACTGATCCAGACGCTGGATTTTTTTACGCCTGTGGCAGATGATCCTTATGATTTCGGGCAGATTGCGGCGGCGAATGCGTTAAGTGATGTGTATGCCATGGGAGGAACTCCGAAGACGGCTTTGAATATTGTGGCATTTCCGAAGGATATGGATGTGGAGATCCTGGGAGAGGTCCTGAGGGGCGGCGCGGATAAGGTGATGGAGGCCGGGGCAGTTCTTGCAGGAGGACATACCATCCAGGATGACACACCCAAGTACGGACTTAGTGTAACCGGCTTCGTGAATCCGAAGAAATTCTGGAAAAATTACGGGGCGCAGACGGGGGATAAGCTGATCCTGACGAAGCCGCTGGGTACGGGAATTATAAATACGGCGATCAAGGCGGAGATGGTGACGGAGAAGGCGTGTAAGGCGGTGCTGGCTTCCATGAAGAGATTGAACCGGGAGGCCTGTGAGATTTTGAAGGAGTTTGAGGTGCATGCCTGCACGGATGTGACGGGTTTTGGTCTTGGGGGGCATGCCACGGAGATGGCTGTGGCCAGTGACCGGACAGTTGTGATCGATACGGAGATGCTGCCGGTGCTTCCGGATGTGGAGATGTTTGCCTCTATGGGACTGATCCCGGGTGGAGCTTACAGGAACCGGGAGTTTGCCGGGAGGACTGGGATGAAGAGTTCGGCGGTACTCTGGAGGGAGGATTTGGTGTTTGATCCGCAGACTTCAGGGGGATTGCTGGCGGCGGTACCGGAGCGGGATGTGGTGTACATTATGGAAAAATTAAGTGCAGCCGGCTTACAGGCTGGAGTGATTGGTGAGGTTGTAGACAGGAGGGAGTGGACGTTGGAGATTCGGTAATGGTGTTATAAATTCCGACTTTACAACTTCAAACACCTGTGCTAAAATAGCAACTGCGCAGCCAGGCCAGGTGATCGCGGCTGAACAGACGAAAGGGTTCAGACGAGGAAAGTCCGGGCTTCACAGGGCAGGATGCCGGATAACGTCCGGTGGAGGTAACTCCCAGACCAGTGCAACAGAAATAAACCGCCTCCTTTGCGGGGTAAGGGTGGAAAGGCAGTGTAAGAGACTACCGCCGCTGTGGTAACAGAGCGGGCACATGTAAACTCCATTCGAAGCAAGACCGAGAGGAAAGCCATACGGCGGCCCGTCGTGCTTTCAGGTAGGTCGCTGGAGCCTTCTGGCAACGGAAGGCCTAGATAGATGATCACCCAACGACATAACCCGGCTTATCGGTCTGACTGTGTATGATAATAAGCATATAAAAAAGCAACTGCATTCTATAGAGAAATTGAAACAGAGCTATAGAATGACAGTTGCTTTTATTTTATTTATTCCGTTTACCCCTGTACTTCTCCTCGCAATACTTACAACGGTAAACTTCCCTCTCCTCATCTGCGAGAACAAAAATCTGATCCAGACCCTGCTCTATGGAAGTGATGCAGCGTGGATTCTTACATTTGATCACGTTCACTACCTGCTTCGGCAGCTTCAGTTCCTTCTTGGCAACGATCTTCTCATCCTTGATGATATTTACGGTAATATTATGGTCGATAAAGCCAAGGATATCCAGATCCAGGTCCTCGATCGGGCATTCGACCTTGATGATATCCTTCTTGCCCATTTTTTGGCTGCGGGCATTCTTGATGATCGCAACCGTACAATCCAGTTTATCCAGCTTCAGGTCATGATAAATGGTCATAGCCTTGCCGGCCTTGATGTGATCCAGAACATAACCCTCACGAAGAGCACCTACGTTTAACATGGTAAATCCACCTCCAGTAATGTAAGAATCAGGGCCATGCGGACATAAACACCGTACTGGGCCTGTTTGAAATAGGCAGCGCGTGGATCGGAATCCACCTCGACAGAAATCTCGTTGACACGTGGGAGCGGATGAAGAATATACATATCCTCCGGGGCAAGATCCAGCTTCTGTTTATCCAGAATATAAAAATCCTTCATGCGGACATAATCCTCTTCATTAAAGAACCGTTCCTTTTGGACACGGGTCATATACAGAATGTCAAGATCCGGAAGCGCATCCTCAAGACGTTCCACCTCAACAAATTCGATATGATTGCGTTTCAGTACATCCTCGCGGATATAGCTTGGGATACGAAGCTCTTCCGGAGAGATCAGGACGAATTTTACGTTCTCATAACGCACCAGTGCCTCGATTAGAGAATGAACAGTACGTCCGAATTTCAGATCGCCGCAGAGACCGATTGTGATATTGTCAAGTCTGCCCTTGAGGGAACGGATAGTTAAAAGATCAGTTAACGTCTGGGTAGGATGCTGGTGACCACCATCGCCGGCATTGATCACCGGAATATTAGATGCCATAGAAGCTACGAGCGGAGCACCCTCCTTCGGATGACGCATGGCACAGATATCTGCATAGCAGGAAACAACGCGAATGGTATCGGCAACACTCTCGCCCTTCGATGCGGAGCTGGAA
This sequence comes from Prevotella sp. CAG:279, assembly GCA_963642325.1. GTDB lineage: Bacteria > Bacillota > Clostridia > Lachnospirales > Lachnospiraceae > Blautia_A. The sequence goes on from CAVIGE010000022.1 coordinate 10,190, forward strand.
TCAGCGGAAGAAAAACCGAGAACCTTTCCGCCAAGATTCATCATGGCTGCCTCAAAGCTTAATCGTGTACGTGTACTTGGTTCATAAAACAATGTCGCAAGCCTTTTGTCATCGCAGGTATGCGCATACTTTTTTGGGTTTTTCCCGATATCATCAGCGAGATTCAGAAGCTTCTCAAGCTCTTCAGTCGAGAAATCCAACGGACTCATTAAATGTCTCATGTTGTACCTCCAATTATTTACTGGAAAATCAGATTCCCTTCCAGATATCATAATATATAAATGTGAGTTTTTCAAGATGGTTTCCGAGGATTTTGTCGCAGGAGCCATTCGAAGAAAAGACCGGTGGCAAACCAAAGAGGTGCGTAATCCAGCCGGATCACGCTTTTATACTGCAGCGGAACATGAGAGTAATCCCAGGGACAGATATGAAGCTTCTGGAAAAAGGAACCACTTAAGAATTCTACCAGAAAAATCCCGCAGCTGTAGAGAACTCCGCGCAGCATAACCGGAAAACGGGAAAGCTTAGGGTAAGCAGGCCGGATAACAGCTGCGAGGCCGTACACCGGGAACATCAGAAGCGATGTTTTTCCCATCATGGTAAAATGTCCGGTAAAAAGAGAGTGCAGACCTGTCCAGAAAATTTCCAGGCACCAGCCAGCAAAACCACATAGAAAAAAATCCTTCCTCTGCATATCAAAATCCCTTCCCGTGAGCAAATTTTTTACGAAGATTTAACGTGGAAAAGCATCTTTAATAGTCTCCCCTGCCTTGAAAAAAATATACGTGTGGTTTATAATGAACGAAACACTTACAGAAGGAGAAGCAGACGATGAACTACGAAGAATGCCGGGCCTATATAAGAGACGCGGAACTGAAAAAAGGCATTGTTCTGGGCCTGGAAAATATGCAGGAGCTGATGCGGCGGCTTGGCAACCCCCAGGACGGCCTGAAATACGTTCATGTAGCGGGAACCAATGGAAAAGGATCCGTGATCGCATATCTGTATTCGGTTTTATCAGGTGCCGGCTATCGTGTCGGAAGATATATTTCCCCGGCTGTCTATTCCTACAGAGAGAGGATGGAGGTAAATAAAGAGCCTGTCAGCAGAGAGAAATTTGCAGCATATGTGACCAGGATCGCGGAAGTGATCGATGAGAGTGTAAAAGAAGGCAAACCGCATCCATCCGGATTTGAGATTGAAACCGCAGCCGCATTTCTTTATTTTCAGGATGAGAAATGCGATCTTGTATTAATGGAAGTTGGTATGGGCGGAGATCTGGATGCCACCAACATTATCCGCACTACAGTTCTTTCTGTTCTGGTATCTATCAGTATGGATCATACGGCATTTCTTGGAAATACCCTGGGTGAAATCGCAGAAAAAAAAGCAGGCATCATCAAGCCGGACAGCCATATGGTAACTGTGAAGCAGGAGCCGGAGGCAGAAGCCGTGCTTAGGAGAATGTGCAGAGAACAAAATGTACTATACAAGGTGGCAGACCGGGATGAGGCAGAAGTCCTAGAGGCATCTGTGAGGGGACAGACCTTTCTTTATAAAGGGGAGAAATATTCGGTTCCTCTGGCCGGGGCCTATCAGAAGGAGAATGCGGTGGCAGCACTTCGGGCACTGGAGATACTGGACGGGCAGGGATACCCGACAACGCAGGAACAGAGACGGGACGGACTGAAGCATACTGTCTGGCCGGGAAGATTCACACTTCTTGGAACGAAGCCGGATTTTGTTGTGGACGGAGCCCATAACCCGGCGGCCGCGGATATGCTGGCAGCATCTGTTGAGCGGTGCTTTAAAGGAAAAAGGATCATCTACATCATGGGAATGTTCCGCGATAAGGATTACCGCAGGGTTATACAGAAAACAGAAAAATATGCAGATACGATCCTGACGATCGCGGCACCTGGTACCTCCCGGGCACTGACTCCGAAGGAGCTGGCAGATGCGGTGAGGGAGTTCCATTCTGATGTAAGGCCATATGATGATATCGAATCTGCCGTGGCAGAAGCCTACCGTCTGGCCGGAGTGGAGGATGTGATCATTGCATTTGGTTCCCTGGCTTTTTTGGGGGAACTTACAGAGATTATCAAGAAGCATAACGGAGGAAACAATGACTGATTTGGAAAAATACAGAGACGAGATTGATGAGATCGACAGTGAGATCGTGCGTCTCTTTGAAAAAAGAATGAAGGTGAGCGAAGAGGTTGCTGAATATAAGATTAGGACAGGTAAACAGGTTCTTGATCCTGTCCGTGAGAGCCAGAAGATCCATACACTGAAGGGGAAGGCCCACGGAGATTTCAACAGTCTTGGCGTGCAGGAACTTTTCCGCCAGATCATGGCGATCAGCCGGAAGAGACAGTATCAGCTCCTGACAGATCATGGGATTTACGGAGAACGTAATTTTACAACTGTGAAGCATGTTCCGCTTGAGGATGCAACGGTTGTTTTCCAGGGAGTGGAAGGCGCATACAGCTATGCAGCCATGCGGCAGTACTTTGGCAAAAAAATCGAGAGCTACCATGTAAAAACCTGGCGTACAGCCATGGAGGATGTAACCAACGGAAAGGCAGACTACGCAGTGCTTCCTATTGAGAATTCTACCGCAGGTATTGTGGCTGATATCTACGATCTTCTCATGGAATACAAGCTTTATATCGTGGGCGAGCAGATCATCCGTGTGGACCATGTACTTCTTGGCCTGCCGGATGCAGAGCTTGACGATATTGAGCAGGTTTGTTCCCACCCGCAGGGGCTTGCGCAGTGCAAGGCATTTCTGGAGGAGCATTCCTCCTGGAAAAAGAAAGAGGTAGAGAATACGGCAGGAGCAGCCAAGCGGGTCAGCGAGGCAGGGGATAAGAGTGTATCTGCCATCGCGAGCCGTGAGGCAGGTGAGGTATTCGGCCTGAAGATCCTTGCGGAAAACATCTGCAGGGAAAAGGCGAATTCCACACGCTTTATCATTGTAAGCAGAAAGCCGGAATATGAGGAAAAAGCAGGAAAGATCAGCATCTGTTTTGAACTGCCCCATGAAAGCGGAACACTTTACAATATGCTTTCCCATATTATTTACAACGGGCTGAATATGACAAAGATCGAGTCCCGCCCGATTCCCGGAAAATCCTGGGAATACCGTTTCTTTGTTGATTTTACAGGAAAGCTTGGAGAGAGTGCTGTGGAGAATGCGTTAAGAGGAATTGAGGCGGAGGCGAATGTTCTCCGTGTTCTTGGAAATTATTAAGATACAGAGGAGTTAATTATTATGTTGGCAAGAATTCAGGAATGTATCCTTTACCGTGGCTTTTCGGATGGCAGGATACTCTATGATATGGCAGAGCTTATCAATCTTTACGAATCAGATGAGGAGGCTCTCAGGGCAAAAGAAAACCAGTTTTTTCAATGTGTCAACGGACTGGTTGAGCTGGCAGGGATGTACGGATTTTCCGGAAACATCTGGCATACATATCTTACCTTCCTTCTGGTAAATCATGAGAACGCCTTCAGTATGGCAAGTGAGATCCGGGGTGCCATCAAGGGCAGCATCAATGATCTGGCAAAGAATGATTTTCAGATTTTTAAAGAAGTGTATGATTTTGATATTACAGTTTTTGATACAGTATTCCAGACAGCATGCTGTAAGGTGATCTGTGATTATCAGACCCCAGATGAGAACAGCAAGCTTTTTAATACCAGGATCCGTAACCGGATCTGCCAGATGAGCAAAACTCTGGCAGAAGCGGCTACAACCGAAGAATTTATGGATGATATGGTAGCATTTTATAAAGATTTCGGTGTGGGAAAGCTTGGACTCCACAAGGCATTCCGTATCGGGCATGATGAGAATGGAAGGGTGGAGATCCAGCCGATCACAAGGATCGCGCATGTAAAAATTGACGATCTGGTAGGATACGAGATCGCGAAGAAGAAACTCATCGATAATACGGAGGCCTTTGTCCAGGGCAGAAAGGCGAACAACTGTCTGCTTTTCGGTGATGCGGGAACCGGTAAATCTTCCAGTATCAAGGGTATCCTGAACCAGTATTATGATCAGGGACTCCGTATCATTGAGGCCTATAAGCATCAGTTTCAGGATCTCAATGAGGTGATCGCCCAGATCAAAAACCGTAACTACCGTTTTATCATTTATATGGATGATCTTTCCTTTGAGGAATTTGAGATCGAATATAAATATCTGAAAGCTGTGATCGAGGGCGGTCTTGAGAAAAAACCGGACAATGTCCTGATCTATGCAACAAGTAACCGACGTAATCTTGTGCGGGAGCGCGCAACTGACAAGCTGGAGATTGCGGATGACAATGATCTGCATTCTTCCGATACAGTACAGGAGAAGCTTTCCCTTGTGTACCGTTTCGGTGTCCGTATTTATTTTGGCAAGCCGGATAAAAAACAGTTCCAGGAGATTGTCCGTACACTGGCAGCCCGCTATGGTGTTACCATGGCGGAGGATGAGCTTCTTCTTAAGGCTAATCAGTGGGAAATTTCCCATGGCGGCCTGACAGGGCGGGCCGCGCAGCAGTTTATTGATTACATCGTGGGAACAGAGGAAGAAAAAAAGAAATAGTCCACCTGTATATTGGGGGAAAGGATGATGAACTATGGCTGTGACAACCTTTGCGGCAATTGATATAGGATCCTATGAGGTCAGTATGAAGATCTTTGAGATGTCAAAGAAAACCGGATTTAAAGAGATCAACGATGTCCGTTATCAGCTGGAACTGGGACGGGGAACCTATGCAGCAGGGCGTCTGGAGATGGAAACTGTGGACGAGCTCTGCGAGATTCTGATCGATTTTAAACGTATGATGGCAGATTTCGGAGTGGGAAGCTGGCGCGCCTGTGCAACAAGCTCTCTCCGTGAATTGGAAAATCCGGTGATCATTCTGGAACAGATCTACCAGAGAACCGGCATCCGGGTAGAAATCCTGAGTAATGCGGAACAGCATTTTCTTGGCTACAAATCCATTGCGGCCATTGAAGCAGGATTCAAAAAAGCCATTCAGAAAGGAACAGCGATCCTGGATATCGGAGGCGGAAACCTGCAGGTATCCGTTTTTGACAAGGATGCGCTGGTGCTGACCCAGAGCATCCGCATGGGAAGCCTCCGTATCCGTCAGCGTCTGGGAACCCTGGAGAAAACAACGCCGCATTATGACAGGCTGGTAGAGGAATTTATCCGTAATGATCTTATGAGCTTCCAGAGGCTTTATCTGAAGGATAAAGAGATTTCCAATCTGATTCTGATGGGGGATTTTCTTACAGATACGATATTCCAGGATAAGTCCAGGGAGAATGTGATCACAAAGACAGAGTTTCTGAAAAAGTATGAGACCATCGTGAATATGTCAGATTATGATCTGGCAGAATCTATGGAACTGGAACCAGAATACGCGTCCCTGATCGTTCCGAACATGGTCATCATCCGTAATTTTATAGAGCTTTTCCAGACAGAGGCTCTGTGGATCCCGGGAGTTTCCCTACTGGATGGAATTGCCTACGATTATGCGGAAAAAAACAAATATCTGAAAAGTGCCCACAATTTTGAAAATGATATCCTGGTGGCTTCCAGAAATATAGCCAGGCGTTATTCCAGCGGAAAGAACCATCTTACAGGAACCTGTAATCTGGCACTGGATATTTTTGACAGCACAAAGAAGATCCATGGAATGGGAAAAAGAGAACGTCTTCTTCTGCAGATCGCAGTACTTCTTCATGACTGTGGAAAATACATCAGCATGACAGATGTGGCAGAATATTCCTATCAGATCATCATGGCAACAGAGATCATTGGCCTTTCTACAAAAGAACGCCAGGTGATCGCAAGTGCTGTGCGGTATAATACAAGAGAATTCGGCTGCTATGAGGAGCTTAACAGGGAGATGGCCATGAGCAGGGAGAATTATCTTCTGACTGCCAAGCTGGCTGCAATTTTACGGCTGGCCAATGCCATGGACAGAAGCCATTACCAGAAGGTGAAGGGTCTTACTGTAAAGCTGAAAGACCGTGTTCTTTATCTGATCATAGATTCTGCAAAGGATGTATCCCTGGAACTGGGGCTTTTGAAGGATAAGACGGAGTTTTTTGAAGAGGTATTTGGAATACGGCTGGAACTGAGAAAGAAAGGAAGAGCATAACGGAGGAGGGTTTTGCGTATGAATTTTAAAGAATTTGAAAAACCGGAATATTTTGTAAACAGGGAACTAAGCTGGATCAAGTTTGATGACAGGGTTTTAAGTGAAGCCAGGGACAAAAGCCTGCCCCTGTTTGAGAGACTGAAATTTCTGAGCATCACATCCTCGAATCTGGATGAGTTCTATATGGTCCGTGTGGCATCTTTGAAGGATCAGGTTCACGCAGGCTATAAGAAAACAGATATTGCAGGAATGACGGCAAGGGAGCAGCTGAAGGCAATCAGCCAGCAGACACACGATCTGGTTCATGTGCAGTACAGTACCCTGAACAGGTCTCTGGTTCCTGCTCTGGAGAAAGCGGGACTTCATGTGATCTTTGAACACGAGGCGTTTTCCGAAAAGCAGAAGGAGTTTGTGGATCAGTATTTTGAGGATAATGTATATCCGGTCCTTACGCCAATGGCCATGGATTCCTCCAGACCGTTTCCTCTGATCCGAAACAAGACACTGAATATAGGGGCACTTCTTTCCAAAAAGGATACAAAGAAGGGAAAAGAAGAGATTGATTTTGCCACAGTGCAGGTTCCCTCTGTGCTTCCGAGAGTGGTGATCATTCCTTCCGAAAAAAAAGGACATACAACCGTGACTCTTCTGGAGCAGATCATTGAAAGAAATATCGATAAGCTGTTTTTGAGCTATGATGTGATCTGCGCGCACCCGTACAGGATCATGCGTAATGCAGACCTCTCTATTGATGAGGACGAGGCAGAGGATCTTCTGGTGGAGATCCAGAAACAGCTGAAAAAGCGTCAGTGGGGCGAGGTGATCCGCCTGGAAGCGGAGGATAAGATGGATCCAAGGCTTCTGGATATCCTGAAAATGGAATTTCAGGTTCATGGGGACGATATCTTCTTTATTAATGGACCGCTGGATCTGACTATGCTGATGAAGGTTTATGGTATTGAGGGCTATGATCAGTTTAAGGAACCGAAATACAAACCTGCCGCAGTTCCTGCATTTCAGAATGATAAAGATATCTTCCAGGTGATCCGTGAAGGAGATGTTTTCCTCCATCATCCATATATGAGCTTTGATCCGGTGGTGGATTTTGTGCGGCAGGCGGCAAAGGATCCGGATGTGTTGGCAATCAAACAGACGCTATACCGTGTCAGCGGCAATTCCCCTATCATTGCGGCACTTGCACAGGCTGCTGAAAATGGCAAGCAGGTCTCGGTTCTTGTGGAACTGAAAGCGCGTTTTGATGAGGAAAATAATATTGTCTGGGCGAAAATGCTGGAGAAAGCAGGCTGCCACGTAATTTATGGTCTGGTAGGCCTGAAGACGCACAGTAAGATCACCCTGGTCGTAAGAAGAGAAGAGAACGGAATCCGCAGATATGTACATCTGGCGACAGGAAACTATAATGATTCTACAGCGAAGCTTTATACGGATTGCGGTATTTTTACCTGTGATGAGCGGTTTGGTGAGGATGCAACGGCTGTATTTAACATGCTTTCCGGATATTCTGAGCCGAAACGGTGGAATAAGCTGATCGTTGCGCCGATCTGGATGAAGGACCGCTTTGTGAAAATGATCGAGAGAGAAGCGGAGCATGCGAAAAACGGAGAAGAAGCCCATATTGTGGCAAAGATGAATTCTCTCTGTGATCCTGTGATCATGGCTGCCTTGTATTATGCTTCTTCCTGTGGGGTGAAGGTTGATCTTCTGGTACGTGGAATCTGCTGTTTGAAGGTGGGAATCCCTGGCATCAGTGAAAATATCCATGTGCGTTCCATTGTAGGTAATTTCCTGGAGCACAGCCGTATTTTCTATTTCAGAAATGGGGGATCTGATGAAATCTACATGGGAAGTGCAGACTGGATGCCGCGTAACCTTGACCGTCGTGTGGAGATCGTTTTTCCTGTGGAGGATGAAGCCATCAAAAAAGAGATCCTGCATATATTGGACCTGGAATTTTGCGACAATGTAAAAGCACATATCCTGCAGCCTGATGGAACCTATGAGAAACAGGATAAGCGAGGCAAAACACTGGTAAATTCCCAGATGGAATTTTGCCGTGAAGCCACAGAGCATGCAAAGGCTGTGAAGAAAGAGAAAAAAGAAAAGAAGAGAGTATTCATTCCGGCTGAACCGGCGGAGGATATTGAAAAATAAAAAAGGGAACGATCTGCTTACTGCCCGCTCACCAGCTGTGCTTGCTTTACTGAACGTATTGTGCTAGAATGGGGGCATCACACAGGAAGGGAGGATAGATTTATGACAGACAGAGAAATGCTGGAGATGCTGGTTGAAGGCCAGAAGCAGATGCTTGGCAGCCTGGATGGGATTGATGCACGTCTGGACGGCATCGACAAAGAACTGGCATCGATCAAGAACCGGCAGGATACACTGGAAGGCCGTCAGAGATTGCTTGAAAAGAAATTTGACCGCATGGTTAATGTGGATCTTAAGCATCTAAAAGACACACAGGATACGATCGTGATACTGTTGCAGGCAAAGGGAATAATCCCGGCAGGAGCAGAATCTATCCAGGCATAAGCCAGAATCCTACAGAAGAGAAAATGTTACTGTTCACACGCCACTGTTCCGCGAGGTGTTTTGGCATGAATATGCCAAAATCCCGAGACATACGGCGCGAATTTATGCGATTAGCATAAATTCTGTGCATCGCGAAGTGTGTTGCTGTGAACGGAGCGAACAGTAACGAGAAAATAAAGATACATAAAGAAAAAGGGCAACTATATCATACAAACAATATATGATATTGCTGCCCTTAAATTTACGCTCTACAGCATATATACAAAAAAAGCAGCCGGAATAAAAAATTCAGCTGCTCCTTCCTGATAGCCAGTACGGGAATCGAACCCGTGTTTCCGCCGTGAGAGGGCGGCGTCTTAACCCCTTGACCAACTGGCCATATTCATTTGTTTCAGTCGTTCAGGTTACTTCCCTCAACCGACTTCGTCAGTATATAACACTTTTTCTTGAAATGCAAGCACTTTTTTGAAATTTTTTGAGGAATTTTATAATAAGTGTTACGTCACTCCATTTATAGCAACACACCTCGCGATGTGCGGGACATTGGCGTGTGAACAGTAACCATAACGATTTCAGTACTGTAAAAATTATTCAGATACATTGAATTTCTATACAGGATATATTATAATATAGTCTATGAAGCGAAGGAGGAAGTTGATATGAAGGGGAAGAAAGTATTTCGATTCCATATTTTGACTGCCATGTTTGCGTTGTTCCTGGTGCTGACATTTGTAACGATAGATGTATATGCAGAAGACAGAGCTACAGGCGAAAACGCAGATGGAAAGGTTAAAATTACTGCAACCCCGACTCCGGTGGCAAAAGTAAAAAAGGGACTTATCAAAGAAAAAGCCGGATATCGTTATTATGTGAGGGGCAAGCCTGTAAAGAACCAGTGGAAAAAGATCAAAGGCAGCTATTACTGGTTTAAGTCAAATGGTATCGCAGCAAGAGGTGGGGCGTGCAAGGTCAAAGGAGTCTATTATATATTTGATCAGTATGCGCGTAAGGTGGTTCCGAAAAATACAAAAGTAGTCAAAATAAAAGGTATAAGTTATATTGTAGACAAAAAAGGCAGGGCTGTAAAAGGCTGGAAGAAATTTGGAAGCAAGGTATATTATGCATACCAAAATGGAAAATGCGTGGCAAATAAAACCGTAGATGGCATTAGATTGAATAAGAATGGGTATACGACTTCTACGAAGGCACTTTGCAAGATGGCGGCAAGAAATTTTATTGCACGTTATACAACTTCTGGAATGAGCAGACGTCAGAAGCTCAGGGCCTGTTTTAATCAGATCATATGGTATAATCGCTTTGTTGGTTATATGGATCCGACACCATCCGAATTTAAAACGAAGACATGGGTGTATAAATATGCTCTTCAGATGTTTCAGAATGGGCTGACCGGCAACTGTTATGGCATTTCCAGTTCTGTGGCGGCAGTTGCAAAAGAATTAGGATATCAGCCCTATGTGATCACCATTCCGGATGGACATAGTTTTGTGATGATTGACGGCCTTTATTATGACAATATGTACGGGACTCTGTTTGGGACAAGGTCACGTCCATCGTATACTGTACAATACAGAATAAAATTCTAATGTTATAAAATGTTTAACCGAATCAGGCAGGATCCAGCCTCAATTACGAATATCCGCTTGACAGAAAAATGAAGGAGAGAAGAGCTATGAAAAAATTTAAAAAAATTATGGCGATGCTATTGTTCATGCTTTTCGTGGCAACACCGGTCGTTTCGGCAGCAACACAGCCGGTTACGGTGCAGGCAGCGGCCAAAACGGTACTCAAGAATAAGTACTATGCTTATGAAAATGGCAAAAAAGTCCGTAATCAGTGGCGTACCATCAAGATAAAAGGAAAAAGTTATAGATTTTATTTTGATAAAAATGGCAAAGCATATCATGCAAATAAAAACTCTATGGGTAAAACAGGAGTTCTTGTAAAAAAAATCAAAGGCCAATATTATGGATTTGATTATCAGGGACATATGGTGAAAGGCCTTCGCTGTGGAAGTACTTCTGCATATGCGGTTCCGAACCTTTATTATTTCAATTCGAAAGGGGTATACGACAAGAAAAAAACCGTAATATACAGAAATGCGGCAAAGACGAATAAGAATGCGAAACAGATCAAGAAACTGCTTGGTAAATACAAAAAGAAATATGTTAACAAAAACTCCTGCTTTGGAAAGGGATCAGATATAACCTATGTATATAATAATGTTGAACTGAGTGTATTGCGCCCTTCCGGAAAGGGTGAAAGCTCTGAAATTGTAGAGAGTATTATGCAGAGATATGAATAGAAAGGAATGAAAGTATGAAAATGAACAGGAAAATTACCGCGATGCTCCTCAGTGCTGTGATTGCGGCAGCTCCGGCGGTTTCGACCATGCAGTTACAGACAGTTGTAGCAGCTACAGCTACTACAGCTACAAAAGCATTAAAAAATGCATGGAGCAAAGACCATAAATACTATTATGACAAAAATGGTAAGAAAGTTACCGGTGTAAAGAAAATTGGCAAATACACTTATGTCTTTGCGAAGAATGGCAAGCTTGTGACAGACAGGAAATATTACAAATATAATGCCAAGACTTATTATAAAATCGAGAAGAATGGTCATGCCAGAAAACTGTCATCTGTTGAGACGCTGGCTGCGATTCGTCTTCAGAAGTGCAATGGCAGCCTGAAAAAGGCATTTAACTGGTCATCGTCCCTGCGTTATGTGGGAAATTACAGAGTTGCAAAGAAAAATGCTGCTTATTATGCACAGTATGGCTTTCAGACAGGCGGTGGTGACTGTTATGTAATGGCAGCTACATTTTACCAGATGGCGAAGGTAGCAGGATACGATGCAAAATATGTAAGTGGCTATGTAAAGAAAGGTAAAGGTAAAGCACCTCATGCCTGGGTTGAGATCAAAAGCAAAGGAAAAACCTATGTATATGATCCGAACTTCCAGAGTGAGTACGGCAAAAAGGGTTATACCGGATATAAGATTACATACGGACAGAAGGGAACTCTGAAATATTCCAAAACAAAATAAGAGACAACAGGAGAGGACAAGATCATGAAAAGAAAACTTGTAACGGTTTTAATGACTGCAATGCTTGGAAGCAGTATGTTATTTGCACAGACAGCTATGGCTGCAGATGCCGCGGCACAGACAGAAGACACGACAAAGGCAGATGCAGATCCTGAGGAAAAGACAGAAGAGTTAAAAATCATCGGTGAGAAACCAGAGAAGGATACAGAAGGCATTCTGAATGTAAAACTTAAGAACCTGACCGGGAAAGCAATCGTTGGTTTTGCTGTGAAAAACGAAAAAGATGAGAAATATCCGGATAATTTTCTGGAAGATGACGACAAGTTTGCAGTAGATGAAGAACGTGAACTGTGGTTTGACCCCAATAAAAAAGATGAAAACACCGATGCGGAAAAGTCAGAGAATGCCGAAAAAGAGGAGCAGACTGAGGCAGAAAAAGAAATTCTGAAATATAATATTCAGCTTACTTTTGAAGATGGAACAACCTCAGAAATCCATACATTCCCATTTGGCGATACGGAAGAAGCAGAGCTTCATCTGGATGGAAGTGTAGCATATCTCGTGTTCGACAGCACTAGCCAGGAAAAAAACATTAATACCATGGGAAACGAAAAAGCATTAGCTCCGACTCCGACAGCAGCACCGGCTGCGAAGACGACAACAAAAAGCTATGATAACAGTTATGACTATGATCAGAGCTATGATTACAATGAAAGCTATGACTATGATGACAGCTATGATTATGACGACAGTTACGATTATGATAACAGTTCTGATGATGGTGGTTCTGATGATGGTGGTTCTGATGACGGCACTTCTGATGATGGATGCCTGGATGATGCGCTTTTAAACTAAACGAATATAAAAAAGCAGGGTGCTGCATTAAGAAATTAGTGCAGTACCCTGCTGTGGTCTATGCAGGAGAATTGTTATGTCGTTAGTATCAAATCTGTTTCTGCTGTTTGTGGTGGCAGCTGTGCTGGTTTATTATATAGTTCCACACAAATGGCAATGGCTGGTACTCCTGGTATTCAGCTACATTTATTACATAGCGGGGGGGACAGGATTCGTTGTATTTATCCTGTTTTCCACGGTTGTTACATGGTTTGCAGCACTTATGATCGAAAAAATGGAGATAAAGGAGAGTCATAAAGCTGCACGGAACATACTGATTTTGGGGCTGATATTAAACTTTGGCATGCTTGGCGTGATTAAGTATACCAATTTTGTAATCGAGAACCTGAATGCATTGTTTCACATGAATTTAAGGGGAATGGCGATCCTGCTTCCACTTGGGATTTCATTTTATACTTTTCAGTCATCCGGATATCTTCTGGATGTCTACTGGAAGCGCTGCAAAGCAGAGAAGAATCCTTTAAAATACGCGCTGTTTGTATCCTTCTTTCCGCAGATTCTTCAGGGACCGATCGGAAGATACAGTCGTCTTGCAAAGCAGCTTTATATACCACACAAATTTGAAGGTAAAAATATTGTCAGAGGCTTTGAGCGTATTTTATGGGGATTCTTCAAAAAAATGATCCTTGCTGACTGGGCAGCGGTATTTGTAGATGAAATTTTTGCGAATCCGGATCAGTACAACGGTCTTGCACTGATTGGCATCCTTTTATACACGCTTCAGTTATATGCAGATTTTTCCGGAGGGATGGATGTTGTCATCGGTATTGCCTCTATGTTTGGGATTGAACTGGATGAAAACTTCAGGCGTCCGTTTTTTGCGGTTTCCATTACAGATTTCTGGCATCGCTGGCACATCACTCTCGGTACATGGATGAAGGATTATGTTTTTTACCCGGTTACATTATCGCACTGGATGGGAAGCTTCGGTAAATGGGCAAAAAAAGTCTTCGGCAAAAAGACAGGACGTACCCTTCCAATCTGCCTTGCAAATATCATTGTATTCTTTGTTGTGGGTGTATGGCATGGTGCCGCCTGGAAGTATATCATCTATGGTTTGTATAACGGACTGATCATTGCATTCAGCGGTCTTATGGCGGGAAATTACCGCAGCTGGAAAAAGAGACTTCATATCAGTGGAGAAGAGACATGGTATTATATATTTACTGTGGTCAGGACATTTATTCTTACTGTGATCAGCATGTATTTTGACCGTCCGGACGATATGGGTGCTGCCATGCATATGATGAAACTGTCAGTAACCAGATTCGATCTGTCACAGATTTTACAGATTCCGGCAGGCCGACAGGGAACAGCATTTACACCATATGCATTGATTATCCTGGCGGTTGGATGTGTGATCTTGTTTATAGTTGGCGTGCTTCAGGAAAGAGGCATGAAAATCAGGGAAGCTTTGGCCAAATTGCCTCTTCCTGTTACAGTTGCAGTATATTTTTGTCTGTTGGCTTCCATTGGATTTTTTGGTTCCACAGCAGCAGCGAGAGGGTTTATTTATGCACAGTTCTAAAAAGATATTAAAAACAGTTCTTGTACTTGTAATATGTGGTGTCCTCCTTAGGGGACTGGATACTGCACTCTATCCATGTACATTTATGAGAAATGATGTTCATGCAGTCGTCACGGAACAGTTTGATGATATTATTCTGGGCACCTCTCATGGAAAAATGGATATCGATCCAGAGGTGATGGAAGAAGTCACCGGCAGGACAGGACATAATTTATGTGTTGGCGGAGAATATGGGATTGATGCGTATTATCTTGCCAGACTTGTTGCCGAGAAACAGAGTCCGAAAAGAATCATTTACGAGGTGGATCCGGGATATTTTGTTTCTGAAAAGGAAGAAGGTAACAACTACCTGTTGTTTTACCATGAATTTCCCTTTTCGAAGGCAAAACTGGAATACTTCTGGAATTCAATTGCGAAATGCAATTTTCGTACGATCCTGTTTCCGTGGTATGAGTATTCTCTGAGTTATGAATTACCGAAGGTGAAGGATACATTTCTTCAGAAAGTAAAAAAGGATTACAGCATCACAGATCTTAAGAGTGATTCACAGGAATACCATGAAAGTGGTTTTATCGAGAGATATCCGGTGGATATTTCCAGGCTGAAAAAGACAGATATCAAACTGTATGAGGATGGCAAAGTAGTTCCGTCCAATATGGAATATCTGAAGAAGCTGATCGTTTTCTGCAAAGAAAATGATATTGAATTTGTAGCAGTAACAACACCGGTTCCGATTGCAACACTGAAAGATCACAGTGATAATTATAATGCTGCATGGAAATATTTTGGTGAATTCTTTGAAAAAATGGATGTGGATTATATCAACTTCAATACACAATATTTTAAAGCGTTTACACATGCTGCAAAGGCCTATACGGATTATGATGGTCATATGAACGGAGAGGCTGCAAGAGCATACTCGAAAGTTCTTGCGCAGATATTGAATGACGCAGCCGCAAAACAACAGTAGGAGGTAGCAGATGATAAGAGTTGTTACAGATTATCTGGAAGAATCTGCCCGTAAATACGGGAACAAAACCGCAATCACAGATGAAAAGAGAAGTATTACATTTAGGGAACTCCGTAAAGAGGCACAGTGTGTGGCAATGGCATTGATACGTGCGGCATATTTTAAAAAACCGATTGCAATATTTCTTGACAAAAGAGTAGAATGCATTCCGGCATTTATGGGATGTGCGTATAGCGGGAACTTTTATACCCCGCTTGATACAAAGATGCCGGCATCGCGCATTGAGAAGATCATGAATACACTTCATCCGTCAGCTGTGATCACGGACGAGGCACACGTAGAGGAAGTGAAAGGCTTTGCGGCAGACTGTGAGATTCTGGTCTATGAAGCAATGCAGAGGGAGATGGCAGATGAAAGTGCAGTTCAGGCTGTGAATGATAAAGTGATAGATACCGATGTATTATACGTGCTCTTCACATCTGGTTCTACCGGTACGCCAAAGGGTGTCATTATTTCACAGAGGGCACTGATCGATTTTATAGAGTGGAGCGCAGTAAAATTTCATATTGATGATACGATCATTATGGGAAACCAGACACCGTTTTATTTCAGCATGTCTGTATTTGATATTTATCAATGCCTGAGAAACGGTGCGACAATGCATATTGTACCACATAAGATATTTTCTTTCCCGGGAATGCTGATGCAGTATCTTTATGATCATGAAGTAAATACGATTTACTGGGTTCCGTCTGCACTGAGCCTTGTTGCGACGTTTCATGCACTGGGTTCACCGCATCTTCCGGAATTACGAAATGTGTTTTTTGGCGGCGAAGTGATGCCGGTCAAACAACTGAATATGTGGATGGAAGAGTATCCGGACGCACGATATGTGAATTTTTACGGTCCAACGGAAGCTGCAGATACTTGTACTGCCTATACGGTTAACAGAAAATTTGACAAGAGTGAACGTCTGCCGATGGGAGAAGCCTGCAAAAATACAGATGTCTTTCTTTTGACAGAAGATGATCACTTGGCGGGTGAAGGGGAGATTGGAGAGGTCTGCGTAAGAGGCTGTGGTCTTGCGTATGGCTACTATAATGATCCGGCAAAAACACAGGAAGTTTTTGTGCAGAATCCGCTGAACACGAATTACAGAGAAATCATATATCGTACAGGTGATCTTGCACAGTATAACGAATATGGTGAGCTGGTCTATATGTCCAGAAAAGATTTTCAGATCAAACATATGGGACATCGTATCGAGCTTGGCGAGATTGAAACAGCAGTTTCTGCAATAGAGGGTGTGGAGGCAAACTGCTGTCTCTACGATTCCGAAAAATCGAGAATTGTGATGTTCTATACAGGAAAAGCAGATGAGCATGACGTGATGGATCAGTTAAAGGCTTCGGTTCCGGCCTATATGCTTCCGAATAGAAAATATCATCTGGATCTTATGCCATATAACCTTAATGGCAAAATTGACCGTCAGAAGCTGAAAGAAATGATCAAAACAAAGGCCAGATGAGACAATCTATAGAAGGAGTATAAGTATGGAAATCGTAATTGTTTTATTTCTCGGAGGATGGCTTACCCTGGCTGGTGCACTGGGGTACAGACAGATTAAAAAAGACTTTGAGCCGTACACAGATAAGAAGAGAGGGCAGAAAAAATGAATGTTTATTTTATTGGCATGTGTATGGCAATGGCAGCTTATATACTGGTGGGGATCGTTGTCAGCAGAAAAGTAAAGGATGCAAATGATTTTTATGTAGCAGGACGACGGGCACCGGTGCTTCTGATTGCCGGTTCGATGATTGCCTCTTACACGAGTACAGGAATGTTTATGGGAGATGCAGCCCAGTGCTATGAGGGGGTATTTTCTTCAATATTGATTTTTGCGGGAATGCAGTCGGCTGGTTATATTGTAGGAGCCATTTTCTTTGGACGTTATCTTCGCAGGAGCCAGGTTCTTACAATTCCGGAATTTTTTGGAAAGAGATTCTGCTCAGAAAAGATGCGGATACTGGCAGCAGTCACAGCTATCATCATGATGACGGTTTATCTTCTTTCTGTTATGCAGGGGATCGGTACCCTGATGCAGACGGTTACGGGGGTAAAATATAATGTGTGTATCACGATCGCGCTGGTGGCATTTACGATCATTACCATTACTTCGGGGTCGAGCGGTGTTTTGATCACAGATACGATCATGGCAAGTGTGTTTACTGCTGCGCTGGTTATTGCGACACTGATGATCGCACACAGTGTCGGTGGCTGGTTTCCGGCAATTAAAGCACTCACAGCAGATCCACAGACCGCAGGGATACTTTCCTGGGGCGGAAAACCGGGACCATTATATGATAATGGAAGGGACAATGTGATCTGGGGGCTTGTATACGGCGTGGTATGGATGTCTGTTTGTATGGTTGGACCATGGCAGTCAAGCCGTTATCTGATGGCTAAAAATGAACATACTGTAATCAAGTCAGCACCGATTTCGGCATTGGGAGTATTTCTTCTTGAATTTCTGGTTGGAATGGCAGCGGTAATGGTAAATGTAGTGAATCCGGGAATGGAAGATTCTTCTCAGGTTATGATCTGGGCAGCGATGAATCTTCTTCCGAAAGTCTTAGGTGTGGTTCTTCTTACCGGTGTACTTTCTGCCGGAATTTCTTCTGCGACAACGTTCCTTTCTCTGATCGGTGCGTCTGTGGCAAATGATATCATGAAAAAAGATGAGGCAACCTCGATCCGTGCGGGCAGAATCGCAATGGCGGTTGTCGCTGCGATCGTACTGGTGGTCGCAGTATTGAACCCACCATCCATTTTCTGGATCATGTTCCTGGGAGGAAGTATTGCTGCCTGCTCCTGGATGCCGGTGGCAGTAATGGCAATTTTCAGTGAGAGAGTGACAAAGACGGGTGCATTTTGTGGAATGCTCTTTGGCCTTCTGGGAAGCTTTGGGCTGAGAGTCTTTACAACTTTCCGTGGAATTACACTTCCGGTTTATCTGGATCCGAGTATTGTCGGGATCGTTTGCAGTGCAGTGGCAATGTTTATTGGTTCAGCCCTTACCCGGGTGACAGAGGAAGAGAAACAGGCACGTGCAATACTTTTTGTAATGCCAGAGTCCGAAAAGAATCCGAAGGATATCCAGTCAACATTCCTGTGGGCAAGGTTTTCTGCGGGCATTGGTATCATTGTGACGGTAATTCTTCTGGTGCTTTGGGTAATCCCGTATATGAATGGTATAAAATAATTTTCTAAATTATCGAAAAAAAGAGTGAGACATGGTATACTGAATGAAAAGTAAACAATAAGGAGAAAGAATCATGGAAAAATTAATGGAAATTCTGGAAGACATTCAGCCGGATGCAGATTATGAAAACTGCACAACTTTAATTGACGATGGTATTTTGGATTCTTTTGCAATTTTATCTATCGTAAGTGAATTGCAGGACGAATTTGATATCACGATCACTCCGGCAGATATCATTCCGGACAACTTCAATTCAGCAAAAGCACTATGGGATATGGTGTGCAGATTAAAGGGCTGATATCAGAAGATGCAGGGGCTGTTGCTTTGGCGATAAAAATCGTTAAGGCACAGCCTCTTTTTAATCGAATCAGGTAAGCGGCGAATGCGGATTTCGAATATCCGCTTGACTAGTACAGCGAATATTAAGTAATCGCCACATTGACTTGTCTGATTTTTCATCTGCTGCGTTGTCGTCAATCGCCGTAGCCACCGCTACGCCTCATTCCTCCGCCTTGCATATGAGAAAATCATTCTGCGCCAATATAGCAGATACTTAATTTACGCTGTACTAGGGAGGAGAGGTATGCGCTTCAGGTATTTATTTTTTCGCTTCATTTTTCTGGTTCCTGTTTTTGCTTGCAGTTTCCAGGGGCTTTTGATAGAATAGATAAGCTGTGTCAACAAAAAAGAGTTGAAATAATCAGTTATTTTTGATATAATACAAACAAATGTTCGAACAACAACAAAGAAAGGAATCAGTGGAATGGCAAAGAAAGACACTTATGATGCGGGCAGTATCTCTGTCCTGGAAGGCCTTGAGGCCGTACGTAAACGCCCCGGTATGTATATCGGAAGCGTATCCAGAAAGGGACTGAACCATCTGATATATGAGATTGTGGATAATGCAGTAGATGAGCATCTTGCAGGATACTGCAGCCGGATCCATGTGGTTCTTGAGAAGGATGGTTCCTGCACCGTAGAGGACAATGGACGTGGAATACCGGTTGACATGCATGCCAAGGGAATTTCGGCAGAGCG
This sequence comes from Prevotella sp. CAG:279, assembly GCA_963642325.1. Classification (GTDB taxonomy): domain Bacteria; phylum Bacillota; class Clostridia; order Lachnospirales; family Lachnospiraceae; genus Blautia_A. The sequence goes on from CAVIGE010000022.1 coordinate 29,692, forward strand.
TCTTGTTTTTACAACTCTCCATGCCGGTGGTAAGTTTGATAATTCCGCATATAAGACCAGTGGAGGACTTCATGGTGTGGGATCTTCAGTAGTGAATGCCCTGTCCACGTATCTGGATATTAAGATCAGCCGTGACGGTTATGTGCATCATGACCATTATGAACGGGGAATCCCAACCATTGAGCTGGAAGAAGGACTTCTTCCGAAGCTTGGAAAATCCAAAGGAACAGGAACCTGCGTCAATTTTCTTCCTGATCCGGAGATTTTCGAGAAGACACGCTTTGGTGCAGCAGATGTGAAGAGCCGTCTTCATGAGACCGCCTATCTGAATCCGGAGCTTACCATCCATTTTGAGGACAGGAGAGGTGAGATACCGGAGGACATCGAATATCATGAACCGGAAGGAATCGTAGGATTTATCCGTGACCTTAACAAGAATACGCAGCCCCTTCACGATCCGGTTTATTTTAAAGGAGAGGCAGATGGAATCCAGGTAGAGGCAGCTTTCCAGTTTACCAATGAGTTTCGTGAGAATGTCCTTGGCTTCTGCAACAATATCTACAATGCAGAGGGTGGTACCCATCTGACCGGATTTAAGACTACATTTACAACCGTGATGAACACCTATGCACGCGAGATCGGTGTGCTGAAGGACAAGGATCCCAACTTTACAGGAGCGGATATCCGAAATGGTATGACAGCCGTAATATCCATCAAGCATCCAGCACCCCGTTTTGAGGGCCAGACCAAGACCAAGCTTGATAACCAGGATGCCTCCAGGGCTGCCGGCAAGGTAGCTGGAGAGCAGCTGGTACTGTATTTTGACCGGAATCTGGAAACTCTGAAGACGGTACTTTCCTGTGCGGAAAAGGCGGCGAAGATCCGTAAGACCGAGGAACGTGCCAAGACCAACCTTCTCACCAAACAGAAATATTCCTTTGACTCCAACGGAAAGCTGGCGAACTGTGAGAAGAAGGATCCTTCACTCTGTGAGATTTTTATCGTAGAGGGAGATTCTGCCGGTGGTTCAGCCAAGACAGCAAGAGACCGTAATTACCAGGCAATCCTTCCGATCCGTGGCAAGATCCTCAATGTGGAGAAAGCCACCATCGACAAGGTGCTGGCCAACGCGGAGATCAAGACCATGATCAATGCATTTGGCTGTGGCTTTTCCGAAGGCTACGGAAACGATTTTGATATCGCGAAGCTGCGTTATGACAAGATTGTGATCATGGCCGATGCGGACGTGGACGGTGCCCATATCTCGACACTGCTTCTGACATTGTTCTACCGCTTCATGCCGGAACTGATCTATGAGGGACATGTTTATATTGCCATGCCGCCTCTTTACAAGGTTATGCCGAAGAAGGGCAAGGAGGAATATCTCTACGATGACAAGGCCCTGGAGAAATACCGCAGAAGCCATAAGCCGGGAAGCTTTACCCTCCAGAGATATAAGGGTCTGGGAGAGATGGACGCCCAGCAGCTCTGGGATACTACACTGAATCCGGAGACCAGGATGATGAAACGTGTGGAGATCGAGGATGCCCGCATGGCTTCGGATGTAACGGAGATCCTGATGGGAAGCGATGTTCCGCCACGTAAGGCATTTATCTATGAACATGCTACAGATGCGGAGCTGGATATCTGATAACAGCAGGCAATTTAATAGGAAGCTTTCCGGATGGAGATTGGGAGAATAAATTATGAACACGAAACAGGAGAATATTATCCGCACCGATTATGCGGAGATCATGCAGAAATCTTATATAGACTACGCCATGAGCGTTATCATTTCCAGAGCACTGCCGGATGTGCGTGACGGATTAAAGCCGGTACAGCGCCGTACTCTTTATGACATGTATGAGCTGGGTATCCGCTACGACCGCCCATACCGTAAATGTGCCCGTATCGTAGGAGATACCATGGGTAAATATCATCCCCATGGAGACAGCTCCATCTATGATGCCCTGGTAGTGATGGCGCAGGACTTCAAAAAGGGCCGCACACTGGTAGACGGACATGGAAATTTCGGCTCGATCGAGGGAGACGGGGCAGCAGCCATGCGATACACAGAGGCCCGGCTGGAGAAGCTGACACAGGAGATTTTTCTGGAAGATCTGGATAAGAACGTTGTGGACTTTATGCCGAACTTTGATGAGACAGAGAAGGAGCCGGTGGTACTTCCGGTACGTATCCCAAACCTTCTGGTGAATGGGGCAGATGGAATCGCAGTTGGTATGGCTACCAGCATTCCGCCCCATAACCTTGGTGAGGTGGTAGATGCGGTGAAGGCATACATGAAGAATAACGACATCAGCACCAGAGGGCTGATGCGTTATCTGAAGGGACCGGATTTCCCGACAGGAGGCATTGTGGTAAATAAGGATGACCTTGTGAAAATCTACGAATCTGGAACCGGCAAGCTGCGTATCCGGGGCCGTGTGGAAGTGGAGAAATTAAAGGGCGGCCGTCAGCAGCTGGTGATCACGGAGATTCCGTACACCATGATCGGTGCCAACATCGGAAAATTCTTAAATGATATCGCAACTCTTGTAGAAACCAGGAAGACTACAGATATCGTGGATATTTCCAACCAGTCCTCTAAAGAAGGAATCCGTATCGTTCTGGAACTGAAGCGAGATGCAGATGTGGAGAACCTTACCAATATGCTTTATAAGAAGACCCGTCTGGAAGATACTTTCGGTGTCAACATGCTGGCTGTTGCAAATGGAAGGCCGGAAACCCTAGGACTGAAGCAGATCATTGCTCATCATGTGGACTTTGTGTTTGAAGTTAATTCCAGGAAGTATACCACCCTCCTTGCAAAAGAACAGGAGAAAAGAGAAATCCAGGAAGGACTCATCAAAGCCTGCGATGTCATTGACCTGATCATCGAGATCCTCCGTGGAAGCAAGAGCCGCGACCAGGTAAAAAAATGTCTGACCGACGGGATCACGGAAGGGATTCGATTCAAAACCAAGACATCCGAAAAAGCGGCAAAAGCACTGAAATTTACAGAAAAACAGGCTACAGCCATTCTGGATATGCGTCTTTATAAGCTGATCGGACTGGAGATCGATGCCCTGATGAAGGAGCACGAGGAGACTATGAAAAATATTGCCCTTTATGAGGATATCCTGAATAATTATGATTCCATGGCAGGGGTGATCATGACGGAACTGGATCAGATCAAGAAGGAATACGGCAGCAGGCGTAAGACTTCCATTGAGAACGCAGAGGAAGCTGTTTACGAGGAGAAGAAGATGGAAGAGACCGAAGTGTGCTTCCTGATGGACCGTTTCGGTTACATCCGTCTCATTGATAAGAATGCTTACGAGCGAAATAAAGAAGCTGCCCATGCAGAGAGCCGTTATGTATTTACCTGTATGAATACAGACAGAATCTGTATTTTTACGGACACAGGCAAGCTTCATACAGTGAAAGCTGAGGATATTCCACAGGTACGTTTCCGTGACAAGGGAGTTCCCGCGGATAACCTGGGAAATTATGACAGCAGCACGGAGCAGATCCTCTATGTGGCACCATTGAGCCAGGTAGCTGCTTCCACGTTGCTTTTTGTTACAGAAAATGGCATGTGCAAGCTGGTGAAAGGAGAGGAGTTCCGTGTTTCCAAGCGGACTATTGTATCTACGAAGCTTGCAGAGGATGACCGTCTTGTATTTGCAGGAGCAGCCGATGAGATGGACCAGGTGGTGTTCCAGTCTGAGAAGGGTTACTTCCTGCGCATCATGAAAAATGAGATTTCCGTCACCAAAAAGAATGCCCTGGGTGTCCGTGGCATGAAGCTTGCCGGCGATGACCGCATCCACCACGCCTACCTCCTGGAAAGCCGCCAGGAATACGCTATCACCTACCACGATAAACCATACGTACTGAATAAAGTTAAACTTGCAAAAAGAGACACGAGAGGTGTAAAGCCGAGAGTGTAGAATCCGTATCAGCCGGATACTGTTCAGAAACGTTTTCACACTGGATCTGGTAATGGTACTCCGTTTTTTCTGTGAATAGATGGGGGTAAGGTCTTCCTAACTGGCCTGCGCGGATGTAAAGCGGATCCTCAATGGAAAGTTACGTGGCACAGGAAACCCACCTGTTCCACGATTCCATTGCAAACAATATCTGTTTTTTTACATAATACAGATAATCTATGTTATTATAATGAAGCCTGTAAATATCAGAACAGGGAGGCGATGAGAGCAATGAAATATAATCTTCCGGAAGGAGTATTGAAAGATGTCTGCTCATTTGCCCGGAAACATTCGGTCAAAAAAATTATTCTTTTCGGGTCCCGTGCAAGAGGAACTCATACGGAGAGAAGTGATGTGGATATTGCCGTATATGGTGGGGATTTTGATTCTTTCTACTGGGACGTAAAAGAAAAGGTACATTCGCTTCTGATGTTTGATGTTGTGGAAGCAGACGGACATATTTCTGAAGAATTGAAGAGCGAAATTAAAAAGGATGGGATCGTGATTATTGCAAGAGATATTGCAAGAGATATTGCAAGAGATAAGACAGAGATTTCGCTTTTAAGAAAAAAGATGCCAGTTTTACCAACAGTTTACGCGGAAAACCGTAAAGAACCATATGGAATAAAAAGTTACAGTTTTTTTATGCATAAACAATCAAAAAGGACACCTTTTGCTGTATAATTATGTTACCCACAAAACATACATATACGAAAGAAGGTGTCCTTAATGAAAAATTAGCATTAAAAAAACTGTTAACTTATATGACAAGTGTATATAAAATCCCGCAAAAAATCAAGTGCTTATCGGAT